>JAJDOD010000169.1 GCA_022340315.1 Silicimonas sp. | reverse complement strand
GGCGTCACCAGCGCGGCCAGCACCAGGATGCCCACCATCGCGTATTTCCGCATCGACCCGAGGCCCCGCGCCGAGACCAGCCCGGCCTTGCCCATAAGCGTCAGCAAAACCGGCAACTGGAAACAGATACCGAACGCCATGATGAACTTCAGCGTGATATCGAGCGACTCGTTAACCTTCCCGAAGAAGGTAATGCGTATACCTTCCTCGGTCATCGGCACCGCCAACTCGCTTGCTTGCGGCAGTACCGCCTCCGGAGTCTCGGTCACACGCCCCAAAAGGTTCGCGAAAATCGAAGACACGTCGGCAAAGCCAAGGAAAAACGCCATCGCAAGCGGCGTGACAATGAAATGGGCAAAGGATGCGCCCAACAGGAACATGATTGGAGACGCAATGATGAACGGTAAAAACGCTGACTTTTCAGTACGGTAAAGTCCAGGCGCCACGAAGCGCCACATCTGGTGTGCGATCACGGGAAACGCCAGGGCGAAGCCGAACACCATTGAGATACGAAATAGCGTAAACAGGTACTCCTGGGGCGAGGTATATTGCAGCGTCGGCGACGGATCGCCCAACTCGCGCAAGGTCTCCTCGATCGGCCCCAGCAGGAATTGAAGGATCGGCTCGGCCACCGCGAAGGCCACGACGATGCCGATGATGAACGCGATGACCGATCGGATAAGCCGCGTCCGAAGTTCCGCCAGGTGCTCGATCAGCGGGGCCGAGCTGTCTTCCAACTCATCCGACTGGCTCATGCCTCGCCCTTCGTTTCCGGCTCGGGCGCGCCGGCGTCAGCCGCCAACCCGGCCTCCTCGGCCGCCTTCTCGGCAGCGATCCGCTCGTTGGCCTTTTCAGCCGAGTACTCGCGGATCTTCCGGGCCGCCTCGGCCCGTTCCTCGCTGAGCTTCGCGGTTTCCGGCCCGGCATCCGCCGCCTTCTTCGATGGCTTTGTGGGGTCCCATTTCTCGAACTTGTCCGCCGCCTCGCTCAGCTTGTTCAGACCCATCTTGGAAGGATTGGTCGCATCGCGGAACGTCTTCGCCGCATCCTTGACGCCAGCCTCGTCGGCGGCATCCTCCATCGCGCGCGAAAACTCGCGTGCCATCCGGCGGACCTTGCCCGTGAACCTCCCAAGTTCGCGGAATACGCCGGGCAGGTCTTTCGGGCCGATCACGATCAGCGCCACGATGCCGATTACGAGAAGCTCGCCAAAGCCGAAATCAAACATGGAGGGTTGGCCACAAGGCGATTACGCCTTGTCCTTCTCCTCTTCCGGGGTCACGTCGCGCGCGACCTCGGCGGCATTGTCCTCGATCTCTTTCTTGCCGTCGTCGACGCCCTTCTTGAACGCCGTGATGCCTTTGCCGACCTCGCCCATCAGCGACGAGATCTTGCCGCGACCGAAAAGAACGAGAACGACAATGGCGATCAGAAGCAGGCCAGGCAGGCCGATATTGTTCAGCATGGGTCCCTTGCACTCCATTTTGAAATTCGAGCGTGTATGTAAGCGCCCCTCGCGCGCGGGGAAAGCGGCAAAACGCAACTACCGCGACAGATCAGTGGTTTTTCCGGATGCAGATCGCCACCTGACAAGTTAATGTCAGTTGAGAACCGCCGCTCTCAAACCATTACAATTACGAATCAGAAACGCTTGAATGCGCCGCACCGATCGCCTTTTCGAACTGATCCAGATCCTCCGCGACGGACGCCTCCATCGCGGCCAGGACATGGCGGATCGGCTTGGCGTGTCAGTGCGCACGCTCTATCGGGACATGGACACGATCATCGCCTCCGGCATCCCCGTCGAGGGCGAACGAGGGTTGGGCTACATGATGACCGCGCCTATCACCCTGCCGCCGCTGAACCTTTCGCTGGCCGAACTCGAAGCGCTGCATCTCGGCCTCGCCGTCGTCTCGAAAGCGGCGGACGAGGAGCTGCAATTGGCGGCACAGACCCTTTCCGAGAAGGTTGACGCGGTCCTCCCCGAGGATCGCGCCGCCCCCGCTTCGGGCTGGGGCTTCGCCGTCTATCCTTTCGCCGAGGCGGCCCGCGGCTTCGTCCACATGGCCCCGCTTCGCGCCGCAATCCGCTCGCGCCGCAAGGTCGATATCACCTATCAGGCCCCGGACAAGGACGAGACCCGGCGCACCGTCCGCCCGCTTCAGATGGAATACTGGGGCCGCGTCTGGACCTTCACCGGATGGTGCGAATTACGAAACGATTTCAGGGTCTTTCGCGTCGATCGCATCCGCACGCTCGACATCGGATTCGAGACATTCGACGAGGAACCGGGCAAGACGCTGGCCGACTATCTCGACCGTATGCAACCCGTGCCAGAGGCAAAACCGACCTAGCCCGGCTTGACCGGCAGCACGAAGCATCGTCCCCGGCGGATCATCAGCCAAAGCGCTGTGCCCGGCTTCGGCAGGAATACCGAGGGCACCGTCGCCTTCATGATCGAACCATCGTAATCCATCCGGAACTCGACGAGGCTTTCGTGACCCATGAACCGCGCCCGCGTGACCACGCCCCGCGCCGGCACCCCATCCTCCGGCGTCGGGTTCGGCCCCTTGCCGCCCCTGTCAAAGTCGATCCGCACGTGCTGCGGCCGGATGATGATCTCCACCTCGGTTCCGTCCGGCACACCGGGCGCCAGGAACTCGCCGAACGCGGTCGAGGTCAAAGCGCCCCGAACCGTCGCCCGGATCACATTGATATCACTGAAGAACGCCGCCGCCATACGGTCGCAGGGCGCATTGTAAAGGTTATAGGGCGCCCCCTGCTGCACGATCCGGCCATCCCGCATCAGCGCAATCTCGTCGGCCATGCGCATCGCCTCTTCCGGTTCGTGCGTCACCAGGACGACCGCCGTGCCCTCCTCCTTTAAAATGTCCAGCGTCTCGTCACGGATGCCGTCGCGCAAACGGTTGTCCAGCCCCGAAAACGGCTCGTCCATCAGCATCACGCGCGGGCGCGGCGCAATGGATCGCGCCAGGGCCACCCGCTGCTGCTCACCGCCAGATAACTCATGCGGCATGGCGGCCGCAAACTCGCTCAGGCGCACACGTTCCAGGATCTTCCCCACACGCGCTTCGCGTTCGGCGTTAGTTCCGGCAACGCCAAAACCGACGTTCTGCGCGACGTTGAGATGCGGGAACAGCGCGAAATCCTGGAAGATAAGTCCGATATGACGATCCTCTGGCGCAAGATGCCGTTTCTCATCGGAAAGCGTGCGCCCGTCCAACACCACGCGACCCGCATCCTGCCGCTCGACCCCGGCGATGATCCGCAAGGTCGTCGACTTGCCGCAACCCGACGGCCCCAGCAGGCAGGTCACCTGCCCCGAGCGGACGTGCAGCGAAACGCCCGACACGATCTCGCGCCGCTCGACCGCAAAGCTCAGCCCTTCGACAACCAGCCCGTCCGTTTCGGTGCTCAAACCCATCCTCGCCGATTAATCCGACCGTTACGCTCGGAAATCAAACGCAGATACCAACCGCGCACCCCTACTGCAAGCGCCGTCAAAGTGTCGTGTTGGTGGCTCCACCGTCCAGAAGAACGTTCTGACCCACCATGAAACCCGCATATTGCGAACACATGAAGGCGCACGTGTGCCCGAACTCCTCTGCCGTCCCATAACGGCCCACCGGAATGCTCGCCGCGCGTTTCGTCCGCACCTCGTCAAGCGAGATCCCCTCCGCCTTGGCGGCACCACCGTCCAGCGCATCAATCCGATCGGTGGCATGTATACCCGGAAGCAGGTTGTTCACCACGACGCCCGCCCCAGCGACCTGCCGGGATGTGCCGGCCACATATCCCGTCAGACCTGCACGCGCCGAGTTCGACAATCCCAGAACGCTCACCGGCGCCTTCACCGAAACTGAAGTAATATTCACCACCCGTCCCCAGCCGCGCTCCATCATGCCCGGCAACAGCGCCTTCATGAGCGCGATAGGCGTCAGCATGTTGGCATCGAGCGCCTTGATGAAATCCTCGCGGTCCCAGTCGGTCCACATTCCCGGCGGCGGCCCGCCCGCATTGGTAACCAGGATGTCCACGTCGCCTGCGGCCTCCAGAACCGCGCGCCGCCCCTCTTCGGTCGTGACATCCGCGGCAACCGCGGTCACCTCGACCCCGTAGGTCGCGCGAATGGCGTCCGCCGCCGCCTCAAGCGCCTCGGCACCGCGCGCGTTCATAACCAGATCGACACCGGCTTCCGCCAATGCTTCCGCGCAACCGCGCCCCAAGCCCTTCGATGACGCGCATACCAACGCCCGCTTGCCCTTGATCCCCAAATCCATGATCGTTCTCCTCGAGTTTCATACCGACTATCATCGGGAAAAGCCGACATGCCAGCCGTTTCAGACGCCGAGAAGGCCCTATCTGCAATCCGCGACAGCGGTTTCGAGGTCAACGACCATTGGGAGGCGGCACATCAAATCGCGCAAGCCCACGAAGGCGTACCGCTTTTCGATGCCATTCACGCACTGCTTCACCGGATTGAAGGCGATCATGGAAACGCTGCCTATTGGGACCGACGGGCCGGAAGCCAACTCGGGGGCGAAGGCCACGCATACGAGCTTGCAGCCCTCCGCTCCCGCGCCGGCCTCGACTAGGGTATTCTTCCTTGTAAAGACACTCCGGAAAGCACGCGGGCAAAGCCCCCGCGATACTTCAGCCCATCGGCATCATGAAAAAGCTCTCGCGCGCGATCTTTCCGTTCTCAACCTCGTAAAGTGCAACTTCCTTCGCCTTCCAGCGCTGACCGCTCCCTTTGTCGGTGGCGTCGATCTCGAAGATCACGCTGAACCGGTCGCCATTGATGAACGGCCCTTCAAGATCGGCGGAATGCACCTCGAAATTTGCTGCCCACCAGTCGTGCTTGCCCTTGATCGCATCTCGACCCTCACTGACGGGGCTCTGACCTTCCGGCGCCATCGGTTCGACCGAGACAGCATCTTCGGCGTAAAGCTCCTCCAAGGCCTGGGCTTCGGAATGGTTGTGGCAATGTTCGCAAAGTTTTTCGGCAATGTCCTTGGTCGTCATCTTGTCTACTCCCTGAAGCGTGAAATTAAATCTGCCCGAAATTTGTTCCTGTTATGTTCTCATCCTAGCAACTGCACCTCGCGGCGCAACAACAATCCGCGTGCACATCCGCAAGTCGCACATTATATGCCCGCCCATGTTGGACCGTTCTTCGAATACACCTGACCTGCCGCCCCAGATCGCGCGGCGCCGGACCTTTGCAATTATCTCGCACCCCGATGCGGGCAAGACCACGCTGACCGAGAAGTTCCTGTTGTATGGCGGCGCGATCCAGATGGCCGGTCAGGTTCGCGCCAAGGGCGAGGCGCGACGCACGCGTTCAGACTTCATGGCGATGGAGAAGGATCGCGGCATTTCGGTTTCCGCCAGTGCGATGTCCTTCGACTACCGCGACTTCCGGTTCAACCTCGTCGACACGCCCGGCCACTCGGATTTCTCCGAGGACACGTATCGCACGCTCACCGCAGTCGATGCAGCCATCATGGTTATCGACGGCGCCAAGGGTGTGGAAAGCCAGACCCGGAAACTGTTCGAGGTCTGCCGGCTACGCGACCTGCCGATCTTGACCTTCTGCAACAAGATGGACCGCGAAAGCCGCGAGACCTTCGAGATCATCGACGAGATCCAGGAAAACCTGGCGATCGACGTGACCCCTGCAAGCTGGCCCATCGGCATGGGCCGCGACTTCCTCGGCTCCTACGACATGCTGAACGACCGGCTCGAATTGATGGAACGTGCCGATCGGAACAGGCGCGCCGAAAGTATCAAGATCGACGGGCTGAACGACCAGAAGCTCGACGAATTGATCCCCGCCGGTCTCCTCTCGCAGCTCCGCGAAGAGGTCGAAATGGCCCGCGAACTGCTTCCCCCTTTTGACGCTCATGCCTTTCTGGACGGCACGCTCACACCCATCTGGTTCGGCAGCGCCATCAATTCTTTCGGCGTCAAGGAACTGATGGACGGGATCGGCGACTATGGCCCAGTTCCGCAACCGCAATCCGCCGAACCCCGGCAGGTCAGCCCATACGAGGAAAAGGTCGCAGGCTTCGTCTTCAAGGTTCAGGCCAACATGGACCCGAAGCACCGCGACCGGGTGGCCTTCGTGCGCCTCGCCAGCGGTCACTTCGAACGTGGCATGAAGCTGCATCACGTCCGCTCGAAAAAAGCGATGGCGATCTCTAACCCGGTCCTGTTCCTCGCCGCCGATCGTGAACTGGCCGAGGAAGCCTGGGCCGGCGACATCATCGGCATACCCAACCACGGTCAGCTCCGCATCGGCGATACGCTCACCGAAGGCGAGGCGCTTCGCGTGACCGGCATCCCCAGCTTCGCGCCCGAGCTTCTGCAAACCTGCCGTGCAGGCGACCCGATGAAGGCCAAGCATCTCGACAAGGCACTGATGCAGTTCGCCGAGGAAGGGGCTGCAAAGGTGTTCAAGCCGAATATCGGCTCGGGCTTCATCGTCGGCGTGGTAGGTCAGCTGCAATTCGAGGTCCTCGCCTCGCGAATCGAGGGCGAATACGGCCTTCCGGTACGTTTTGAACCCTCGCAGTTCACGTCCGCCCGGTGGGTGACCGGCCCAAAAGACAAGCTCGACGCCTTCATCGCCGCGAACAAGCAGCATATCGCACATGACAATGACGGCGACGTTGTATTCCTCACCCGCCTGCAATGGGACATCGACCGGATCGAGCGGGATCACCCCGACCTGACGCTCTCGGCTACGAAGGAAATGCAAGTCAACTGACGCACCGGATTCATCGCGCCGGGCGCGGCTGCAGTAGTCGAAAAGCGGATTTCCTCGGTTGTGGATAGTTAACAAATGGTTAACGCACCAACGAGGCCGTAAACACATTCGCTGCCCCGTTCCCAAGGCACGCGCCCGCCGCGACGCCGAAGTAACCGTCGGAGCACCGAATTCCGGATATCTGACATGGTTCCTCGGCATTTCAGTGGAAATGCTGTCATTTCCGGCAAATGACGACGCCAAAATTTTGGCAACAATAGGCGCAAATGAAACGTATTGTTGACGGTTTTTAACGACACATTGACGAGTCTGCCACATTCATCTAGGTGATGCCCAACGCGGCAGCTTGTGGATAAGCCTGTGGTCATCCGGACCCGCCGCATCAGACGACGGGCCACGGATTGGTCCGTAAGTATTGGACCGATATGACAAAGTTTTCTGACCTGGCGCTGTCGCCAAAAGTACTCAAGGCCGTTGAGGCGGCTGGCTACGAAACCCCAACCCCGATCCAGGCAGGTGCGATTCCCCCCGCGCTCGAAGGGCGCGACGTGCTCGGCATCGCCCAAACCGGTACCGGCAAGACCGCCAGTTTCACCCTGCCGATGATCACCTTGCTGGCGCGCGGGCGCGCACGTGCGAGAATGCCGCGCAGCCTCGTACTCTGCCCGACCCGCGAGCTTGCGGCACAGGTGGCCGAGAACTTCGACACCTACGCCCAGAATGTGAAGCTCACCAAGGCGCTCCTGATTGGCGGTGTCAGCTTCAAGGAACAGGACCAACTCATCGACCGCGGCGTTGACGTTCTGATCGCCACGCCGGGACGCCTGCTCGACCATTTCGAGCGTGGCAAACTGCTATTGACCGGCGTTCAGATCATGGTGGTGGACGAAGCCGACCGTATGCTCGACATGGGCTTTATTCCGGATATCGAGCGCATCTTCTCGCTCACGCCGTTCACCCGCCAGACGCTCTTCTTCAGCGCGACGATGGCGCCCGAGATCGAGCGGATCACCAACACCTTCCTGTCGAACCCCGAGCGCATCGAAGTCGCGCGCCAGGCCACGGCGTCCGAGACAATCGCCCAGGAAGTCGTGCTGATGAAACCGTCGCGACGCGACCGGGCCGCGAAGGAAAAGCGCGATCTTCTTCGCGCGCTGATCGAGCGCGAGGGCGAGGCATGCACCAACGCGATCGTCTTCTGCAACCGCAAGGTCGATGTGGACATCCTTACCAAGTCACTGAAAAAGCACGGTTATGACGCGGCCGCCATCCACGGCGATCTCGACCAGTCACAGCGCACCCGGACGCTCGACGCCTTCCGCGACCGCTCGCTTCGGTTCCTGGTCGCATCCGATGTCGCCGCGCGCGGCCTGGATATTCCCAGCGTCAGCCACGTCTTCAACTACGACGTACCCTCGCATTCCGAGGACTACGTGCACCGCATCGGCCGCACCGGCCGCGCTGGCCGCGATGGCAAGGCGGTAATGATCTCGGCGCCCATCGACGACAAGAACCTCTCGGCTATCGAGAAGCTGATCGACAAGCCGATTCCACGCGCCGAGAATCCGCTCGGCAACACCGCTGCAACCGAGGACGGCCCCGCGGAACAACCGAAACGTGGACGGGGCAAGCCCAAGGAAACCAAGTCCGAAGATACGCCAGCACCGGCGCCGAAAGCCGAGGCTTCCCAGAGCCAGCAGAATCGCAACTCGCGGTCGGGCGGCCGCGACGGCGGCGGAAACAAGAC
The DNA here is from genome assembly GCA_022340315.1 of Silicimonas sp. Classification (GTDB taxonomy): domain Bacteria; phylum Pseudomonadota; class Alphaproteobacteria; order Rhodobacterales; family Rhodobacteraceae; genus JAJDOD01. The sequence goes on along the minus strand of JAJDOD010000169.1, from coordinate 51,906 downwards.
GGTTGGCATGGGCGATCACATGCCAAGCTTCATCGCCATGAGTTTCGACGAGCGGAAAGCGGGCTGACGCAAGTCACCGGCAAACGCGGCAGTTTTCGCTGCTATGAAAGCCGGCTGATCACCACAGTCACTTCGGGCTTCTTGCCGATCTCGTCCTGAGCCGTCCGCCGGACGGCCTTGCGGATCTCCTCCTCGAGATCGTCGTCGTCACCGCGAAGTTTTCGCCCGGCTCGGCCGACCAGCTGGCTGAGGTCTTCCTCGAGAACATCCACCAGCGGCGCCTTCGAGCTTCCCTGCTCCGGCAGCCCCATCAGATCGACCCAGGGCTCGCCCAGCATCTCATCGTCTTCCATGATCAGCGATACGATCGCGTGCCCGTTCATCGCCATCCGCAAACGGTTGCGGATGACGCCATCAAGCGCACCGATCATCACGTTACCGTCCAGATAGGTTCGCCCCGCCTCGATATATTCAACGATATCAGGCGCATCCCCCGTCAGATCGACCATCGAGCCATTCACGGCCAGCACTGACGCCATCCCGTTCGACGCCGCCAGCTTGCAATGCTCGCGCAGGTGCCGATGCTCGCCGTGCATCGGAACGACCATCTTGGGTTTCAGCAGGGCGTGCATCCGCTCAAGGTCCGGGCGGTTCGCATGACCTGAAACGTGGTAGAGCGTGCTGCTGTCGTCGACTACGTCGACGCCTTTCTCGGACAAGGCGTTCATGATCCGGATGACGCCGCGCTCATTGCCCGGAATGGTCTTCGAAGAGAACAAAAACGTATCGCCCTCGGTCAGTTCCAGGCCGAGGTACTTGCCGCGAGACAGCGCAGCGCTCGCCGCCCGTCGCTCTCCCTGGCTGCCGGTCACGATCAGCATCAGGTTCTGGCGTGGAATGTCCTCGGCCTCTTCCGGTGAGATCGTCTTGGGGAAATCCGTGACCACGCCGGTTAGCACCGCCGCCTCGATCATCCGCCGCATCGCCCGTCCCAGCAGGCAGACCGAGCGCCCGGCCGCGATGCCAGCCTCCGCCATCGTCTTCACCCGCGCCACGTTCGAAGCGAAAGTCGTCGCCACGAACATCCCCGGCGCATCCTGAACCAGTTTGACGATCTCCGGTCCCACGGTCGCCTCCGAACGGCCCGGCAAGGGTGAGAAGACATTGGTGCTGTCGCAGACCAGCGCATGAACGCCACCGCCGCCGACACCGGCCCAGAAGTCCTGCTCGAACGGTTCGCCAACCAGCGGGGTCTCATCCAGCTTGAAGTCACCGGAATGCACGATGCGCCCTGCCGGTGTGTCTATGATCAAGGCCGAGCTTTCGGGTATCGAATGGCTGATCGGCGCGAAACCGACCTTGAACGGCCCGGCCTCGATCTGTTCCGGCCAGGCCGAAACGATCCGCACCGTCTCGGGGTCATGACCGTTCTCCTCCATCGCGACGCGCGCATGATGCCCGGTGAATGGCCGCGCATGGATTGGGGCCTTGAGACGATCCCATAACAGACCGACTGCACCGACATGGTCCATATGCGCGTGCGTGATGAAGATGGCCTCGATCCGGTCCGCGCGTTCCGCTAGCCAGGCGATATCGGCCACGATCAGATCGACGCCGGGCGAGCTGTCCATGTCCGGAAAAGTCACGCCCAGATCTGCCAGGATAAGCCGCTCCTTGCCCGGAGCACCCCATCCATAGACATAGGTGTTCATCCCTATTTCCCCCGCGCCTCCGAGGGGGAGATAGATCAACCTCTCCTTACTCATTTGTTTTCCTTGTTGAAATCGTGGATCACCGTTAACCCGTGAATGGTGAGGTCATCGTCGATGTGATCGAACTCGATATCGCCCTGCGCGAAGAGTGGCGCCAGGCCACCGGTTGCGATAACCGTCAGCTTTTGTCCGTATTCTTTCTGGATGCGCGCCACCAGGCCTTCGATCAGTCCGCTGTACCCCCAGAAAACGCCCGACTGGATCGCGCCGACTGTATTGGTGCCGATCACCTTGTCGGGCTGTGAGATGTCGACATGAGGCAGCGCGGCGGCACCTGCCGCCAGGGCCTCGAGCGAGAGGTTCACACCCGGCGAGATCACGCCGCCGACATACGCACCGTCCTCCGCCACGACATCGAAGTTCGTGGCCGTCCCGAAATCCACGACCACCGAATTGCCACCGTAGCGGTCGAAAGCCGCAGCCGCGTTCGCCAAACGGTCCGGTCCCGGCTTAACTCCCTCGTCCACCCGATAGGGCACGGGAAGCCGACACTCCGGCTTGCCGACAACCAGCGGGCGGCAGTTGAAATACCGGTCGCAGAGGACGCGCAGATTGAACACAACGCGCGGTACGGTCGACGAGATCACGACATCGTCGATCGAGACATCCTTCAACCCCGTCGCCTGCATCAGGGTGGTCAGCCAGACGAAATACTGATCCGCTGTCCTCTGATGTTCGGTCGATGCCCGCCAGGTGCCGATGAACGACGATCCGTCCCAGACGGCGAAAACGGTGTTGGTATTACCCGTGTCAATGCAAAGAAGCATGTGGTCCTTCAGAAATAGACGTCAGCCGCTGGTATCCGAACCTGCCCTTTCGGCGTCTCAAGCACAAGCTGCCCGGCCTCGTCGACCGTCTCGAATCGGCCGGTGAATTCCTCGCGGGCCGTGCGCGCCGTAATGACCTCTCCCAGCCGGGCCGCGCGGCGAAGCCAGTTTTCGCGGATCGGGGCAAAACCCATCTCGTCGAAAAGCCGCTCCTCGGTCTCGATATTCGACGCGAGATAGGAAAGGAACTCCTCCGGCGCGACCGGGTCGCCGCCCTGCTCCTCCAGACCGACCGGCGGAAAAGCCGCGTCGCGGATAGGCGATGGCGCCTTGACGAGATTGACGCCTATCCCGATCGCCAGCCAATCCAGGCCGGCGGGGGTTCCAACGCTCTCAAGCAGGATTCCGGCAACCTTCCCGCCATCGAGCAGAACGTCGTTCGGCCACTTCAGCGCCAACCGGTCGCGATCAACCTTCAGCGCCAGAGCCTCGAACACCGCATTCGCGGCAAAGAACGACCGCAACGCGGCCTCGGGCGCCGTCGCCCTCGGCCGATATACATATGTTGCTGCAAAATGCCCTTCGGGTGCGAGCCACCTGCGACCGCGTCGCCCACGCCCCTCGGTCTGCCTCCGCGCCATGATCCAGGTCGGTCGTGACAGGTCGGGAGCGATGCGCGCCGCCTCGGCCATCGTCGAATCCAGTTCGTCATAGATCAGACGATCCGTCCGAGATGGCCAGGGCAGCGGATCGGTCATGAGGCGCGGGAACCAAAGGACAGATTCATCCTAACAAGCCCCGCCATTCGGTCAGTTCACCAGCGTCGCCGCCGCAGCCGCCGCAGCGCCCTCGACACCGAACAGGTTGATCACGCCCAGCACCATCGCGGCAGCGCTGACAACCAGGAAGCCCCAGAGAACTCCCGAGCCTCCGGCGTCCAACTCGCTCTCCTCGGCACCGAAATACATCAGGTAGACGATACGCAGGTAGTAGAACGCACCAATGACGGATGCGATAACGCCAAGCACCGCAAGCCAGACCAGCCCGGCCTCGACCGCGGCCAGGAGCACCGAATACTTGGCGAAGAAACCGACCAGCGGCGGCACACCGGCGAGCGAGAAGAGAAGCACCAGCATCGCCAACGCCTTCACCGGTTCGCGCTTCGAGTACAGCGACAATGAATCGATTTCGACCACTGGCTGCCCGTCTTTCTCCATCGACAGGATGAAGGCGAAGGTTCCGACGTTCATCGTGACGTAGATTGCCATGTAGATCAGCATCGACTCGACGCCCTGCGCTGTTCCCGAGGCCAGCCCCATCAGCGCGTAACCCATATGCGCGATCGAAGAATACGCCATCAGCCGCTTGATATTGCGCTGCCCGATCGCGGCGACCGCGCCAAGGAACATCGACGCCACCGAAAGCGCTGCGAGGATCTGCTGCCAATCGCCGACGATGCCTCCGAATGCATCATGCACGACGCGGGCAAAAAGGCCCATCGCGGCAACCTTGGGAGCCGTTGCGAAGAACGCAGTCACCGGCGTGGGCGAGCCCTCGTAGACATCGGGCGTCCACATATGGAACGGTGCCGCGCTGACCTTGAAGGCAAGCCCGGCGGCGATGAAGGCCAGGCCGAACAGCAGACCCACCGAGGTCTCGCCCTGGGCGGCCTCGATGATGCCCGAGAAGAGCGTGGTACCCGTGAAGCCGTATGTCAGCGACGCACCATAGAGAAGCAATCCCGACGAAAGGGCGCCAAGCACGAAATATTTCAGCCCGGCCTCGGTCGACTTCACGCTGTCCCGCCGCAAGGCCGCGACGACGTACAGCGACAGCGACTGCAACTCGAGCCCCATGTAAAGCGCGATGAGGTCGCCCGCCGAGACCATCATCATCATGCCGACCGAGGCCAGCACGATCAGCAGCGGATACTCGAAGCGCAAAAGGTCGCGCCGCGCCATGTATTGCTCGCTCATCAGCAGAATGGCAGCGGCGGCAAGCAGGATCGTCACCTTGGCAAAACGCGCGAACGCATCGTCCACAAACATACCGCCAAAGGCCCGCGCCATCCCCGCGCCCTGCAGGCCGATCCACGCGGCCACGGCAACCAGCAAAGCCGAGGTGACCCAGACGAAAAGCGGCGCCAGCTTGTCCTTGCCGCCATAAGCTCCGACCAGCAGGCCGATCATGGCGAAGACCGAGAGGAAAATCTCCGGCAGGATGATGGAAAGATCAGCGGACATCAGTGCCCTCCCGCATCTGCGACCTGGCTGGTCGCGTGGAAATCACTAACCGCGGTCTGGTACCCCGACAGCAAATCGGCGACCGAAGGCCCGATCACGTCGGTTACAAGGCTTGGATAGACACCCAGAAGGATCGTCATCACGATCAGCGGTGCAAAGATGCTCTTCTCGCGGGTGGTCATGTCAGTGATCGACTTCAGGCTCTCCTTGATCAGGTCGCCCATGACGACCCGGCGATAGAGCCAGAGCGCATAGGCCGCGCTGAGGATGACACCCGTCGCCGCAACGGCGGCCACCCAGGTATTGGCCTGGAAGATACCCATCAACGTCAGGAACTCGCCCACGAAACCCGACGTGCCCGGCAGGCCCACGTTGGCCATCGTAAACAGCATGAACACCGCCGCATAGGCCGGCATTCTGTTCACCAGTCCGCCATAGGCGTCGATCTCGCGCGTGTGCATCCGGTCGTAGATCACACCAACGCAGAGGAACAGCGCGCCCGAGATGAACCCGTGGCTCAGCATCTGGAAGATCGCCCCATCGACGCCCTGTTGGTTTGCCGCGAAGATGCCAGCAGTAACGTACCCCATGTGCGCGACCGACGAATAGGCGATCAGCTTCTTCATGTCCTCCTGCATCAGAGCGACGAGCGAGGTATAGACGATTGCGATTGCGCTCAACCAAAGGACGAAGTCGGCAAGGATCTCCGAGGCAATCGGGAACATCGGCAGATTGAACCGCAAAAACCCGTACCCGCCCAGCTTCAGCAGGATCGCCGCCAGCACGACCGAGCCTGCAGTCGGTGCCTGAACGTGCGCATCCGGCAACCATGTATGCACCGGCCACATAGGCATCTTGACGGCGAACGACGCGAAAAAGGCCAGCCAGAGCAGCGTCTGCATCCCGCCAAGGATCTGGACGCCAAGGACCTCCATCGTATCGGAGCCGAAGTTATGGTTCAGAAGCGCGGCGATATCCGAGGTGCCCGCATCGACATACATCGCCACCATCGCGACGAGCATCAGGACCGAACCGAAGAACGTATAAAGGAAGAACTTGAACGCCGCGTAGATCCGGTTCGCCCCGCCCCAGATGCCGATGATCAGGAACATCGGGATCAGCCCGCCCTCGAAGAACAGGTAAAACAGAACGAGGTCGAGCGCGCAGAACACACCCAGCATCAAGGTCTCGAGGACAAGGAACGCGATCATGTATTCCTTCACCCGATCCTTGACCTCCCAACAAGCCAGGATTGTGATCGGCATCAGGAAGGTGGTCAGCAGGATGAACAGCACCGAAATCCCGTCGACCCCCAGCTTGTACGTCAGCCCGAGTATCCACGTTCCCTCCTCGACGAACTGGAAGCCTGTGTCGTCCGGATCGAAGCCCGCCAGAAGGAAAAGCGAGGCAAGCAGCGAGGCAATTGTCGCGGCCAATGCCACGTACTTGGCATTGGTCTGAGCCGCCTCGTCATTTCCGCGCAGGAACAGGCCCAGGATCGCCGCGGCGATCAGCGGAATGAAGATGATGATGGACAGCAGGTTGTCGAGCAGCATCTCAGTTCCCCCCCGCCAGCGTCATCCAGGTGACCAGTACCAGGATGCCCAGCACCATCGCGAACGCGTAAGTGAAGACGTACCCCGATTGCGCACGCCCCGCGAGGCGGGTGAAGAACGGCACGACCCCCATCGCCAGCCCGTTCAACCCTCCGTCGATCGTGGCTCCGTCGCCCTTCTTCCAAAGGAAGGCGCCAAGCCACTTGGCAGGGTTGACGAACAGAAAGTCATAAATCTCGTCCACGTACCACTTGTTCAGCAGGAACTGATAGAGGATCGGCTGACTCTCGGCCAGCCGCCCCGGCAGGTCTGGCCTGCGAATGTAGAACTGGTAGGCAGTAAGGAAGCCCAGCAGCATTGCAATGAAGGGTGATATCTTCACCCAAACCGGCGCGTGGTGGGCCCCGTCGAGAACGTGATTGTCCGGTGCCATGTAGATCGCACCCTGTCCCGGCATCGGCCCGGACTGATCCTCATGCGAAGCCGCTGCGTCATCGCCGTGGCTCTCCTCGGCCGTCGCGCCGTGATCCTCCGACGTTGCGGCCGCCCCTTCGCCGTGGCTTTCCTGCGCGAAGGCAGCGCCAAGCATGGCCAGCGCAGCATGATCCTCCGCCTTCGCTTCCGCGTGCGCCGATGGAATTCCGAAGAATTTCTCGACCTTGGCGTGATCCCCAAAGAACGGCTTGTACCAGATCATGCCCGCGAACACCGCGCCAAGCGCCAGCACACCCAGCGGCGCAAGCATGGTCATCGGGCTTTCATGCGCGTGCTCATGTGTGTGATGATCGCCCCGCGGCTCGCCGTAGAAGGTCAGGAACATCAGCCTCCACGAATAGAAACTGGTCATCAGAGCCGCCACGACCAACGCCCAGAACGCGACGAACGAGGCGCTCGTCCCACCTGCATACGCGCTCTCGATGATCGCATCCTTCGACACGAATCCGGCAAATCCCACCGGGAACCCGATGTAGAGAAGCGGAATGCCCACCCCCGTGATCGCCAGCGTCCCGATCATCATCGCCCAGAACGTGTAAGGCAGCTTGTCCTTCAGCCCGCCATAGTTACGCATGTCCTGCTCGTGATGCATTCCGTGAATGACCGAGCCCGCGCCGAGAAACAGCATCGCCTTGAAGAACGCGTGCGTCAGCAGGTGGAACATTGCCACCGAATAGACGCCCACGCCGGCCGCCACGAACATGTAGCCAAGCTGCGAGCAGGTCGAATAGGCGATCACACGCTTGATGTCGTTCTGCACAAGGCCCACGGTCGCGGCGAAGAACGCGGTGATCAGCCCGATCCAGACGATGAAGCTCTGCGTCCAGTCGGCATATTCCATCAGCGGCGACATCCGGCAGACCAGGAACACGCCTGCCGTCACCATCGTTGCCGCATGGATCAGCGCCGAGACAGGCGTCGGGCCTTCCATTGCGTCCGGCAACCAGGTGTGCAGCAGGAACTGCGCCGACTTGCCCATTGCGCCGACGAACAGCAGGAAACAGATCAACTCGATCGCGGGCCATGACGTCCAGAGGAACGTGATCTCCGCCTCGGCCAGCTCAGGCGCCGCGGCAAATATGTCGCTGAAGTTGATCGAATCCACCATGAAGAACAGCGCGAAGATGCCCAGCGCAAAACCGAAATCGCCCACCCGGTTGACCACAAAGGCCTTGATCGCGGCCGCATTGGCAGACGGCTTGCGGAAATAGAACCCGATCAGCAGGTAGGAAGCGAGCCCCACGCCCTCCCAGCCGAAGAACATCTGCACCAGGTTGTCCGCCGTCACCAGCATCAGCATCGCGAAGGTGAAGAACGACAGATAGGCGAAGAACCGGGGGCGATAGCTCTCGGTCTCCTCGTTGAAATTGTCGTCATGCGCCATATAGCCGAAGCTGTAGAGATGGACGAGCGCCGAGACCGTGGTGATCACGATAAGCATCGTCGCCGTCAGCCGGTCCATCCGGATCGCCCAATCGGTCGCCAGGGACCCGCTCTCGATCCAGCGCAGCACCTGCACGGTGTAGCTGCCGTTCTCATGCGCGAAGGGATCGAAGCTCAGGAAAATGACCCAGCTCAGAAGACCGGCGAGAAACAAGAGGCCCGTCGCGGTCCATTGCGCGGCGACCTCGCCAATCCAGCGCCAGCCGAACCCACAGATCAGAGCGCCGATGAGGGGGGCGAAAAGGATGATCGTTTCCATCAGACGCGCGCCTTCTTCATCTCTTCAAAAATACGCAAATCCTCACCCCTTCATCACATTGACGTCTTCGACGTCGATGGTGCCCCGGTTGCGGAAGAAACAGACGAGGATCGCAAGCCCGATCGCCGCCTCGGCCGCCGCGACGGTCAGCACGAACAGCGTGAAGACTTGGCCCGTCAGATCGCCAAGATAGGCCGAGAAGGCCACGAGATTGATATTCACCGCCAGCAGCATCAGTTCGATCGACATTAGCAGGATGATCACGTTCTTTCGGTTCAGGAAGATCCCGAAAATCCCGATCACGAACAGTGTCGCCGCCACGATGAGGTAGTGCTCCAGTCCGATCATAGTCCCTGCCCCGGCTTCACGTCCTTCATCACCAGCGTCTTCGCCGGATCGCGGTACATCTGCGCCAACACGTCCTGCCGCTTGACGTATGTCCGGTGGCGCAGCGTCAGCACGATGGCGCCGACCATCGCCACCAGCAGGATCAGGCCCGCCAGCTGGAACAGAAGGAAATACTTGTCGTATAGGATGCGCCCCAGCGCGTCGGTGTTGTGATCTCCACCGCCTGCAATCGCGTCGGGACGGTCCGCCATCACGACGCCCTCGGCCGTTTCCCAGACCCCGAAGGCCATTGCAAGCTGCATCAGGATCACCACACCAATCAGCAAGGCCAGCGGCATGTATTTCGCCATCTCGGCCTTCAGTTCCGCGAAATCGACGTCCAGCATCATCACCACGAAAAGGAACAGCACCGCGACCGCGCCCACGTAGACGATGACTAGCAGCATCGCCACGAACTCGGCCCCCAGCAGCACGAACAGCCCTGCGGCAGAGAGAAACGCGAGGATCAGCCACAAGACCGAGTGGACCGGGTTCCGCGAGATCACCGTGAACAGCCCGCCTGCGATGCAGGCAATGGCGAAAAGGTAAAAGGTCAGCACGACCGGTGTCATTCCTTGTCCTCCTCAGTGGCGTTGCCGCCCTCGGATTCTTCCATGACGGAGCTTGCAAGCTCCATCGCCTTCGACATCGCAGGGACGCCGCCGAATACGCCCATCATTGCAATGGTCTCCGCGATTTCCTGCTTCGTGGCCCCCGCTTCAAGCGCATGTCGTACCGTCAACCTGATCTGCGCCTCGGCCTGTGCGCCCAGGATCGTCAGCGCACCGAGTGTCAGCAGAAGCCGGGTCTTGCTGTCGAGACCCTCGGGGTTGAAGGTCTTGCCCATCATCGTTTCCATCAGGTCGCGCGGCATCGTCGGCCACATCGCCTCGAACCCCTGCGGCGTGAAGTTCTGGAGCGCTGGATTGATCGCGCGCGCCCAGTCCTGCCCAGCCGCCATCATCGCGGCGAAAGGGTTCTTGGGATCCGTCATTCCACCCCCCGCTTCAGCCTGCGCCTCAGATCGGTGATCGCGTCCAGCCATTCGGTGTTGGTCGGATCCTCTGTCCAAAGCTCGCAAAGCTCGGACTGCTTGCCGAGAAGCCGTTCCATTGCGGCAAGAGCCAGCGAGGAGAGGCTTCGGTCGGCGCGCACGGCTTCGGCATGTTCCTTCGCCGCCGCCTCATCGTTGTCATCGAGCCCCCCCGGCGCACGCGCATGCGCGATCGCGACGATCTCGGCTGCCGCCCGGGCCGCGGCTCCGGTGTCGTAATCGAGATATTGGTCCGCCGGCGTTTCGGCGGCCGCCTTCAACGCCGCACGCACGGCATCGGCACCGCGCTCCGAATAGGCCTCGTCCATCCAGTCGAGCGCCGTGTCGTCCTCGAAGGCTCCCGCTCCCCAGGCCCCCATCAGAGACCTCCCGAGCGAGTGTTATGCCCGTCCGGCAGGATCATCGGTAAGGCGCATCCATCTCAAGGTTCCGCGCTATCTCGGCCTCCCAGCGGTCGCCGTTCGCCAGAAGCTTCTCCTTGTCGTAGAAGAGCTCCTCCCGCGTCTCGGTCGAGAACTCGAAATTCGGGCCCTCCACGATGGCATCGACCGGGCACGCCTCCTGGCAGAAGCCGCAATAGATGCACTTGGTCATGTCGATGTCATAGCGCGTGGTCCGGCGGCTGCCGTCCTCGCGCGGTTCTGCGTCGATGGTGATGGCCTGCGCCGGACAGATCGCTTCGCAAAGCTTGCAGGCAATGCAGCGCTCCTCGCCGTTGGGGTAGCGCCTGAGCGCATGCTCGCCCCGAAAGCGCGGGGAAAGCGGGCCCTTCTCGTGCGGATAGTTCACCGTCGCCTTGGGCGCGAAGAAGTAGCGCAACCCAAGCTGAAAGCCTTTCAGCATATCCATCAACAGGAAATATTTCCCGGCGCGGTTCCAGTCGATCTGCGTCATGCAATCAGCCTCCCATCGCCCAGCGCGCATAGGCGCCGCCGAAGAATTCGAATTTCGCCGCGAAGGCCACCCAGACCACCCAGAACAGCGACAGCGGCAGGAACACCTTCCACCCGATCCGCATCAGCTGGTCATAGCGGTAGCGCGGCACGATCGCCTTCACCATCGCGAAGAGGAAGAAGAAGAACGCCATCTTCGCGACCATCCACAAGGGGCTGTCCGGGATGAACGGAATGGGCGACAGCCAGCCGCCGAAGAACAGGAGGCTGATCAGCGCGCACATCAGGAAGATCGCGATGTACTCGCCGGCCATGAACAGCAGGAACGGCGTCGAGGAGTATTCCACCTGGTATCCCGCCACCAGTTCCGATTCCGCCTCCGGCAGGTCGAATGGCGGCCGGTTGGTCTCGGCCAGGGTCGAGATGAAGAACAGGAACACCATTGGGAAATGCGGCAGCCAGTACCACGAGAACAGGCCATAGCCGCCGTTCTGCGCCTGGACAATCTCTCCGAAGTTCAGCGAACCTGTCGAGATGATCACACCGATAATGATGAGCCCGATCGACACCTCGTAGGAAATCATCTGGGCCGCCGAACGGAGCGAACCGAGGAAAGGATATTTCGAGTTCGACGCCCAACCGCCCATGATGACGCCGTACACCTCAAGCGAGGAGACGGCGAAAACGAACAGGATCGCGACATTGATATTCGCCAGCACCCAAGTGTCGTTGAACGGGATCACCGCCCAGGCGATCATTGCCAGTACGAACGAGATCAGCGGCGCAAGGATAAACACTGCCCGGTCCGCACCGGCGGGAATGACGTTCTCCTTGACAATGTACTTCAGCGCGTCGGCCACGGTCTGAAGCAACCCCCAGGGTCCGACCACGTTGGGGCCGCGCCGCATCTGGACAGCAGCCCAGATTTTCCGGTCGCCGTAAACAAGGAACAGAAGCGAGATCATCACGAACGCGACCACCAAAAGGGTCTGCGCCGCGACCAGGACAACGATGCCCAGCGGTGTCGTCAGAAAGTCAGCCATCTAACCTCTTGTTCCCTTTAGTCCGGGCGAGGATATTCCCTGCCCCCGTAAACCGCATCTCGGCCCTGATTTCCAGCCTCAATGCCTTGTTTTCCGGCCCGCGCCCCTACTCTGCCGCAAGCTTTCCAGTTCGCCGCTCCCGCGCCGCCGCCTGCAACTCGGCCATCAGGCCCGAGGCGCGAAGGATGGGGTTCGTCAGGTAATGCGCCATGATGGCCTGGCCGAAATCGCCCGAGCCGTCGCCCGACGCCTCCACCGCCGTCCATTCGTTCTCCACAACGGTGTCGATATCCTTCAGATGCGGCGCATCCGCGACCAGCTTCTGTCGCAGGGCTGCCAGGCTGTCATAGGGCAACGTCGCGCCCATTTCAGCCGAAAGCGCGCGCAGGATCGCCCAGTTTTCCTTTGCCTCGCCCGGCGGGAAGCTGGCCCGCATCGCGAGCTGAGGACGGCCTTCGGTGTTGACGAACAGCCCGTTCTCCTCGGTCCAGGCGGCGGCAGGCAGGATGATGTCCGCCCGATGCGCACCCCGATCGCCGTGGCTGCCCTGGTAGATCACGATCGGCCCTTCGGGGATGTCGATCTCGTCTGCACCAAGGTTGTAGACGACCGCAGCACCCTCAAGCGCGCCGTCCACGCCGCCGGCACTGACTGCGCCGACATCCAGCGCACCCACACGGCTTGCCGCCGTATGCAGCACGAGCAGCTTCGATTCCGACGCCTCGGCCAGCGCCATCGCGTCGGCCAAAACGCCCTTTCCGCCGTCGCCGGTCAAGGCGCCCATGCCGACAATAACCAGACTTTCCTTGCCTATAGCATCGTCTGCCAGCGTCTCGGCGGCGCGGCGCAACTCGTCGCGCCCGGTGCCGAAATGCTGGTAGTCATAGGTCAGGTCCGCACCCTCGCCGATCAGCCCGATCATCGCGCCGCGCGACCACGCCTTGCGGATGCGCGCGTTCAGAACCGGTGCCTCGGCACGCGGGTTCGTGCCGACCAGCATGATCATCTTCGCACTGTCGATATCTTCGATCGCCGCAGTGCCGACGTAGGCCGAGCGGTTGCCCGCCGGCAGCTTCGCGCCGTCCACACGGCACTCAACGGCGCCGCCCTGCCCTTCGACCAGTTCTTTCAGCGCGTAGACTGCCTCGACCGGGGCCAGGTCACCCACAAGGCCAGCAACCTTGCCACCCTTCATCGCCTCGGCGGCCTTGCCCAGCGCCTCGCCCCAGGTCGCGGCACGCAGCTTACCGTTCTCGCGGATATAAGGCTTGTCCAGCCGCTGGCGGCGCAGCCCGTCCCAGGCGAACCGCGACTTGTCCGACAGCCACTCCTCGTTCACACCGTCATGGTTGCGCGGCATGATCCGCATCACTTCGCGGCCCTTGGTATCCACCCGGATATTCGAGCCCAGCGCGTCCATCACGTCGATGGTCTCGGTCTTGGTCAGTTCCCACGGCCGCGCGGTGAAGGCATATGGCTTAGAGGTCAGCGCGCCGACCGGACAAAGATCGACGATATTGCCCTGCATCTCGCTGTCGAGCGTCTGGCCAAGATACGAGGTGATCTCGGCATCCTCGCCGCGCCCGGTCTGACCAAGCTCGGGCATCCCTGCGACCTCGGTAATGAACCGCACGCAGCGGGTGCAGGAAATGCACCGAGTCATTGCGGTGCCCACCAGAGGACCTAAATCCATGTTGTCGACAGCGCGCTTCGGTTCGCGGAAGCGGCTGAAATCTACGCCATAGGCCATTGCCTGGTCCTGCAGGTCGCATTCGCCGCCCTGGTCGCAGATCGGGCAATCAAGCGGGTGGTTGATGAGGAGGAATTCCATCACCCCCTCCCGCGCCTTCTTCACCATCGGGCTGTTCGTCTTGACGACCGGCGGCTGTCCCTCGGGGCCCGGGCGCAGATCGCGCACCTGCATCGCACAGCTTGCGGCCGGCTTGGGCGGGCCGCCCACGACCTCGACCAGGCACATCCGGCAGTTTCCGGCGATGGACAGACGTTCGTGGTAGCAGAACCGGGGGATTTCGATCCCGGCCTGTTCACAGGCCTGGATCAGCGTCAGGGCCGGATCGACCTCGATCTCTTCACCGTCGATGATGAGCTTGCGAAGTTCGGACATTTGGCTTCGATCCTCGTGGCTTCCGTCGTGCCACGGGGACCGGAGCGATTACTTCGCTCGCAGCAGGCGTCCCGCGGCGCTGCCCTTGGCTATTTCTTCACGCCCGACAGTGCAATAGCCTTCCGGATTTTCCGGTGTCGCACCGCGTTTGGCCAGATCGGCCAGGATTTTCGCGCGAAGCTTCTCCTTCTCGGCCTTGTTGTCCTGAAGTTCCTTAATGTCTTCAGAAGAATAGCCGGCTTTCCTCGCATAGCTTTCCAGCGACTTGAGATACATATACGCGCGGATGATCCGCGGCTCGATGCTGTCGCACCGCTTGCGAATTTCGTCAGCAAAGCCGACGACGTAAAAACTGTTCAGAACCCGCGCATCCTCATGCAGCGGTTTCAGCGCGGCGGCAGGTGCCGCCAGCGCGATAAAGGTCAGACTTACAATGAATTTCCACATACGAACCGGCTTCCCAACATCAGTCACGACACGGGTCCCGCTCCCCGCTCGGCTGTCTACCACGATATAGTCCTGCAGTCGGCAGAGCAGGAGACGCGACGCACAAGTTTGCGCCGGACGCGCGGATATCTGCCACGCGACCATGTCAAGCTATTGGAATAGACGCGTTTTTGAGACTTCACGGATTGTGAGAAGTGTTACTTCCTCTCAACGGAAAACGCAGCGGCCTTGGAAGATCATGTCGTCACCATCCCGTGTGAAAGCCCAATCGCCGGTTACCGGATTGATCACCCACCGCGTATCGGCCCCGCCAAAGTTGATCAGGCAATATCGTGTCGCCTGGAAACGCACGCTTTCCCGGACAGCTGCCACCGAAGCGCCCCGCGACTGTACCCGAACCGAGATGTCCCGCCGATCCTCTCCCTTGGCAAGCTTGGCCCTGTAGGGCAAGGCTCGATCCGACTGACCACCGCCGCCAAAGATGCGCTCGCGCAATCCGCAGCCGGTAAGCGTCAGGGCGACGCAGATCATTATCAAGAAGCGTGTTGCCGTCATGGCCCCCTCCGTTGTGGCGTGACCCTAGCGACTTGCGGCAAACCGTTCAACAGAAAGCATTTTCCGAAGCCGCATGTGAGCCCGGAAAACAACTCAGGCGCATGCCCCCTGCCGCCAGAGCTTTGCCTCCTCCAGTCCGTCCCAGCCGAAGGCGCGCGTGCTGTTGCCGTTGGCCTTCAGGTCTTCCAGCCGCTCCAGCCCCTCATCCAGTGTCGGCCGATGCCCTTCAGGCACCCACCACATGACGAAATGCATCTCACCCAGCACCTCGAACCATTCGCGCCGCCTCTGGTAGAACTGGCGGTGAACGGTGTTCCAGACGAAATTCTCCAGCGTCTGGACGTTTTCCCAGACGGTCAGGTTGGACACGAAACGCGGGTCGCCGCCGATCTTGGTCTCTGTGTTTCCTGTCCCCGGTTCGCCCGACCCTTCCATCATCCAGACAAACCCGGGCATCCGCTTGCCGAGCCCGTTGACCCGGTCGAGTGCGGCCATGAACTCGGCGACACGTGGATCGTCGGTCGAGGCGACGAGGCGTCCAATGTTGAGTTCGGCGAGGTGCATTGGATCAACCTCCGATCCGAGACGTCACAGGCCGGAACACCGGGCCTTTCTCGAGCACCACGATGCTGTCGTGGATATGAATCCCCGACAGCTTGTCCGAGATCTCGGGCAGGACAACCGGGCGGTCGTGATACCAGCGGTGCATGCCATCTATCATGCGCCTGACGGTATTGAAGAAATTCCCGCGAGCATCGAAGCCGCCCCCCCATTTCTGCCAGTACGAGGTGTGCAGGTCCTCGATCATGTAAATGCCATCGTCAGACAGCAGAGGGAACAGGGCGCGAAGGCTGGCCTCGATATGCGGCATCTGGTGGCTGCCATCGTCCAGCACCACGTCGACACCACCCATTTCCTCGACCACCCCCGCCAGGAAGTCCGGATCGTCCTGGCTGCCGATGCGCACCTGCCCGGACTGGCCATCGAACCTGGCGCAACGGGGTTTGATGTCGATGCCGTATATCGTCGCCGCGTCCCCGAAATAGTTCCGCCAAAGCTGAAGACTGCCGCCCTTCGCAACGCCGATCTCGAGGAACCTGAGTGGCTTTCCCCGGAACCGCGAAAAGTACCGGTCGTATATCGGAATGTAGTGGTGCCACTTGTGGACGACCGGCCCCCGGTTGTCCGCGAACATACTCAGAAGCTCGCCGTCGAAGCGATACTTCTCCCGTATGTCGGAAGCCACATCATCGCCGCCGAACAGGTACTCGCGGATCGCGCCTCGCGGCATCGCTATTCCGCCGCGATCGCCCGGCCCTTGATCCGGTCTTCGATCTCATCCCGGAAATGCCGGATCAACCCCTGGATCGGCCAGGCCGCCGCGTCGCCAAGAGCGCAGATCGTGTGACCTTCGACCTGCTTGGTAACGTCGAGCAGCATGTCGATCTCCTCGACCTCCGCCTCGCCCTTCACCAACCGGTCCATCACGCGCATCATCCAGCCCGTGCCCTCGCGGCAGGGGGTGCACTGGCCGCAGCTCTCGTGCTTGTAGAACTTGGAGAGCCGCCAGATCGCCTTGATGATGTCCGTGCTGTTGTCCATCACGATGACCGCCGCGGTGCCCAGACCCGACCGCTGCTCGCGCAGCCAGTCGAAATCCATGATCGCCTCGTCCTTCATGATCTTGCCCGGCAGACAGGGCACCGACGAACCGCCCGGAATGACCGCCTTGAGGTTCTTCCAGCCGCCCCGGATGCCGCCGCAATGCTTGTCGATCAACTCCTCGAAGGATATCGACATCGCTTCTTCGACGACGCAGGGGTTGTTCACGTGGCCGCTGATTGCAAACAGCTTGGTTCCCGCGTTGTTCGGCCGCCCGAAACCGGCGAACCAGTCCGGCCCGCGCCGCAGGATGGTCGGCACGACCGCGATCGACTCGACGTTGTTCACCGTGGTCGGGCAGCCATAGAGACCCGCACCCGCCGGGAACGGCGGCTTCATCCGCGGCATCCCCTTCTTGCCTTCGAGGCTTTCCAGAAGCGCGGTTTCCTCGCCGCAGATATAGGCCCCGGCGCCGTGATGCAGGAAAAGGTCGAAATCCCAGCCCGAACCGGCGGCGTTCTTGCCCAGAAGCCCCGCTTCATAGCATTCGTCGATGGCGCGCTGCAGCGCCTCGCGCTCGCGGATATATTCGCCGCGCAGGTAGATGTAACAGGTGTTGGCCCCCATCGCGAAGCTGGCGATCAGACAGCCTTCGACGAGGGTGTGCGGGTCGTGCCGCATGATCTCGCGGTCCTTGCAGGTGCCCGGCTCGGACTCGTCGGCGTTGACCACGAGATAGGAAGGGCGCCCGTCACTTTCCTTGGGCATGAAGGACCATTTCAGCCCGGTTGGGAAACCCGCTCCACCCCGACCACGCAAGCCCGAAGCCTTCATCTGGTCAACGATCCAGTCGCGGCCCTTCTGGATGATACCGGCGGTCCCATCCCAATGCCCGCGCGCTTTCGCGCCGGCGAGCGTCCGGTCGTGC
This sequence comes from Silicimonas sp., assembly GCA_022340315.1. Classification (GTDB taxonomy): domain Bacteria; phylum Pseudomonadota; class Alphaproteobacteria; order Rhodobacterales; family Rhodobacteraceae; genus JAJDOD01. The sequence goes on along the minus strand of JAJDOD010000169.1, from coordinate 34,337 downwards.
ATGCCGTAGAGATTCGTGAAGATACGATCCTTGTCGTCAAGCATCAGAGCATTCCCATCCTGACCGGTCCCGCGCCTGTCGTGGCGGCCTCAGTCTTTCTCCAGTTCGCGGCGTTTTCGCCAGAGTTGAAATGTCACGAATATCGCCCAGAGAAAACCCGCAAGAGCGAAAAGATCGAAGAGAAACACGTACTCGTCCGGCAGTCCCATCCGCCCGCCTAGCCATTGCGCCCCCATCCAGAGGATCATGGTGGCCGCAATCACGATCGAGACCACGCGCCCCAGTCGTGCCAACTGCTTTTCACGTTCAAGTCGCTCGTTCATCTCCACCCCATTTCCCGTTGCCGCAACTGTCGCACAGGGCAACGCAACGCCGCGGGCAGCCAATCAGACGCGGGGGCGACGTCAGTAGACGTCGCCATCCTCGACACGCTTCGAGAACTCGGTTTCACCGCCGGAGGCGAGAATTTTTGCCTGTTCGACCCAGTTATCCCGGGAAACGCGGCCCGGAAAGCCTTCCAGGTTGGCGTCGACCCAGGCCACTTCCTCGTCTGTCCATGCGGCGATCTGGTCAAAGTGCCAGAAGCCAAGGCGATTGCAGACCTGTTCCATCTTGGGGCCGACGCCCTTGATTTGTTTGAGATCGTCCGCTGTTCCGTCGCGCGGACCATCGAGACCCGCCGGGCGCGAAGCTTCACCAGAGGCCGGTGCCGCCGGTTCAGGTTCGGGCGCCGGTTGAGGCGCGGCGGCGGCGGCCTCGGCGGCCTTGCGTGCCGCTTCGGCTTCCGCGGCGGCACGGGCGTCGGCCTCGGCCTTGTCGCGGGCAGCCTGTTCTTCCGCGGATCTCCGCGCAGCCTCGGCCTCGGCTGCGGCGGCTTGGGCGCGTGCCCGTTCCGCCGCTTCCTCGGCTTCGCGGTCCGCCTCGGACGTGTCGGGCATCTCGGGTTCGGCGTGAGCCGGTTCAGCCGGAGCCGGTTCGGCAACCGGTTCCGGCGCCGGCGGTGCGGCCTGGCGCGCAACCGGCAGTGCTTGCGCGGCCGGGCCTCCGAAGCCGATCAGGAGGAATATGGCCGTTGCGATGGCAACCACCAGAGCCATGAAGATCGAGCCGAAGATTGCGAACTTGCCCACGAAGAGCATCAAGCCCAATGCGACCAAAAAGACGGCCAGGGCGAAAACAGCAACGAAAGCAACCGAGTTTAGCGTGTTTTTCTGCGACATGTGATGAAGCCTCCCAAGTGCTTGCCAGCAACTCTGCACAGCCGCTGGCACTCAATCAAGGGGAACTATTCCGAGCCGTCAGCCAATTTCCTGGCCTGCGCAACCCATTCGTCGCGCGTCACACGCCCCTTGAAGCCTTCGAGGTTGTCGTCCACCCAGGCGATCTCGTCCGCCGTCCATGCCGCGACCTGGTCGAAGTGGTAGAAGCCCATGCTGTTCAGCAGCTTTTCCAGCTTCGGCCCTACACCCTTGATCTTCTTCAGGTCGTCAGCGGCGCCGCCGCGCGCCTCCGCCAGCCCCTCGGGCTTCTGTCCCGAGGCCGGTTCGGGTGCCACGGCGCCTTCCTCCGGGCGCGCAATCTGCTCGTCCGCGACCTCGTCGCGGGTCATGGCGGCAGGAGCCGGCTCGGGCGGTGTCGCTGGAGGCGTCGCCTGATCGGAGCCGTCCAGCCACGGCGTCACCAGAGGCACCTCGGTGCCGTCGATGCGCTGCACCGTGTCGCCGATATCCACGGCAAGTTGCGCGCTGGCGTTGTACTGCGGGCGTCCGGCTTCGTATTCCTTCAGCGAGGTCAGGCCGCTTTTCGGTTCCGCCGCATAGCGCCCGTTCTGAGGCCCCGGCACGGGGACCTTACCCGCGGATAAGGTCTCGAGAATCTCGGTGAAGCTCTCGACTGTCAGATCCTCGTAGTAATCCTTGCCGATCTGCGCCATCGGCGCGTTGGCACAGGCGCCGAGGCACTCGACTTCTTCCCAGGTGAACTTGCCGTCAGCAGAGAGTGTATGCGGCTTCGCGGCGATCTTTTCCTTGCAGACCGCAATCAGGTCCTCGGCCCCGCAGATCATGCAGGACGTCGTGCCGCAGACCTGGATATTTGCAATACTTCCCGTGGGTTGAAGCTGGAACATGAAGTAGAAGGTGGCGACTTCCAGCACACGGATATAGGCCATATTCAGCATCGCCGCGACATGCTCGATCGCTGCGCGGGAGACCCAGCCTTCCTGTTCCTGCGCGCGCCAGAGCAGCGGGATCACCGCGCTGGCCTGGCGGCCCTCGGGATACTTGGTGATCTGGGCCTCGGCCCATTTCCGGTTCGCATCGGTGAAGGCGAAGCTATCGGGTTGTTCGGGGTGAAGTCTGCGGAGCATGTCCCTGTCAAAGCCCTTTTTCGGACGTCGGTATTACGTCGGTATTACGTCGGTATTGCGTCGGTGCATCGTCGGTCATCGGTCCACTTCCCCGAACACGATATCCATCGTCCCGATGATCGCACTCACATCGGCCAGCATGTGGCCCTTCGAGACGTGATCCATCGCCTGAAGGTGCGGATAGCCCGGTGCGCGCAGCTTGGCGCGGTAGGGCTTGTTGGTGCCGTCTGCAACAAGGTACACCCCGAACTCGCCCTTGGGCGCCTCGACGGCGGCATAGACCTCGCCCGCCGGAACGTGGAAGCCTTCGGTATAGAGCTTGAAGTGGTGGATCAGCGCTTCCATCGAGGTCTTCATGTCGCCGCGCGACGGCGGCGTGATCTTGCCGCGCGCCAGAACGTCGCCGGGCGTCGCGCGAAGCTTCTCGACGCATTGGTGGATGATCTTGAGCGACTCGCGCATTTCGGCCATGCGGCAGAGATAGCGGTCATAGCAGTCGCCGTTCTGACCGATAGGGATCTGGAATTCGAACTCGTCGTAGCATTCGTAGGGTTGCGCGCGGCGGAGGTCCCAGGCCATGCCGGAGCCGCGCACCATGACGCCGGAGAAACCCCAGTCGAGAGCCTCCTGCTGGGAGACCACGCAGATATCGACGTTGCGTTGCTTGAAGATGCGGTTCTCGGTCAGAAGCCCGTCGATGTCATCAAGCACCTTGGGAAACTCGTTCGCCCAGGTCTCGATATCGTCGATGAGCGCGGGCGGAAGGTCCTGGTGCACGCCGCCGGGCCGGAAGTATGCGGCGTGGAGCCGTGCTCCGCAGGCACGCTCGTAGAAGACCATCAGCTTCTCGCGTTCCTCGAAGCCCCAGAGCGGCGGGGTGAGCGCGCCGACATCCATTGCCTGGGTGGTCACGTTGAGAATATGATTCAGGATGCGACCGATCTCGCAGTAAAGCACCCGGATCAGCGAGGCGCGGCGCGGCACTTCCACGCCGGTCAGCTTCTCGATGGCGAGGCACCAGGCATGTTCCTGGTTCATCGGCGCCACGTAATCCAACCGGTCGAAATAGGGCAGATTCTGGAGATAGGTCCGGCTCTCCATCAACTTCTCGGTGCCGCGATGGAGGAGCCCGATATGGGGGTCGCAGCGCTCGACGATCTCGCCGTCAAGCTCCAGCACGAGGCGCAGCACGCCGTGCGCCGCAGGGTGCTGAGGCCCGAAATTGATGTTGAAGTTCCGGATTTTCTGCTCGCCGGTCGTGGTGTCCTCGAAAGCACCGTCTTTCATCTGTAACCTCCTCTGGCCCAGCTTGCAGGCAAACGTCCCAGCGCCGCTTCCGCGGCGACATATTGCGGCGCCAGCCAGTCGGCTGCGGCCCTGCGCTGGCCATCGGTCATGGCAAGCGGCTGTCCTTCGTGAATGCGGGCGGGATCGGCGGCGATGCGCGCGATCCCGAGAAAATCGCAGATGCGGTCCAGGCCCGGTCCGATCACGGTTTCCTCGAACACTTCGATCAGGAGCCTGGCGGGCCGGATTGCCGCCGCAAGCCGGTCGAGCGCGCCGGCGTAGTCGGAGCGCGCCACGATCTGACTTTCCTCGCCCGAGAGCGTTCTGTCGAGAAGCCGGGCGCAGCGGACTGCCGTGACCTGGCCGCTTTCATCGCGACGCCCGGCGATCATGCGGATGTGGCTCCAGAGCCGGTCCACGGGGTCGCGGAGCAGGTAGAGGAACCTGACATCCGGTGTGAGCCTCGCCAGTCCGGCCAGTCGGTCGGCTGTGAGCAGCCCGTAGGCCGGTGTCATTTCGCCCACCACGCGGGCATTCCCCGCACCATTCTGCAGGTAGCCGAGATAGGCCGCGTGATCTTCCTTGCCGCGATCCAGAACGTCGATCCAATTGCCCCGGTCGAGCATTCGGAGGGTCTGCTCGTCGCTTGGCGCCGCGCCGGAGCGGGCGAAGCGGTCGAGCATCGCCTGTTGCTGATTACGGTGCTTGCGTAGTTCGCGGTCCAGTGTGCCACCGTCGATGGCGTTGAAGTAGTGCAGCTCCTTGATGGCGCGGAAATGACATTCAGCATGGCTCGAAAGCTGGCGGTGGAGCCAGCTTGTGCCCGCCTTGGTGGCGCCGACGCAGAAAAACAGGATGCTCATGCGCTTTTTCCTTCGACATCGTCCTTGAACGCGACGATCCAGAGAAGCACGATGCCAAGTGCCGGCACGAGACTGAGCAACGCGAGGTAAGGCGACATGCCGGCCCTCGGCAGAAGTTTCCAGAGCGGGACCCCCAGAAGCAGCGCGCCGATCAGCCAGTAGAAGAGGCCGCCGCCCATCATCCCTTGGCCTTGCCTTCAGCCTTGTCGTCGCCCGGCAGGACGTATTGTGCGCCTTCCCAGGGGCTCATGAAGTCGAACTGGCGGTATTCCTGCACCAGGCTGACGGGTTCGTAGACAACGCGCTTCTGCTCGTCGTCATAGCGCACTTCGGTATAACCAGTGGTGGGGAAGTCCTTTCGCAACGGATAGCCCCGGAAACCGTAGTCGGTGAGGATGCGGCGCAGGTCGGGGTGGCCCGAGAAGATGATACCGAACATGTCGAACACTTCGCGCTCGAACCAGTTGGCCGAGGGATGAACCGAGACGAGCGACGGTACGATATCGTCCTCGCGCGCGGCGACCTTCAGGCGAATGCGCTGGTTCCGGTACATCGAGAGGAAGTGGTAGACGACGTCGAAGCGCATGTCGCGGGCCGGGTAGTCGACGGCAGTGATATCGACGAGCGTCGAGAACTGGCAGTTGCTGTCGGACTTCAGGTAATCGACGAAGCTGACCAGCGACGAGCGCGAGACGTTCAGTGTCAGCTCGCCATGCGCGATCTCCCACGACACCACGCAGTCGGGACGCTTCAGCTCGATATGGGCGGCGAGTTCTTCGAGGGCTTCGGACAAGGTCGCTCTCCTCAGCGGGTAATGGTGCCGGTGCGGCGGATCTTCCGCTGCAACTGGAGGATGCCGTAAAGCAGCGCTTCGGCGGTTGGCGGGCAGCCGGGGACGTAGATATCCACAGGCACGATCCGGTCGCATCCGCGCACCACCGAGTAGCTGTAGTGGTAGTAGCCGCCGCCATTGGCGCAGGAGCCCATGCTGATCACGTAGCGGGGCTCGGGCATCTGGTCGTAGACCTTGCGGAGTGCCGGGGCCATCTTGTTGGTCAGGGTGCCCGCCACGATCATCAAGTCGGATTGGCGCGGAGACGCACGGGGCGCGGTGCCGAAGCGTTCCATGTCGTAGCGCGGCATCGCGGTGTGCATCATCTCGACGGCGCAACAGGCCAGGCCGAACGTCATCCAGTGCAGCGAGCCGGTGCGCGCCCAGTTGATGATGTCGTCGGTCGAGGTGACGAGAAAGCCCTTGTCCTGCAATTCCGCATTCAGGGCACGGGTCGAGACCTCAAGGTCCGCGCCCGCAGTGTTGGCATTCGTGGCAACGCCCATTGGGTCCTGGCCTCCTGCGTATTCGCTTGGGTTTGACCTAACCCCAAGGGCCGGTGGGGTCAATCGGATGGACGCCTGTCAAACGATGGGAGCCGGGCATATTTTCCTGTGTCCTCGGGGGTATGCGTCTTCCGGTGGGGGCGCGCGGAAAAAAATTGCCCCGTTTGAAACTTTTTTCGCCCAGCAAACGTGAATGACACAAACCGAATGTTCAGCGGCACGCCTAAATCGCGACCCCATCAGGCACCGCTGAACTCGGGCAGGTCGCTTCGCAAGTGGGCGGCCTGCCCATTTCCGGGAAAATATCGGTGATTGAGGTGCCGGAAGGGATTACTCCCAGTCCATCGCGCCTTTTTTCCATTCGTAGGCAAAGCCGATGGTCAGCACGACAAGGAACACCATCATCGACCAGAAGGCGACATCGCTGAGGTCGCCGAAGGCCACGGCCCAGGGGAAGAGGAACGCGATTTCGAGGTCGAAGATGATGAACAGGATCGAGACCAGGTAGAACCGGACGTCGAATTTCATCCGCGCATCGTCAAAAGCGTTGAAGCCGCATTCATAGGCGGAAAGCTTCTCGGGATCGGGGTCGTTGGGGGCCACGATCACTGCGGCAAGGATCAGAACGATGCCGAGACCCACGGCGATGCCGAGGAAGATCATGATTGGCAGATATTCTCTGAGCAGGTCGTCCACGGGTGCCCTCGTCGCTGGAAGTCGAAGGCTTGGTAGCGCGCCCGCTGCGTGCGGTCAACGGTGGCCGGGGGATCAGCTTCGGCTATCCGGCATCAACGGACGATCCGTCAACGATCCGCTCGTTCACCTCGAGCCAGCGGGCGCGGTAGGCGAACTGCGCGGCATCGGCCACGTCGTTCTGGAAGGCGGCGTTGACGCCGGCCCCCACTGCCGCTCCGATCACGGGTGCGAGCTGCGCCATCTTGCGGGTCGAGAGATTGATACCCAGCGTGGTGGCCACGCGCTTGGTCGCGGCGACCGAGCCGGTGGTCTGGCCCGCGAGGCGGACGATCTTCTTCCAGTCGCCCGCGTCCATCATTGCGCGGCCGCGGGCGAGACGCTCGAACGCCTCGGCGCGCTGCTGGGCGCTGTTGGCGCCCGCCAATTGGAGAATGTCGAGAATATAAGTGCGCTCGGCCTCGGTATCCGAGCCGAACCCGTAGGACAGCCCGACGAGGCGGGTCGTGCGAAGTGCCAGCGCCACGGTGGCGGGCACATCGACCGCCAGCCCCAGGGCACCGAAGGCGCCCGCCGCGCCGCCCCCGGTCACGGCATACCCCAAGGCCCAGCGGCGCACGTCCCGTACCGCAGCGTCGCAGGCCTGGAGGTCGGAAAAGTCGTGATTTATGGTAGACTTGCGGATGGAATTTGAAGCCGCCCAGTCGGCGCCACGGATCGCGGCCTCGATTATCTCGGGCGGGATCAGGTGGTGGGTGAGCTTGTCGAACGGTCCCGCCAAGGACCGCACCGCACGCGGCAGCAGTGAGGGCGGTTTCGCGCGGTACGTGTCTTGTTCGCGCAAGACGGTCTCGACGTAGGGCACAACGATCACATCGGTCATCGCATCTCGCTCCCCAGGTTCTTCAACGCGATGGCGCGCTCGGCGGTCATGGTCATCTGGCAATCGGCACCTGCGATATTGCGCATCGAACCGGAACCCCACATTGCATAGTCGAGCCCGCATTCGGCATCGCGGAAGACGATCCAGGCGCGTTGCGCATCGCGCAGCGCTGCGGCGCGCCTGGCGTACTCGGGAAAATACTCGGCCTCGTCGGCGTCCATCGCCTTCAGCTCGGACATCCTGGTGCGGTATTCGGCGTTGAGGTGCTTGTCCCAAACCTGTGTCTCGGCCATCAGGCAGGACGACATGCCAAGCGTGGTGTGCCCGCCCTCCTGGGTGTCCATGCAGGTGGTGGACATCTGGCCGATGCAGGCGGTCTGTGCGTCAATGTCGGGTGCAGCGCCAAAACAGGTCTCGAGAATCGACCCGAACAGCGCGACCTCGTGCTCGGTTGCCGCCGCGGCCGCGGGAAGGCATAGAAGCCCAAGGAAACTGAGGAATTTCGCTCTCATTTTCCACAATATAGGGAGCGGGACAGGCCTCGGCTAGGTTTCGGCGGCGGCCCGGGCTTTCAGGTCCTTGCGGATCACCTTGCCGGTGACGGTCATGGGCAGGCTGTCGAGAAACGCGACTTCGCGCGGATAGGAATAGGCGGCCAGCCGGTCCTTGACCCATGCCTGCAACTCGTCGGCGGTTGCCTCGGCGCGAGGCTTGAGGACGACATAGGCTTTGACAATCTCGGTCCGCACCGGATCCGGCTTTCCCACGACGCCGACGGTAGCGACGGCGGGATGAGTGAGCAGGCAATCCTCGATCTCGGCAGGGCCGATGCGGTAACCGCCGGAAGTGATGACATCGTCCTCGCGGCCGACGAAGCGGATGTAGCCGTCTTCGATCACGCCCCTGTCACCGGTCACCAGCCAGTCACCTCGGAATTTCTCTTTTGTTTCAGTGGGCTTGCTCCAGTATTCGAGCATCATCGACGCCGCTCCCTTTCGGATCGCGATATCGCCCTCACCGTCCGTCGGCTTGCCCGCCTCGTCGATGACCGCGACATTGAAGCCGGGTACCGCGCGACCAATCGCGCCGGGGTGCGGCGGGAACATCGCGGCACTGGAACTGGCGACCATGTTGCATTCGGTCTGGCCGTAGAATTCGTTGATGGTGACGCCGAGCGCCTTGCGCCCCCAAGCCAGCATCTCGGCGCCGAGCGGCTCGCCGCCGCTGGCAACCGAGCGGAGGCCAGGGATGCGGGCGTCGGCGGCTTTCAGCATCCTGAGCGCTGTGGGCGGGAAAAATACATTCCTGACAGGCGCTTGACGGATGATCCGAAGGCAGCTCTCGGGCGTGAATTTGTCCATGCGCGCCGCGACCACGGGAACACCGAGCGCGAGGCCCGGCATCAGGACATCGAAGAGACCGCCGATCCAGGCCCAGTCGGCGGGGGTCCAGAGGACGTCGCCGGGCTGGCCGAGGAAGTCGTGACTCATCTCGACGCCCGGCAGATGGCCGGTGAGCATCCGGTGACCGTGAAGCGCGCCTTTGGGCGAACCGGTGGTGCCGGAGGTGTAGATCAGGCAGGCAGGCGTTTCCGGGCCGGTGCGGGCGATGCCAGTTACAGGGTCGGCGTCGAGACCGGTTTCCGGCACGATGGGGTCAGCGAGATCGGAAAGGGCATCCCCGCCCTGCCGGTCGGTGACCGCGAAGCGGCAACCGGCGTCGGTCACGCGGGTTTTCAGTGCCTCGAACTTGAAGAGCTTGAAGAGCGGGACCGAGATCGCACCAATGCGCCAGATCGCCAGATGCGCCGCGGCGCACCAGGCGTCCTGCGATCGCAGCACGCCGACACGGTCGCCGGGGGCGACGCCGCGCGACACGAGCGCTCCCGCGAGACGGGCCGACATGGCATCGAGGCCGCTGGTCGTGATGTCGCGACGGCTCTCGCCGGAAAGATCGACGATGGCGACCCGGTCCGCCGGTCCGGCGAGACATTGCGCGGCCATGTTCAACTCGCGAGGAAGACCCCATGAGAACCCTGCGCGCAACTCGTCATAATCGCTTGAAAATCCGAGCGTTTGGCGGCTCTCGCTCACTCGTCCCGCAGCTGGCAATAGGCTTCGGTCGAGCGGCCTTCGAGACAGGCGGACATCTCGTTCGTCATCAGCGCCAGTTCAGAGATCTGGCAGCCGAGCGCGGCGGCCTCGAAGCTGATCGAGGCACGGCTTTCGGCAACGGCATTGCACTTGTCTTCGACGAATTTCGGCCAGGCGAGCATCAGGCCCGAAAGTTCCGCCATGCCGTCTTCGCTGAGGCGGGAGACGACCTTCTCTTCCGCACCTGTCTTGGCGGCGAACCAGCTCTCGCGCTGTTGCTTGAGACAGGCGATGTGGTCGTCGCTGCCGACCTCGACTTTGGCGCAGGGCGCGAACATGGTCCCGAGGCACGTGTTCCAGTTGGTGGTCGTGTCCACCTCGTCGAAACAGGACAAGACCTCATCATGGAGGGTATCGCCATGAACCATCGTTGTGGCCCAGATGACGGCGGATGCGACGAGCAAGACCCAGGTGAAAAGGCGCATGGCTCAGTTACCCGCACGAACGCTGCGCATCAGGCGGCCGTTCGAATCGAAAATTTCCACACGCCTTACATCCCCCATAGCGTAACTCACTTCCAAACATACATCTTCGTTCCGGTGCACATGGCCGAAGAGGGACGATTTCTCTTGCCGTCCCGTCTCGGACACCGAAAGAACCGCGGCAGCGTCGATCATGTCGATTCCGGTGTCGTCTCGAAGATCCGTCTCCGGCATTCAGCCCAGCCCTGCTGTCAAAAGACACAAGATCAGAGCCGCAGGCAAGACCGATTGCCACGTCAACGCATTGTTTCCATAAGCTCGCGACCGATCAGCATGCGCCGGATTTCGGATGTCCCGGCACCGATCTCCATCAGTTTGGCGTCGCGGAAGAGCCGGGATACCGGGTGGTCATTCATGAAGCCGGCCCCGCCCATCGCCTGCACCGCCTGGTGCGCCTGTTGCATGGCGACCTCGGAGGCGTAGAGGCAGCAGGCCGCCGCGTCCTGGCGCGTGACGTCGCCCCGGTCGCAGGCCTTGGCGACCTCGTAGACATAGGCGCGCGCCGAATTCATGGCGGTGTACATGTCGGCGATCTTGCCCTGCATGAGCTGGAACGAGCCGATAGGTTTGCCGAATTGCCGTCGCTCGGCCATGTAGGGCATGATCTCGTCGAGGCAGGAGGCGATGATCCCCGGACCGATGGCCGCCAGGACGACGCGTTCGTAATCGAGCCCCGACATCAGGACCGCAACGCCCCGCCCTTCCTGCCCGAGGACGTTTTCGAAGGGCACTTCCACGTCGTCGAAGATCAGCTCGGCAGTGTTCGAGCCGCGCATGCCGAGCTTGTCGAAGTGGGGCGACGTGCTGAAGCCGGTCATCTGTTTTTCGATGAGAAAGGCCGTGATGCCCTTCGAGCCCGCGTCCGGGTCCGTCTTGGCGTAGACCACAAGCGTGTCGGCATCGGGACCGTTGGTGATCCAGTACTTTGTGCCGTTGAGGCGGTAGTGGTCGTTACGCTTCTCGGCCTTCAGTTTCATCGAGACCACGTCCGAGCCGGACCCTGCCTCGGACATCGCCAGCGCGCCCACGTGTTCGCCCGAGACCAGGCGAGGCAGGTATTTCGCCTTTTGTTCGGCTGTTCCGTTCAGCTTGATCTGGTTGACGCAAAGGTTGGAGTGCGCCCCATAGGACAGCGAAACGGAGGCGCTTGCGCGGGCGATCTCCTCGACGGCGACGGCATGGGCAAGGTACCCCATCCCCGCGCCGCCGTATTCCTCGCCCACCGTGATGCCGAGAAGCCCAAGCTCGCCCATCTCGGGCCAGAGTTCCGGGGGAAAGGTGTTTTCGGTGTCGATCCGGGAGGCCATCGGCCGGACCCGATCCTGCGCCCAGCGGTGCACCATCTCGCGCAGCGCCTCGATATCCTCGCCCAGATCGAAACGCATGGATGCGCTGAACATCGGTTTCCTCCCAAATCGGTGAACACTCGTTCACCTAGCTACTTTGCCGCAGCCGTCGGGTCAACATCCGCCAACGGCGGTGCGGGCGACCGCGTGGAATTGGATATTTTTACCAGAAAGAAGGAAAGTTCGATTCAAATTGTCCGCAATACCGCGCGTTCAGGCTGAGGCGGCTTCCTCGAGGATGATGGTGGAAATGATTTCGCAATCGCCGGTCGAGAACGTGAGCGGCAGGCGCATGTCGATTAGACCCGCGAGCACGCGGTCGGTCCGGGGCAGCGACGCAGATCCGGCATAGGCCCAGTGGTGGTGCGTCGAGGTGAAACCCGCTGCGCGCGGGGCGCCGAACCATTTGAGTTCGACCCCGCGCGCGGCGCAACGCGAGACGAAATCCGCGATCCATTCGGCGCGGCGTTCGGGCATGGCGAACTGGAAGGACGAACCGACGCGCACCAGTCCCGGATCGCGCTGGATGAGGTGGATCGAGTTGGCATGGCGCAGGCCGTCTTCCATCGCATCGTGCAGCGCCGCCCAACGCGCGACGCGCTCGGGCAGAAGGCGGAGTTGCGGGCGCAGGATGGCGGCGCGCAGGTTGTCCATGCGGCCCGACACGTTGGGGGTATGGTCGCGGTGGGGTTCGAAAACTGCCGTATCCGGCCCGGCGCCGTGGCGCGCGTAGAGCATGTAGCTGCCGGAAAGCAGCGTGGCGCGGGCGGCGATGTCGGGATCATCGGTGATGAGAAACCCGCCCTCGCCCGAATTGAGGTGCTTGTAGGTCTGGGTCGAGTAGCAGGCGATGGTGCCGTGCCGTCCGGAAACGACGCCGCCCGAGGACCCGCCCATCGTATGCGCGCAGTCCTCGACGACCGTGAGACCGGCGGCTTCCGCCACCTGCATCAGCGCCGCCATGTCGGGCTGGTGGCCGCGCATGTGGCTGAGCATCAGGACGCGCGCGCCGGACGTCGCCGCCTTGGCCGCAAGATCGTCGAGGTCGATGACCAGCGCTTCCGTGATCTCGACGAAGACCGGGCGCGCACCGAGAGCGGCAATGGCGCCGGGGACAGGGGCCAACGTGAAGGCATTCGTCAGGACCGGTTCGCCGGGTTTGACCTCAAGCGCCCTGAGCGCGGTGCCGAGTGCGTAGCCGCCGGAGGTGACGGCAAGCGCGTGGCGGGCGCCGGTAAAGGCGGCGAACTCGGCCTCGAGTTGCGCGGTTTCTCCCGCCTCGCCGTCGCGGGTGTTGTAGCGGTGCAGCCGCCCGTGTTGCATCACTGCCGTAGCGGCGGCGATGCCATCCTCGGGGATGGGTTCCTGCTGGGTGAAGTTTCCGTTGAACCGCATGGTCTATCCGATCAGTGCCCGAACCACCCTGCCAAGCTGTGAATAGGCCGGCAAGAGGGCGTCGGGGTTGAGCCGGGCGACCTTTGCGCCTTCTGGTCCGAACTCGACCAGGGCCACCGGAACGCCAGCGGCGCGGGCGGTTTTCACGTCCGTTTCCGTATCACCGATCAGGACCGAGGCGGCGGGATCGCCTCCGGCTTCACGAACAGAGGCGAAATAGGGTTCGGGGTCGGGTTTTCGGACCGGCAGCGTGTCGGCGCCGATCATCGAGGTGAAGAGCGGGCGGATGCCGAGCCTTTCAAGCAGGGTTTCGGCCAGTGCTGCGGGCTTGTTGGTGCACACGCCCAGCCTGTAGCCGTCATCGAGCAAGGCGCCGAGCGCTTCGGTGACGCCGGGGTAAAGCTTTGTTTTCACGTCGATATGATCGCCGTAATAGGCAAGGAGGTCGGGGTATGCAGCGTCGATCCGCGCCTGGTCGTCGATACCGAGGCGCGAATAGCCGAGACGCAGCATGGCGCGACCGCCGTGGAACGCGGTCAACATGTCCTTTTGGTCGTCGAGAACGGGGCTGTAACCTTCGGAAACAAAGCAGGCGTTTGCCGCCGCGATCAGGTCGCCGCTGGTATCGGCCAGCGTGCCGTCAAGATCACAGATCACGGTTTTCATGTCTTTTCCCCGGCAGATTGGTGCCATGCGTGTAATGTCCGGCAACAGAAATTGATGCGCATGACGCTTTGCGACATGTGGCCCGGCAGGTAAAAGAGGGCAAGAAATAAATAGAACGGAGTGGCCGAGCAGATGCCTACTCACCTGATTCTTCTCTCCGCCGGCGAGGGCACGCGGATGCAGTCGGACATGCCGAAGGTGTTGCACCGGATCGCCGGGGCGCCGCTGTTTCAGCATGCACTGGCCTCGGCATCCGCGCTGGACGGGCGGCGGGTGATCGTGGTTGGCCACGGGGCCGAAGCCGTGGCGGCAGCGGCGCGGGAGGTTGATCCCGACATTCTGGTTGCCGAGCAGGCCGAGCAGCTTGGCACCGCGCATGCCGTGTTGCAGGCCGCCGAGGCTCTGAAGGGTGCCGGCGGCGATGTGGTTATCCTCTATGGCGATACGCCGTTCATCCGGCCCGAGACGCTGGAGCGGATGCAGGCCATGCGCAACGGGGGTGCCGATATCGTGTTTCTCGGTTTCGAGGCGCGCGATCCGGGGCGGTACGGACGGATGGTGACCGAGGGCGAAAGGTTGCTGCGCATCGTGGAGTTCAAGGACGCGAGCGATGAGGAACGTGGGATAAGTCTTTGTAACTCTGGTGTTGTTCTGGCCGATGCCGAGGTTCTGATGCGGCTCGCCGCCGAAGTGGGCAACGACAATGCCTCGGGTGAGTTTTACCTGACGGACATCCCCGCCCTGGCCGCGCGCGAGGGTCTTGTCACGCGTGTCGCGACATGTGACGAGGCCGAGACGCTTGGGGTGAACACGCGGGCAGACCTTGCCGCCGCCGAGGCGGTTTTTCAGCAGGCAGCGCGGGCGGTTGCGCTGGCGGATGGCGTGACCTTGCAGGCGCCGGATACCGTGCAGTTCTCGTTCGACACGGTGATCGGGCGGGATGCGGTGGTGGAGCCCTACGTGGTTTTCGGCGTTGGCGTGACCGTCGAGACCGGGGCGCACATCCGGGCGTTTTCGCACCTTGAGGGCGCACATGTCGGCGCGCGGGCCGTTGTCGGTCCTTATGCCCGGTTGCGACCGGGGGCGGAATTGGCGAACGACAGCAAGGTGGGCAACTTCGTCGAGGTGAAGAACGCCGAGATCGGGGAAGGCGCCAAGGTCAATCATTTGAGCTATGTCGGTGACGCCAGAGTGGGCGAGCGGACGAATATCGGAGCGGGGACGATCACCTGCAACTATGACGGTGTCTTCAAGCACCGGACCGAGATCGGCCGCGACGTCTTCATCGGCTCGAACACCATGCTGGTAGCGCCGGTGACCATTGGCGACGAGGCCATGACCGCCACGGGCGGGGTCATCACGAAGGACGTGCCGCCGGGCGACATGGCGCTGGCGCGTGCGCCGCAGGTCAACAAGCCGGGGTTGGCCCGGAAGCTCTTTGCCCGCTTGCGTGCGGCGAAGGCGGCAAGGAAAGGCTGAAGCGATGTGTGGAATCGTTGGCATACTTGGCGAACACGAGGCGGCCCCGATCCTGGTCGAAGCGCTGAAACGGCTGGAATACAGGGGCTATGACAGCGCCGGAATCGCGACCGTCAACGAGGGCCGGCTGGACCGGCGCCGGGCTGTCGGAAAGCTGGTGAACCTGGCCGATCTTCTGGTGCACGACCCCCTGCCCGGTCGCTCGGGCATCGGGCACACGCGGTGGGCGACGCATGGCGCACCGTCGGTGATCAATGCGCACCCGCACCGGTCGGGACCGGTTGCAGTGGTGCACAATGGAATCATTGAGAATTACAAGTCCCTGCGCGAGGACCTTGCGGCGAAGGGGTATGCGACGGAGACGGAGACTGATACCGAGACCGTGTCGCTTCTGGCGCAAAGCTTCCTCGACCAGGGCCTTGCGCCGCGCGATGCTGCCGAGCAGACGATTGCGCGGCTGGAAGGCGCTTTCGCGCTGGCGTTTCTTTTCGAGGGCGAGAGCGATCTGATTGTCGCGGCGCGCAAGGGCTCGCCTCTCGCCATCGGTTGGGGTGCGGGCGAGATGTACCTAGGCTCGGACGCGATCGCGTTGGCGCCCCTGACCGACCGGATCACATACCTCGAGGAAGGCGACCGGGCGGTGTTGACCCGCGAAGGCGCCGAGATCTGGGACGCCGAGGGCCGGAGTGCGAACCGCGAGGTCAGGAAGGTTCGCATCGACACTGCGCAAATCAGCAAGGGTGGCCACAAGCATTTCATGGCCAAGGAGATAGCAGAGCAGCCGACGGTACTGGCGGATGCCCTGTCACATTACGTGTCCGGAAACGGGCTTGTTCTTCCCGAATCCGTTCCTGATTTCAACGAGATAGAACGGATTGTTATGGTCGCCTGCGGGACTGCCTTTTTTGCCTGCGCGACCGCCAAGTACTGGATCGAACAACTGGCAGGTATTCCCGTCGAAGTCGATGTCGCATCGGAGTTCCGGTACCGGAGCCCGCCCATCGGAAAGAACACGCTCTCGGTCTTTGTGAGCCAGTCCGGCGAAACCGCGGACACGCTCGCTGCGCTGCGCCATGTTGCGGCGTCGAGCCGTGTCCTGTCGGTGGTCAACGTGCCGGAGAGCTCCATTGCGCGGGAAAGCGACATCTCACTGCCGATCCATGCAGGCGCGGAGATCGGCGTGGCCTCGACCAAGGCGTTTACCTGCCAGTTGCTTGTGCTGCTGGTCCTGGCGCTGAAGGCGGCGCGCGACCGTGGGCGCCTGGACGATGCGGCCTTTGCCGGGCATCTGGAAGCCTTGCGGAGCATCCCCGGCCTGGCAAGCCAGGCTCTGGCCGCGGCGGGCGATATCGAGGCGACCGGCAACAAGCTGGCCGAGGCGCAGGACATTCTGTTCCTGGGTCGCGGGCAGATGTACCCGCTGGCGCTTGAGGGCGCTCTGAAACTGAAGGAAATCAGTTATATACACGCCGAAGGTTATGCGAGCGGCGAGTTGAAGCATGGGCCGATCGCGCTGATCGACCGAAACGTGCCGGTCATTGTCATGGCGCCGCAGGACGGGCTTTTCGACAAGACCGTTTCCAACATGCAGGAAGTGATGGCACGCGGCGGCAAGATCGTTCTGGTCACGGACCGGGCCGGGGCGAAGATTGCCCGTGAGGGGACATGGCGCGTGATCGAGATGCCGGAGACCCCGCACCTGGTCGCGCCGATCGTTTATGCTGTCCCCGCGCAGTTGCTGGCCTATTACACCGCTGTCGCAAAGGGCACGGATGTCGATCAGCCGCGGAACCTGGCGAAATCGGTCACCGTGGAATAGGCGCCTAGCCTTCTGGATGGCGAGGCGTCGGCCCCGCCATGAAAGCCCAGGGTGTCAGGCGTTCTCGCAGGTTACAAGCGAACGCATGTAGCGGCAGTCGTACATACGGCCGCCGACACGTGCCTTGTACTGTGTGCCAAAGACGCCTTGCTCGAAATTGCCGACGCGCACGTTCCTTGTGCTGGTCGAGAAATATTTGGCGGTCTCGTAGGTCACGTTCGCGGCGGACGCATCCGAATTCACCGCTTCGGTGGTCTGTGCACAGGCGGCCAGGCCGATGACCGGCACCAGGATCAAGAGCTTGCGCATGGTCGCGCTCCTTTGCTCGATGGCCCCGCACGCAGGCGAGCAAGTCAGAAGAACTTGCCGAAACTGTGGCGAAATGATGTCGGGCTAGCCGCCGGTGTGGCTCATGTGGCGCGACACCTGACCATCGGCGCGCTGGCGCGAATAATCGAAATCGTGACCTTTGGGCTTGCGGGCGATGGCGGTGCGGATCGCCTCTTCGAGCTGGTCGTCGGCTTCGGAGGCGCGCAAGGGCGTGCGCAGATCCGCGTTGTCCTCCTGGCCAAGGCACATGAAGAGTTCGCCCGTACAGGTCAGCCGCACGCGATTGCAGCTTTCGCAGAAATTGTGGGTGAGCGGCGTGATGAAGCCGACCTGCTGGCCGGTTTCGTCCAATTCCACGTAACGAGCCGGGCCACCGGTGCGATGGTCGAGATCGGTGAGCGTGTAGCGCTCGGCCAGTTGCCCTCGCAGCTCCTTGAGGCTCCAGTACTGTCCCACACGGTCTTCGCCGCCGAGATCGCCCATCGGCATGACCTCGATGAAGGTGAGGTCCATGCCCCGTTCGGCGCACCATTCGGTCAGCCGGAACAGTTCGTCCTCGTTGAAGCCCTTCAGGGCCACGGTGTTGATCTTGACCCGAAGCCCCGCCTTCTGCGCGGCGTCGATGCCCTTCAGCACCTGCGGCAGGCGGCCCCAGCGGGTGACGCGGGCGAACTTCGCCTCGTCCAGCGTGTCGAGCGAGACGTTCACCCGCCGCACGCCCGCCGCCTTGAGATCGTCCGCGAAGCGCGCAAGCTGCGAGCCATTGGTTGTCAGCGTCAGCTCCCTGAGCGCGCCGCTTTCGAGATGGCGGGTCATGGCGCGGAAAAACGTCATGATATCGCGCCGCACCAGCGGTTCGCCGCCGGTGATCCGCAGTTTCTCGACACCCATCCTCACGAAGGCGGAACACATCCGGTCAAGTTCTTCGAGAGTCAGAAGCTCTCGTTTCGGCAGAAATGTCATGTTTTCCGCCATGCAATACACGCAGCGGAAGTCGCAGCGATCCGTCACCGATACGCGCAGGTAGCTGATCGGACGTGCAAACGGGTCTATGAGCGGCGGCATGGTCATGAGCAATCCGAAGGTAGAGTGCGCGGGTTCCCTCTGCAAGCCTTCATGGGCGTTGAAGGCGGCTCGCCGGGCGTCTAGATTGTCGGGCATGAGATACGCTTTGCTTTCCCTGACCCTTGTCCTTGGCGCCTGCGGCCAGATCTTCCCGACCGATCGGTTCGACAATGCGCCGCCGCCGTCGATCGACGATGCAACCGGGCTGGAGCTGCCAGGCGAGGATGCGCGGACGATCGAGGATTTCGATACCACAAGTGCGACCCAGCGCGACGCCGCGGCCTCGGCCTCGGCGGGCGGGAATGTCCTTGGGACAACCGTTGCCTCGCTGGGCGATGCAGGTGCGCCGGGCTTCTGGATGGAAACGCCGCTGGTGGATGCGCCGGCCAAGGGCCGTATCCGCAATCCAAAGACCGGGCGGACGGTCGCGGTCGACCTTCGCCCCATCGCGGGCGGATCGAGCCGGGTTTCGCTGGCCGCGCTGAGGCTCCTGGATGCGCCTCTGACCGAGTTGGTCACGCTCGAGGTCTATCTGAACTGATGACGCAGCCGGATTTCGTGCTGGTTCGCCCCCAGATGGGCGAGAACGTGGGTGCGGCGGCGCGTGCGATGTGGAACTTCGGTCTGGACCGGATGGCCGTCGTGGCGCCGCGCGACGGCTGGCCGAACCCCAGGGCGGTCGCGATGGCCAGCGGCGCGGGACGACTTCTTGATGCGGCGCGGCTTTTCCCTTCCACGGCGGACGCGATTGGCGAGGCACAGTTTGTTTTCGCCACCACTGCGAGACCGCGCGATCTGACCAAGGACGTCTATTCGCCGGAGGCGGCAATGCGCGAGGCGGCATCGCGGATCTCGGCCGGGCAGCGCGTCGCGGTATTATTCGGTCCCGAGCGCGCGGGGCTGGAAAACGACGACATCGCGCGGGCCAATGCGATCATCTCGGTGCCGGTGAACCCGGATTTTCCGTCGCTCAACCTTGCGCAATGCGTGCTTCTGGCGGCCTATGAATGGCGGCGGGCGACAACGCACGTCGCCGGGGTCGAGACCGCGCTTGCCGGAACAGTCCCGGCCACGGGGCTGGAGATCGACAAGCTGGGACAGCACTACGAGGAACGCCTGGACGAGGCCGGATTCTTCTTTCCGGCGGAGAAGGCCGAGGGGATGAAACAGGTTCTGCGAAATCTCTGGTCGCGGATGCCGCTGACGCGGGCCGACGTGCAGGTGTTGCACGGCATCCTGCGACAGATGGTCCGCTGGAAAGAACGCGGCGAGTGACTGGACCGGACAGGTTCCGGGACATAGGTTCCCGGAACGTTGGGAAGGACGCGGGCCATGAGTGACAAACGCAGCATCTTCGAGGAAGTCGGAGCCGAGACCGGCACGCGGCCTGAGCGACAGACCGGTGTCATCGACAAGGCCGCCCGGCGCGGCGCCCGGCGCGGCATCCGGGTGTGGTTGATGGTGCTTTTCGCGATGGTCGTGGTGATGATCGCCGTGGGCGGGCTGACGCGGCTGACCGACAGCGGGCTGTCGATCACCGAGTGGCGGCCGGTAACCGGCGCCCTGCCCCCGCTCTCGGATGCGGATTGGTCAGCGGAGTTCGAGAAATACCAGGCAATCCCGGAGTACCAGCTTCAGAACCGCGGCATGACGCTGGACGAATTCAAGACC
The DNA here is from genome assembly GCA_022340315.1 of Silicimonas sp. Taxonomy (GTDB): domain Bacteria; phylum Pseudomonadota; class Alphaproteobacteria; order Rhodobacterales; family Rhodobacteraceae; genus JAJDOD01. Next base: position 14,499 of record JAJDOD010000169.1, on the reverse strand, counting down.
ATCTACTGGTGGGAATGGGGTCACCGGCAGTTGGGCCGGGCCATCGGGCTTGTGTGGGCAGTGGGCTTTCTCGGCTTTCTGGTCGCACGCCGTATTCCGGCGGGCTGGACGGGGCGGTTGCTGGTCCCCGGCCTTCTGGGTGGCTTACAGGGCGCGATCGGGTGGTGGATGGTGTCGAGCGGCCTGAAGGGCGAGATGCTTGACGTTGCTTCCTACAGGCTGGCGGTACACCTCGGCCTTGCCTTCGTTATCCTCGGCCTGCTGGCCTGGTACATTCTCATGCTGGGCCGGCGTGAGGCCGATCTGATGCAGGCGCGGAGAGGCCGGGACGGCAAGCTGTTTTCGATGGGCACCGGGCTGATGCATTTCGCCTTTCTGCAGATCCTGCTCGGCGCGCTGGTTGCCGGTATCGACGCGGGTCGAAGCTTCAACGACTGGCCCCTGATGGGGGGCTACTGGCTGCCTCCCGAGCCCCTGTCGCTGACACCCGTTTGGCGAAACTTCTTCGAGGATGCGGGCCTTGTGCAGTTCATGCACCGGGTGTCGGGCTACCTGCTTTTCGTCTTCGGGATCGTGGTCTGGCTGCGGGCCCGGCGGTCTGCCAATACCCGAACGCGGGGTGCGTTCAACGCGGCTATGGCCATGATGCTCCTGCAATTATTGCTCGGCATTGCCGCCGTGATCTATCTCGCGCCGGCCTCGCTGGCGCTTCTGCACCAGTTCGGGGCGGTTCTCTTGTTCACTCTGATCCTAAGGGCGCGGTTCCTGGCGCAGTATCCGATTTCCCAATCCGTGAGAGGTGGCGCATGAGTGCCTATGACGAGTTGATGGCTTTCCAGCGCGAAACCGAAGCGCTGGGGCAGGTCATGGGCCGGTTGGGATGGGACCAGGAAACGGTCATGCCGCCCGGCGCGGCCGAGCAGCGGGCCGAGGAAATGGCCGCGCTGGACGGAGTTCTGCATCGTCGGCGCACCGATCCCCGGATCGGGGAATGGCTGGAGGCTGCCCGTCCCGAAAGCGCCGAGGCGGAACGGCAGTTGCACAAGATTCGTCATCGTTTCGAGCGGACCCGGCGCGTGCCCGAGAAGCTTTCGGCCGCGTTGGCGCGGACCACGTCGCTGGCGCACCGGATCTGGGCCGAGGCGCGGGCGACCGACGACTATGCACTCTTCGCGCCCAAGCTGGCCGAGGTGCTGGGTCTTGCGCGGGAGAAGGCCGCGGCGCTTTCGGAGGATGGCAACCTCTACAACGCTCTGCTGGACGACTACGAGCCCGGCGCGACCGAGGCCGAGCTTGAGGCAATGTTCGGAGCCCTGCGCCCGCGCCTTGTGGCGTTGCGCGAGCGGGTGATGGGGTCGGATCGCGAGGTGCCCAGGCTGGGGTGGCGGTTCGACGAGGCGGGGCAGCTTGCGCTGTCTACAGAACTTGCGCGCGCATTCGGCTATGACAGCGCGCATGGCCGGATCGACAAGGCGGTACATCCGTTCTCGTCGGGATCCGGGCTGGATGTTCGGATCACAACGCGGACCGTGCCGGAGGATCCGTTCAACTGCTTCTTTTCGACGATCCACGAGGTTGGCCACGCCTGCTATGAGCAGGGCATAGATGCGGCGTACCTGCTGACCCCTCTGGGGCGCGGTGTGTCAATGGGCGTGCATGAAAGCCAGAGCCGCATCTATGAAAACCAGCTTGGCCGCAGCCGCGCATTCACCGGCTGGCTATTCGGGCGCATGCGCGACACGTTCGGTGATTTCGGCATCGGCGATGGCGAGACGTTCTATGCCGTGGCGAACCGCTGCGCGCCGGGGTTCATCCGGACCGAGGCCGACGAGGTGCACTATAACCTGCATGTCCTGTTGCGCTTCGATCTGGAGCGCGACCTGATTGCCGGGCGGCTGGAGGTTCCCGACCTGCCCGAGGCGTGGAACGCGCGCTTCGAGGCGGACTTCGGGCTGAAGGTCGACCGCCCCTCGAACGGTGTATTGCAGGACGTTCACTGGTCCGAGGCGCTCTTCGGGTATTTCCCCACCTATACGCTGGGGAATGTCTATGCGGGATGTCTGCACGCCGCGCTCAGGCGTGATGTGCCCGATCTGGACGCGCATCTGGCACGGGGCGTGACCGCGCCTGCAACCGCGTGGTTGCGGGAGAAGGTGCAGCGCTACGGCGGCCTTTACGAGCCGCGTGACGTGATCACGCGGGCCACGGGCGAAGCGCCGGGCGAGGGTCCGCTGCTGGACTATCTCGATGCAAAGTTCGGAGAGATCTACGGAGTTTAGCCCGGTCTAGGTGGCCTTCACCTCGGCAAATTTCGCCAGGTCGGCCAGCCCGGCCCTGATCAGGTCGCGCAGCGCGTCCTCGTCGACGACATCGAGGCTCTTGACGTACCAGCAGCTTCTGCCCCGCTTGTGTGGTCCCAGTCGGGCCGCGATCTCGGGGAACTCGGAGTATCCCGGCAGGATGTGCAGCGAGATGTCGCGCGCCCGCATGTTGAAGCCGGTCGCAAGAAAATCGCCCTCGGCTCCCGCTTTTGTCCGGTAGTGGTACTGGCCATAGCCGATGACGTCACGCCAGAGCCTTGGCGACCAGCCTGTGACATCGCGGAAGATGGCATCGAGCCTCTCGGCTTCGGCGCGTTTTGCGGTTGCGACGCTTTTCAGCGGATCGGACATTGCAGGCCTCCCAAAGTCGCGGCAAGGATAGCCCCATGACACGCCAGCCCCAACCCGTTCTGACAATCCCGCAACTGCATGAATTCCTCGAGCGCGACTTTCCGCAGGTGGCGGAGGATTTCATCGTTACCGAGATCGGGCCGATGCGGCTTTGCCTGCGCCTGGTCCCCGGTGACAGGCACTTGCGGCCAGGAGGCACGGTGTCGGGCCCGGCGATGTTCGCTCTCGCCGATTGCGCGGTCTACCTGGCGATTATCGCCCATGTTGGGGAGGAGGCGCTTGCGGTGACGACGAGCGCCTCGTTCGACTTCATGCGAAAACCGGAAGCGGGGCGCGACCTGGACGCCGAAGTGACGCTCCTGAAATTGGGCCGGGGACTTGTCGTGGGAGATGCCGCGTTGCGCAACGACGGAAGCGATGCACTGGTTGCGCGTGCGACGTTGACCTACTCCCGTCCCCGCGAATAGCGGTCAGTGCGGCCTCTGCTGAGGCGGCATTTGACGGTTGGCGACTTTCTTCAGGCGATATTCGCGCAGGGACTTCAGACCTGCCAGGGTCAGCGCGCGTTCGGACTCCGAATACATCCGACGGGGCGACCGGGCGACGCTTTGTGGGCCTCGCTGTTCCATTGCACACTCCACTCACAACATTAACAAACACTAACTAATCATTAACCGTACTAATGTGGCGGGAATGTGGCAGATTTGCCAAGCACCTGTGCATATCGCCCGGTCGAACCCGCGCCGGCCGCTGGCTAACCCTATCAGATCAAGACGCTTTTCCCCGAAGCCTGCAACGGCTATAGCCAGAACGGCAAGACCGAGGACATGACATATGGACAGCAGCGATCGCCCGCAGACATATCTGCTGACCCCGCCGGAATTCGAGCTATCCAGCTTTCCTTCCCGTCTGGCGGCCGTGCTCGATACCCATGAGATCGCCTGTATCCGGCTGGCAATGGCCACGCGCGACGAGGACCGTCTTTCGCGCGCGGCCGACGCGGTCCGCGAGGTTGCCCATCTCCGCGACGTTGCCGTTGTTATCGAGGCGCATGTGACACTGGCGGAACGCCTGGGGCTTGACGGTGTGCATCTGAGCGACGGCGCGCGTGGTGTTCGCGCGGCGCGCAAGGCGCTAGGCTCGGATGCGATCGTTGGCGCGTTTTGCGGCGCGTCCCGGCATGACGGGATGAACGCGGGCGAGGCTGGCGCGGACTATGTGGCTTTCGGACCTGTCGGCGCCTCGTCGCTGGGGGACGGGACACGGGCGGAACTTGACCTGTTTGCCTGGTGGTCGGAGATGATCGAGTTGCCCGTGGTTGCCGAGGGCCAGCTTGATATCGCGACGGTCGAGGCACTTGCCCTCGTCGTCGATTTCCTGGGCGTTGGCGAAGAGATCTGGCGCGAAGACGATGCAGGCTCCGCCCTTGCACGGCTCCTTGCGCCTCTGAACTGACATTATTGGTCGCCGCCCTTGGGATGTGCGCTGCGCACGCTCGCCTCGACCGATCGCGCCAGTGCCTTTCGGTCGGGAACGGAGCTGACCTGTATTGGCGCATGCCAGGTCACATCGACCTGCCCGTGCCGGGCAGCACCCAGCATTTGAACCAGATGCGAGCCAAAATCCATGTCGCCCCACCAGCCATAGAACCGGGCCTCCTGCCCCTTCGGCGCCTGGTAGGCAACGGTAACAGGCTGAACCCGAATTTCGCCTGCGAACCGGTCTGAATAGAGTGCTGCGAAAAGCGTCGTCTTGAATGGCAGCACCCGCTGACCGTCGGTCGATGTGCCCTCGGGGAAAAAGAGCAGTCGGTGCCCCTCGGCAATCCTAGTCTCGAATACCGTTTTCTGACGCCCCGCCTCCCGCGCCTCGCGGCGGACGAAGACGGTGCCGGTCAGGCGCGCCAGCCACCCGATGCCCGGCCAGGCCGCGACCTCTTCCTTGGAGACGAAGTAGAGCGGCGTTCCCGCGTTCAGCACGAAGATGTCGAGCCACGAGCTGTGGTTGGCAACGATCACGCCCTTTTCGCGCATGGGCGCTCCGTGAGTTCTGACCTTCAGCCCGATGCAGACCAGCGCGAGGCGGCAGACCAGCACGGTGATCCAGCCCGTCCAGGGCCGCTCGGACCCGTGGAGCAGCCGCTCGGCAAGCCGCAACACGGCGGTCGCGCTCACGCCGGTGAGAAGCACGAGCAACAGGGCCGTGCCTCGCAGAACTGCCCTTAGAGCGCCAACAGCGCCAAGCCGCGGCGTCTCGGGCGCGTCGTCTGAGTGCCAGGTCGGTTTCACGTGCCGCGACCGCTGGTATAGCGCGCCTTGGCGTCCGCGCTCATGCGTTCCGTGTCCATGACAAGGCAGACATCGGTGGTGTTGAAGCCCGTGTCGACATAGGCGCCGTCACCGACGAATCCGCCAAGCCGGAGGTATGACTTTATCAGCGCGGGGAGTGCACGCATCGCCGCGACACGGTTCACTTCATCTCGCGGTATCAGCGCCATCGGCTGGTACGCTTCCGTGACCGCGCGAACCCTCAACTCGGGTGGCGCGAGATAGGCATAGGCCAGGTGCGAAAGCGGCATTGCAAGCGCTTCGAGGTCGGTTCCGTGGAAGCTGGCAACGCCGAAAAGCACCTTGATGTCCCGTTCGAGAACATAGCCCGCCAAACCGGACCACAAGTGATGCAGGGCAAGGCCGCCGCGATACTCGGCGCGGATGCAGGAGCGCCCGAGTTCAAGAAGCTTGCGGCCGGATTGCTTTAAAATTGAAAGGTCGTATTCGTCCTCGGAATAGAACCGTCCGTGCTCCTGCGCCTTTTCCCCGGTCAGAAGCCGGTAGACGCCCACGACATGGTCGAGGCCGCGTTCGTCCTTCCGGGTGTCGACGAGCACGAGATGGTCATAGAAAGGATCGAAGGCATCTCTTTCGAACCGTCCTTCGTGGTCAACGAGAGGCCCATCGGCATTCAGTTCCTCTACGAAGACCTCGTATCGCAGACGTTCCGCCGCTCGTCTGTCGGCCTCGGACGTAGCCAACCGCAGTTGCAGGAAGTCGTCTTCAAGTAGCATGACCGTTTCTCACCGGGTGCCGCGTCTTAGACCTTTTTCCCCGTCAGAGGAACCCGCAGCAAAAGATCGCATTTAGCGTGCAAGCTGTGATTGTATACCCGTTAAGGTTGTGGTAGATCACTTCTGTTGCTCCTGGTCCTGAAAAACGGGGACAAGTCCTATCCGTGTCGCGTCAATGACCTGCTTTCCGACATTCTGAAAGTTTACGGTGACCCGGCCACCGATGTTGCTTTGCACCTGACCGGTCCCCCAATCGGGTCGGTCGGGATGAATAACAAGAGTTCCGGGAGTTAACAGCGATGTGAATGAGGTCACAGAAGGCGGCCCGTTTGCAGTGGGATGAAACTGGAAGGACACGACATGGCTAGAAATGCTGTCGAGTTGAATGCACTGATCGGATCGCGCATCTGCCACGATCTGATCTCGCCGCTGGGCGCGATCGGCAACGGTGTGGAGCTGTTGTCCATGACAGGAGTTTCGGCTGCGCCCGAGATCACCCTGATTGCGGAATCGGTTGAGAATGCGAATGCTCGAATACGATTCTTCCGGATAGCCTTCGGGGCAGCCGGGCGCGACACCATGATTGGCAACGCCGAGGTCAGACGTTTTCTGAGGGATTTGTATCGCGGCAACCGTATGCGGGTCGATTGGCGCCTAAGCGAGGACACGCTCCGGCTCGAGGCCAAGCTGGCTTTCCTGATCCTGCAGTGCTTTGAGTCCGCCCTGCCCTGGGGCGGCAAGGTTGCCATCACGCGCAACGGCGAGACCTGGAGCATCTTCGGATCGGCGGAGCGTACCAAGATCGACAAGGACCTGTGGTCGCTCTTTTCCAACCCGTCTGCCACGGACGAGATTTCGGCGGCGAGCGTGCACTTCGCGCTGGTGGCCCCAACCGCCGCATTGGTCGGAAGGGATGTGAAGGTGACGTTCAACGGCAACGCGATCTCGGTCAGCTTCTGACCGTTCCCTCGCCGGTGACGAGATACTTGAAGCTGGTCAGTTGCTCGGCGCCCACAGGTCCGCGCGCGTGCATCTTGCCGGTGGCAATTCCAATCTCGGCCCCCATGCCGAACTCGCCGCCATCGGCGAACTGTGTCGAGGCGTTCTGCATCAGAATCGCGCTGTCGAGACGTTGGAAAAACCGCGCGGCGGCGGCCGGATCCTCGGTCACGATGCAATCTGTGTGGTTCGAGCCATAGGTGCGGATATGGGTGATGGCGTCGTCGACATTGTCGACAACGCGCGCCGCGATGATCATGTCGAGGAATTCCCGGCCCCAGTCATCCTCGGATGCCGGCTTGACCCCTTCGACGGACTGAAGCTTCGTGTCGCCCCTGACCTCGACGCCCTTGTCCATCAGGGCCTTTATGACGCCGTTGCCGATGGTTTCCACGATATCGCGATGGATCAGCAGGCACTCGGCCGCGCCGCAAATGCCAGTGCGGCGCGTCTTGGCGTTGAGCACGATCTTCAACGCCTTTTCCGGATCCGCCGCCGCGTCGAGGTAGACATGCACGATCCCTTCGAGATGGGCGAAGACGGGCACGCGCGCTTCGCGCTGGACCAACCCCACGAGGCCCTTGCCGCCTCGCGGCACGATCACGTCGATATAGTCCGTCATCGTCAGCATCTCGGAAACCGCCGCGCGGTCGCGCGTCGGCACCCGCTGGATCGCATCCTCGGGCAGACCCGCTGCCTTCAGCCCGTCGATCAGGCCTTCGAGGATCGCGCCGGAGCTGTGAAAACTCTCGGACCCGCCCCGAAGGATCACTGCATTTCCCGCCTTCAGGCAGAGCGCGCCAGCATCGGCTGTGACGTTCGGCCGGCTTTCGTAGATCACCCCGATCACGCCGAGCGGTGTGCGCACCCGCTGAATGTGCAGCCCCGAGGGACGGTCCCATTCCGCCATGACGGCGCCAACGGGATCGTCCTGGGCCGCAACCGAGCGCAGGCTGTCACAGATGCCCGCGATCCGCGCCTCGTCCAGCATCAGACGGTCGAGCATCGCGTCCGACAGCCCCTTATCGCGTGCGAAGGCCATATCCTCGGCATTGGCCGCGATGATGGCTTTGCGCCGTTCCCAGACAGCGTCTGCCGCGACGGCCAGTGCCTTGGCCTTGGCGGCCGCGGACGCGAAGGCAAGCTCCGCCGATGCCGCGCGGGCGCGCGCGCCGATCGCCTGCATCTCGGCATGAATGTCCATCCCGTCCTTCATCGTCGCACCTCGTCGCCGCTTTCCGACAAATCTGTCGTATCGTTATACCGCCATGTCATCCCGATGCACCAGCGCCGCGCGCCCGGGATAGCCGAGGATCGCCTCGATCCGGTCCGAGCGCTTGCCGCGAATGGCTTCGGTTTCCTCGGCCGTGTAGCGGGTGAGACCGACCCCGAGCCGGTCACCGCCCGGCCCGACGATCTGCACCGGTTCGCCGCGCCCGAAGCGGCCTTCGACCGACAGAACACCGGCAGGCAGAAGCGATTTGCCGGCTGCCAGCGCCTTGGCCGCGCCGGCATCGAGATGCAGGGTGCCTTTCGGTTTCATCGAAGCGATCCATCGCTTTCGCGCAGCCTGCGGATCGGTCAAGGCGGTGAACCAGGTCGCCGGAGCGCCGTCTTCAAGTGCTTTCAACGGGTTCATGGCCGAACCCAAGGTGATCGCCATTGCCGCGCCGCCCGCCGTGGCCGTCTTGGCGGCCATCAGCTTGGTGAGCATTCCACCTTTCGAGAGCCCGGTACCGGCATCGCCCGCCATCGCCTCGATCTCGGGCGTGATCCGGTCGATGTTGTCGAAACGCGTGGCCTGCTTATCCGACTTGGGGTTCCCCGAGTAAAAGCCATCGACATCCGAAAGCAGCACCAGCACGTCGGCCCCGACGGTCACGGCGATCTGGGCCGCAAGCCGGTCGTTGTCGCCGAAGCGGATTTCGTCTGTCGCGATGGTATCGTTTTCATTCACGATGGGCACAACACCCATGCTCAGAAGCTGCTCCAGCGTCGCGCGGCTGTTGAGATAGCGGCGGCGGTTGGTGCTGTCCTCGAGCGTCATCAGCACCTGAGCGGTCTTGATCCCGTGAGGTTGGAGCGCGTTTTCATAGGCGCGCGCCAGCCGGATCTGGCCAACGGCCGCTGCGGCCTGGCTTTTCTCGAGGGCGAGCGGCCCCTCCCCGAGGTCCAGAACCCCGCGGCCGAGTGCGATCGAGCCGGAAGAGACCAGAATCACGTCCTGCCCGCGGCCGCGCGCCTCAGCCACGTCCTCGGCGAGCGAAGCAAGCCACGCGTCGCGCACGTCGCCGCCCCTGACCAGTAGCGCCGAGCCGATCTTGACGACGATGCGCCTTGCCGCCTTCAGGGACGCCACGGGCCAGTCTCCTCCCCGGGCGCTTCGCGCTTGCGTTGCGCCTCGACCTGACGACGGACGGCGCGCAGAACCTCGGTCAGTCCCTCACGGCTGACGCCGGACATCAGGAAGACATGACCCGCAACGGCCTCAAGCGCGGCGCGTTTCTCCTCCCGTTCGTCCTCATCGAGCGCGTCGATCTTGTTGAGCGCTGTCAGACGGGGTTTTTCGGCGAGTTCCCCGCCATAAGCCTCAAGCTCGTCGATGATGGTGCGCCAATCAGCGGCCACATCCTCGGACGTGCCGTCGACGAGGTGCAACAGCATGGCCGAGCGTTCGACATGGCCGAGGAAGCGGTCGCCGATACCCCTGCCTTCGTGCGCGCCTTCGATCAGACCTGGAATATCCGCAACGACGAATTCGGTATCGTCGATGCCGACCACACCGAGGTTCGGGTGGATCGTAGTGAACGGGTAATCTGCGATCTTTGGCCGGGCATTCGAGGTCGCTGCGAGGAAGGTTGACTTGCCGGCATTGGGCAGCCCCAGAAGCCCGACATCGGCGATCAGCTTCAGGCGCAGCCAAATCTCGCGTTCGACGCCCGGTTGCCCCGGATTCGCGTGGCGGGGCGCCTGGTTGGTCGAGGACTTGAAATGGAGGTTGCCGAAGCCGCCATTGCCGCCTGCGGCTAGGCGCACGCGCTGGCCAACTTCTGTCAGGTCGGCAATGACGGTTTCCTCGTCTTCATCGAGGATCTCGGTGCCGACGGGCACGCGCAACACGATGTCGTCGCCATCCTTGCCTGTGCGCTGGCGACCCGAGCCGCCCTGCCCGTTCTTGGCGAAGAAGTGCTGCTGATAGCGGAAGTCGATAAGCGTGTTCAGCCCGTCCACCGCCTCGGCCCAGACATCGCCGCCCCGTCCGCCGTCGCCGCCATCCGGGCCGCCAAACTCGACGAACTTCTCGCGCCGGAAGCTGATGCACCCGTTGCCGCCGCTGCCTGAGCGGATCGTCACCCTTGCCAGATCGAGGAATTTCATCTTGCGTCCACCGTGTTCAGGATAAGGGCGTATGTGATGTCGCGGAATTGCTCAAGCCTCGTGCGTTCCAGTCGGCACGGGTCAGGAGCATCTCGGTTGTGGCCATGTCCTGCGCCAATGCTCTGGCATTACGCATCCGCCTTCCCGTCTCGCGAAATCCCAGCCGCCCGAGGATCGTCCGGGACCGAATGTTTCCTTCGAAATACCCAGCCTTCAGGTCGCCTGCATCACTTTCGGAGAACCAGTGGTCGCAAACCGCCAAAGCCGCCTCGAACGCATACCCGCGACCCCAGGCCGGCCGCGCCAGCCAGTAACCAAGCTCATCTTCAATGCCGATGACGCCCTGAAGTCCATCGGCGTCGCAGATGCCCCAGACCCACCGCTCTTCGCGCGTGATCCGGGCGATAAAGTCCAGGGCATCCTGGCGGGCATAGGGATAAGGCACGACGGCGAGCCATTTCGACACGTCATAATTGCCCGCGCCATCGACGATGGCATCTGCATCTGTCTCTCGGAGTGGCCGGAGCGTCAGCCGCGGCGTCCTGAGTGTGGGAAGCGCCGCGTATGACATGGGATTACCAGTAGCGCTTCAGATAGGTCCAGGTTGGCACGGTCGAGCCGCGCGCGACCGAGTATGCTTCGGCGTCGCCCAGGTACTCGAAACCGGTGTTGGTCAGGACGCGGGCCGAGGCCGGATTGTCCTGGAACACGCTGGCGAAAATAGTCTTGTTGTTGAGCGGGTTGGCTTCGACGAGGGCGCGAACCGCCTCTTGCGCGAGGCCGGTGTTCCAGAAGGCCGGTGCGACCCAATAGCCGATCTCGGACTGGTCACGATCCATCCGCTCGAGCGCGATCAGGCCGACGAGTTCCGCGTGGTTGTTGCGCGAGCCGTCCATTGCCCAAATGTCCTCGTCCCGGTCCTCGGCCAGGGCGCGGAGGATCAGCGCCTCGGTCGCCCCCGGCGGCAAGGGATGCGGAATGGAGCGCGTCATGCGGGCAACCCGCTCGTCCGAGCCATACATCTCCAGCAGGCCATGATCCGCGCGGCGCAGAGGCCGCAGGGTCAGCCGTTCGGTCTCGACGACCGGCTGGTTTACAATCGTATCAAACTTCACGGGGCGCACTCCTCCTTGGCCTCGTGGGGTCCGAACATGTGTCATGCCGGGACCCGTCTCACATGGGTATGGCAGCCGTGTGACGCAACCGGATCCTGAAAATGTGAAGGGGCCGGTTCTTGCGCCGACCCCCACAAAACTTGCTATTCTCGGGATCGGTTATTCTGCGGCGACCGCCTCCGGGAGCACCGAAATGAAGGTGCGGCCCTTGAGACCCTTGCGGAAGGCCACACGACCTTCGACGGTCGCGAAAATCGTATGATCCCGACCCATGCCGACGCCTTCGCCCGGCCACCACTTCGTGCCGCGCTGACGCACGATGATGTTGCCGGGTATGACTTCCTGACCACCGAACATCTTTACGCCAAGGCGACGCCCGGCCGAGTCGCGGCCGTTGCGGCTGGAACCACCTGCTTTTTTATGTGCCATTGGTCGTTACTCCTTTTCAGCGGCGAGGGTCGTGGCCTGCTCGACCCAACCATCACGTTCGATACGGCCCTTGAACGAGAGTTTCTCGTCCATCTCGGCGATTTCTTCCGGCGTCCAGGCCGCAATCTGCGCAAACGAAGTCACGCCGGCCTCGTGCAACTTCTTTTCGAGCGCCGGGCCGACACCGGTAAGCTGTTTGAGATCGTCTGCACCGGCGACCGCCTTCGGCGCGGCTTTCTCGGGCTCAGCCTTGGGCGCTTCGGCGTTGGGGGCTTCATCCTTCTTCGGAGAAGCCTTCTTGGCCGGCTTCGCGGCTTCGGCAACGGCAGCGACCGATCCGGCGCCGACGGCGGCCTTGACGCCCGACTTATCACCGCCCTTTTCGAGGATATCGGTGACCTTGAGCAGCGTCAGCTGCTGGCGGTGACCCTTGGTTCGCTTCGACGAATGCTTCCGACGGCGGCGCACAAAGTGAATGACCTTGTCGCCTTTGATCTGGTCGATCACGTCCGCCTGTACGGCGGCGCCTTCGACCAGCGGCGTTCCGACGGTGGCACCCACCATCAGAATCTCGTTGAACTGGACTTTCTCTCCGGCAGCGGCTGCCAGCTTTTCAACGCGGAGGACATCGCCCGCCTGAACGCGATACTGCTTGCCACCAGTCTTCATGACTGCAAACATCTGGTTTCCTTCCATTATCCCGCGTCCTTCGGCCCCGGCTTGCCGGCGTTTCGGTTCCTCACCGCCTCGAACTGCGCGCCCTTGATCGGGACTGTCGAAAATATCAAAAGGCGGGACCTGCCCGCCAGAGCCCGGCTTATCGTCAGATTGCCCCCGCAAGTCAAGCCCTTCGGAGCCGCATCAACACTGGATTCTCGCACCCGGAGCCCGGACCTGCGCGCCAGGTTGGCCAAATGCTTCAATCCTGCCATGCAAGGGCCTCATTCTCGCCGTGGATTGATCCAAGAATTGCTGCACTCGTAACTTCCTTATTGCTGCAGCAGGCTAGTGAAGGAACACACCAATGGCAGATGCGATCAAGGTCGCCCAGCAGCGGCGAGAAGACTACAAGAAGGCGATTTCCGAGAAAGAGAAGGAAATCGAGGAGCTTAAGGAGATGATCGCGGATCTCGACAGTTTTATCGAGTTCGGCGAAGCCCTCGTGAATGATGGCGGCGCCAAGATGCCGGAAGCGCCCAAGGACGCGGCTCCGAAACCGGTTCAGCAGCAGCCCACCGTGGTCAAGTCTGTCGATCCGGACGACGAATGGGGCAACGAAAACGAACAACAGGGCATCGCCCGCGTGCTTGCCGCGCGCAACGGCTGAACGCCTGGAAACCTTGGTGCAGGCGGCTTGAAGTTGCCTGCGCCGATTTTGATTTCAGAGTTCGTCACCGACCGAAAACTGGGCCGTGACCTGCCCCATCTCGTAAGACACATCCCGGAAAATCGCATCGAACCCAGCGAACAGCGCGCGGTTCAGCGCCCTTCCCGCCGGTGAGTCCGCCATAACCACGTAGTCGTTCAACTGGTCATCGGTGAGCGTCTCGTAGGCGAATGTCATGTAACCGAAAACCCAGGCGCGGGTGTCTTCGCGGATCTCAGTCTCCTGCTCCCAGACATCGCGGAGCATGTCGTCCTCGGTCATGTCGAAGGCTTCGCCCGAACTCAGTCCTCGATAAAAAGCGAGATTGGCATTGAGCGCCCCGGTCACGTTGCGGTCCACGAGGTCGTTCAGTTCGGCAAATTCCTCAAGCAGCGCCATTCTCGGCGAGGACGGGTCGAGCGCATCGAAGGCGTTCCGCGCGGCGGCCTCGACATCTTCCGCCATGATGGCGCGCCGAGCGTCGACTTCGAGCCGTGCGATAAGGGCGCCGGTCTCACCCTCGTAGAAGTCCAGCAAGGGCGCCGCGTCGGTGTCCTGCAGTGCTTCGTCGAATGCCTGGCGGAAGAGACCACTCAGCCGCGCAGCGGAATAGATGTGCGCGGCCGTCGCAGTCCAGCCGGCGCCGCCGCGCCCCGGAAACATTGCATCGCGCAAGTCCTCGGACTGCTCGATGCCCTCCTCCGAGAGAATGGCCATGAGCGCTTCGGTCGACAGGGCCTCGTGCAACCGCGCCAGTTCCGCCGGCGTTGCGGCAACTGCGACACCCGGCATCAGTGCGAGCGCAGCCAACAATCGAAGCATGGGCAATCCTCCTGGCCGATACCTAAGCAGGTCGGCCTGGGATTCAAAGTGCTTCGACGAAAGTGCAACGGAAAAATGGCTTGCGCGAAACCGGCACCTGCCGTATTCCGCCGCACCAGACCCCCGCGGAGAGGTGCCGGAGTGGTCGAACGGGGCGGTCTCGAAAACCGTTGTGGGTGCAAGCCTACCCAGGGTTCGAATCCCTGTCTCTCCGCCACACAGTCCCGTCTCAGACGCGCGTTTAGGCCAAGGCCGATTTTATCCCGTGTTTCCGGGGACTAGCGGGTGGACCTGCATCCTGAGACTGCCGTGTCAGGGCAAAACAGAGCCAATTCCAGCGGAAGTCTCAGAGACGGGTTTTCAAAGTAGACTTAGGGGTGTCTCGGATGGTCAGAGTTGCGCGACGATGCGGTCCTGCTCGGCCCAGGACATGGGCAGGCCGTGCCGGCGCAGCCAGTTGGTCGTCAGTGCCGGTGGCTGACAACCATTGAGGATGGTCCGGACGAGCTTTGGCGAGAGGAAGGCAAAGCACAGCATCTGGCCGAGGTACTTCTCGGTGATGCCGTCGCGGGCGGCGATGGTTGTGAGGTCATCGCCGCGGCAAAGCGCAGTCCGCCACTGCTCGGCGCGCGCGATGTTGGCGATCAGGATGTC
>JAJDOD010000206.1 GCA_022340315.1 Silicimonas sp. | reverse complement strand
ATGCACGAGGGCAAGTCGATCCGCAGCGTGGTGGTCTATTGATCTCGCCGCCTGCGGCGTCGATCCGCCGGGGGGCGCCGCCCCCCGGACCCCCAAGAATATTTTCGCAAGCAAGAAACGCCCGGATGCTGGCGCTACTGGGCGTTCTGGCCGGGGTGCCGCGTGCCGCAACTGCGCAGGAGGCAATCTTCCTGATCCGCCATGCAGAGCGCGCGGAAGGCGACGATCCTCCGATAACCGAAGCGGGCCGCGCACGCGCGCAACAATGGGCGGACATGTTGGGCGGGGTCGGACTTGCCAAAGTCTTCACAACCGAGGCACGCAGGACGCGGGAAACCGGCTCCATCATCGCCGAAGCACTCCGCATCGAGACCGAAGCTCTGCCCACCGGCGACAACCGGGCGCTGCTCGATGTAATCGAGTGGGACCACGAAGACGACAGGGTGCTGATCGTCGGCCACACCGAAACCATCCCTGACCTGCTCTCGGCACTCGGTGCCTTCGACCTGGTCGAAATGCCCAAGGACGATTTCGCCCGGCTTTTCGTCGTGATGCCTGGGGACAGCGAGCCGGTGATCCTCGACATGAGAATGCCGTGACCGCCTCAACGGCGACCACCGTCTCGATCCGGCCCGCCGCACCCGCGGACGCCGATGCCCTTTGGGCCATGCTCGAACCCGTCTTCCGCGCCGGCGACACCTACGCCATCGACCCCGGTGTTTCCCGCGAAGGTGCGCTTGCCTATTGGACCGCCCATCACGCCTATGTTGCCGAGGAAAACGCCAATCCGCTTGGAACCTTTTACATCCGACCCAACCAGCAGGGCGGCGGCGCGCATGTCTGCAACGCGGGCTACGTCACCGCGCAGGCGGCACAGGGCAAGGGCGTCGCCCGAGCGATGCTGGCCTTCTCGCTGGAGGAAGCGAAGCGACTTGGGTTCGAGGCCATGCAGTACAACTTCGTCCTCGCCACCAATGCCCGCGCCATCGACACCTGGAAACGCGCCGGTTTCACCGAGATCGGGCGCATCCCACGCGCGTTTCGCCTGCCCTCGGGTGACTATGCTGACGCGCTGATCCTGCATCGCTTCCTCTGAGCAACGGTTCCTTAAACCCCCCTTGTCATTCCCAGCCCAAGCACCGACATTCCCGACAAACGAATTGCAGGAGCAGGCAATGGCCGAAGACGACAAGAAAGACGACGACAAGAAGGAAGGCCCCAGCGGCAAGGCGGGCGATCTGTTCTTCAAGTCGCGCACGGTTCTGATCACCGGCGAGATCAACGACAAGCTTGCGAACCGGGTGACAACACAGTTGATCGCGCTTGCCGAAGACAGCGAAGACCCGATCAACGTCTTCATCTCCTCGCCCGGCGGCCATGTCGAATCCGGCGACATGGTGCATGACATGATCACCTTCATCAAACCCACCGTCCGCTGCATCGGCTCGGGCTGGGTGGCCAGCGCCGGCGCGCTGATCTTTGTCGGCGCCAAGAAGGAAAACCGCTTCTGCCTGCCGAACACCCGCTTCCTGCTGCATGAACCGCGTGGCGGCGTCGGCGGCTCGGTCTCGGACATCCAGATCCAGGCCGAACAGATCCGCATCATGCGCGAGCGCTTTCACCGCATCTTCGCCGAGGCCACCGGCCAGACCGAGAAGAAGATCGCGGAGGACACCAAACGCGATTTCTGGCTGACCACCAAGGAAGCGATCGACTACGGACTTCTCGGCAAGGTGATCCACAGCGCCGACGAGCTGGCCTGATGGGCGAACGCGACCGTCCTCTCTACGCCGTACTGATCGACGCCGACAACATTCCCGTCAAATACGCGGGCGCGGTGCTGAAGGAGATCACCTCCTTCGGCGAACCGGCGCTGCGCCGCGTCTACGGCGACTGGTCGTCCGGCCGCCTCGCCAAGTGGTCGACGGCCGTCCGCGAACTTGGTCTCGTCGCGCACCAGGAAACCGCGAATACGGTGGGCAAGAACGCCTCGGACATCGGTCTGGTGATCGACGCGATGGACATCCTTCACACGGGCCGCTTCGATGGCTTCGTGCTGGTGTCGTCTGACAGCGACTTCACCGCACTCGCCAACCGGGTGCGCGAACAGGGGATGGACGTGATCGGCATCGGCGAGGCAAAGGCGCCCGAGAGCCTGCGGAACGTCTGCAACCGGTTTATCCTGCTGGAAAACATCGTTGATGAACCCACCCCGGCCGCAAAGGGGTCCACGCCGGCGCCAGGCAAGCTGAACCCGACGAAGGCAATCCCTCTCATCACCAGGGCGATGGAGAAGATCAACTCCGACGACGAGTGGTACCCGCTCGGGCAGCTGGGTCAGTACATCACTCGCGACAACCCCGACTTCGACCCGCGCACCTATGGCAAGCGGAAACTGAGCGACCTGATCGACGGGCTTCCGCGCTTCGAGACCGAGAAACGCGGCAATCAACTCCACGTCCGCCGGGTGGATTGAGGCAGCCCGGACCGGGCTGTTTTGTAACCTGCGAACTGGACTCAAGCGCGCCGCCTCGCCGGTTCCGGAGGTAACTTCGTGAAACGAAAACCAATAGTCCACCACATCCCCGTTTGCCCGTTTTGCCAGCGACTGGAAATCCTGTTGTCATTGCGCGGGATGGCGGACGCGGTCGAGTTCCGTGTCATCGACATCACCCGACCGCGTGACCCCGGCCTGTTGCTCAAGACAAGGGGTACGACGGCCCTACCGGTTCTCGAGACTTCCGATGGCCGGATCATCAAGGAAAGCCTCGTGATCCTGCGCTATCTGGATGAGTTCTTGCCCGGCGCCACCCTTCGCCGGGATGATCCGTATGAGCATGCCATCGAATCCATGCTGATCGCACGCGAAGGCCCTTTTGCCGAAGCGGGATACCTGTTCGTGATGAACCAGGACCGCGACCGGCGCGCCGAACATCAGGAGAAACTTCTCGGCCTCTACCGCGACATCAACGATTTCCTGCTCGAACATGGCCACCAGGGACCCTATCTATTCGAGGATTTCGGGCTGGCTGAAGCCGTTTTCACGCCGCTCTTCAAACGCTTCTGGTTTCTTGACTACTACGAAGGTTTTCGCCTTCCCGAGAGCCAGGACTACGCCCGTGCGAAAACCTGGAAAGAGGCTTGCATGGCGCATCCGGCAACCGCGCAAGTCTGCAGGGAAGAGATCGTCAAGCTCTACTACGACTATGCACTCGGCGCTGGAAACGGCGCGATAGTACCGGGCAGGCAGGTGTCGAGTTTCACATTCGACCCGCCCTGGCAAACACGGCCCTGGCCGCCGAAGGACAAGTACGCGGGGACCGCAACCGACCGTGAACTCGGTTTGACAAGCTAGGCCCGGACACCAGGCGCACGCACCCTCAGTTCTGCGCCTCCCACTCGGCCTTCCGCCGCTCTTCTTCCGCGACCAGTGCATAGACCTCCGCCGGGTCTACCGTCCTCGGAGGTATCTCGCTGCCCCGGTTGGCCATCACTTCGCCTTCTGCCGCAACCGATTGCTCGTAGGTCCGCACGAACACCTGCGCTCCGGGCGGCACCCGGTCGTAAAGGTCGATGACATCCTGGTTGAACATGCGGATGCAGCCCGCGCTGCCCGCGTTGCCGATGGTGGCAGGGTCGTTGGTGCCATGTATGCGGAAATACGTATCGCGCCCGCCACGGTAGAGGTAAAGCGCCCGCGCCCCGAGGGGGCTGGCCCGGCCACCGGGAATGCCCCCGGCGAATGGGCCATAGAATTCCGGCTCCTGCCGGACCATGTTCGCCGTCGGCGTCCAGCCTGGCCACTCAGCCTTGCGCCCGATCGTCGCCTGACCCTGGAAACCACGGCCTTCGCGGCCGACCGCGATGGGATACCGGATCGCGGTGCCCGCAGGCTGTACGATGTAAAGGAATTTGGCATAGGGGTCTACAATGATCGAACCCGGCGCCTCCCCCCCATAATATGCCACGGACGTCCGGCGGTTCGGCTCTTCCAGGAAACTGTCGGGAACTGCCGGGATCACGATATGCCCCTCCTGCACCTCGCCGTATTCAGGGTGGCTTCCGGAAAACGCCGTGTTCTCTGCGGGGATACCGCCCGAACAGGCGGCAAGTCCCAGAAGAACTGCCGTCAGAACGGCAAGGCGCAATGTGATCGTTTTCATAAGGCAGTCCCGTGGCGCGGTGCGGATTCGTGCGATGCTAACGTATTGTCAACGAAAGGCAATCGCCCACCAACCTACGGAGGAAAGCTGTGACTTATCGGGTCATGCGGCCCCGGATGTGCGCGCGTATTCGCCTGCGCCGTAGCGGCAGAGGAACATGTCCACGGCGCTTTCAACCACGCGGTCGACCTCCTCATCAGACGGCTTCTCCCGGATGCCGATCGCCATTGGCATGTGCAACCCGGCCTTGCAAAGCTCGGGGAACTGGTCAACCGCAAGATCCATATCGTCGATGGAAAGCTTGCCCTCGTCGATGCCCTTCTGAAGAAAGTCCCGCAGTATGCTGCGTACACGCGCGGGTCCGGTCTCGTAGAATTCGCGGCCCAGTTCCGGGAAACGCTGACTCTCCGCGACAACGATCCGATACACCTGCATGCCGACGTCCGAGATGAAGAACCGCACCATCCGCTTCGCCGCCAGCGTCATCGCCAGCCGCAGATCCTCGGTCTCGACCACCTGCGCCACGGCAGCGTCCGACTGCGCCCGGCACTCGGCCTTGGCCACTTCCAGGAACAGCAACCGTTTATCGGGGAAATACGAGTAAAGCGTCGCCTTCGATACCCCGGCCTCGCGCACGATGTCATCGACACTCGCGCCTTCGAAGCCGTCCCGCATGAAAACCGTTCGCGCCCCGTCAAGCACCTGGTCCCACTTGCGACCCTGTTTGACGACCGGCTGCGGCGCATTCATGCGAAAGCCTCCACTTTCATCCCTGAAACTAATATAAACCGTACAGTTCAGTTTTTTCAAGGATGCCGGCTTGCAGTCCGGCACTTTCGGAAATTACTTGGCGGAAGGCTTGTACGGAGGCGGACATGATCCCGGGCGTGGTGTCGAGGCGCAGATTCACCGATCTCAGCGAGCAGGAAGTGCTCGCGCTCGCGATATCTTCCGAGGAGGACGACGCGCGCATCTACCGAACCTATTCCGAGAAGCTGCGGGCCGAGTTTCCCGCTTCGGCAGCTGTATTCGATGGCATGGCGGCCGAGGAGGATGTCCACCGCCAGAAGCTGATCGAGCTGCACCAGAAGCGCTTTGGCGACCACATCCCGCTGATCCGGCGCGAGCATGTCTCGGGCTTCTACGCCCGCCGCCCGGTGTGGCTGGTCGAAAACCTGGGGCTGGAACGGATGCGCGACGAAGCCGAACAGATGGAAGGCGACGCCCGGCGCTTTTACGAAACCGCCGCCGCCCGCACAACCGACGCCGACACGCGCAAGCTTCTGGGCGACCTCGCGGCGGCGGAAGCACGGCACAGTGACAAGGCCGAGGAACTGGTCGAGAAACATCTCGACGATGACACCCGAGGCGAAGAGGACCGCGAAGCACATCGCCAGTTCGTACTGACCTGGGTGCAGCCGGGACTGGCGGGGCTGATGGATGGCAGCGTCTCGACCCTGGCGCCGATTTTCGCCACGGCCTTTGCCACGCAGGACCCCTGGACCACCTTCCTGGTCGGCCTTGCCGCCTCGGTCGGCGCGGGCATCTCGATGGGCTTCACAGAGGCCGCGTCGGATGACGGCACCATCTCCGGGCGCGGCTCGCCCTTCAAGCGCGGGCTGTCCTCGGGTGTGATGACCACCGTGGGCGGGCTGGGACACGCGCTCCCCTACCTCATCCCTCACTTCTGGACGGCCACCGTGATCGCCCTGGTCGTCGTCTTCGTCGAACTCTGGGCCATTGCCTGGATCCAGAACCGCTACATGGACACGCCCTTTTTCCGCGCCGCGCTGCAAGTGGTGCTGGGCGGCGCGCTGGTGCTGGCGGCGGGGATACTGATCGGGTCCGGGTAACCGCTGCCACTCATCTCGACTTTGCCGGGGAACACTGCGAAACATGACTTGTTCTCAGGACCCAGATCCACCCACATGTCCCTTTGGAAACAAGGCCGCCTGGCACCGTTCCTGCTCCTGCTCTTCTGCGGGACTTTCTGCTCGTCAATGGTCATCCCGTACATGGGTTTCTTCATAGTCGAGGGCCTTGGGCATGACCCTTGGGTGATGAGCGTCTACTCGCTCGTAGCGATAGGGCTTGCCGTTGCCATGAACCGGCTCAATGCCTCGCGCATAGATGCAGGCGCTCTCGTCCATCCGCAGATTGGCATCGCGGCCTTCGGATTCCTGACAGCCAGTATTTCCGTTGCCATCGTCCCCGCCCTGCCAACTGTAATGACGTTAGGTGTCGTCGGCTTCGGCGTCAGCTCCAGCGCCGTCTCGACGATGTTCAGTCTCGGCGGGCATCTGGCCGAGGCGCAGGGCATCAGCAGAACGCGTTTCAATGCGTACATGCGCGCCACGACATCGACGGCATGGATGATCGGTCCGGCGGTTTCCTTCCTCGTTGCCGACGGGTTCGGCGCACAGGCGGTCTTTCGCGTTGGCACGGCGGCGGGTGCGCTGTGGTTGTTTCTTTGGTGGAACGGCCTGCCTCGGGACATTACTGCTGGAGCAGCGCCGCTGGCACCTGGCGCCGTCTCCACAAACGGCAACCGCGCGCTGCTTCTGGCAGCAAGCTACGTGTTCTGCCTTGCCGGCGCACATTCCCTGACCTTCGCCGCATTGCCGATATTCTACGTCGCTGAAGTGGGCTTGCCCGGATTTGCCCCGGGGACGGCATTCAGCATAAAGACCTTCGTCGAGGTCATGGCGATCTTCTCGACTCCGCTTCTGATCGGGCGCTTCGGCATCAGGAACACGCTTCTCGCCACGACACTTCTGGCCGTTGTCACAATCCAGGTTCTCGCCTCGGTTCAATCATTCGGACAGATGCTTTTCGGCGCCGCGCTTGAGGGTCTCTATTACGGTCTCTTCGCCAGTCTCGGGATCAGCTACGTCCAGTCATTCGCGCCCGAACGTCCCGCAGCCGCCACCGCCATCTACTGGAACGCGCTGATGATGAGCGGAATTTTCGCCGGACCCGCGGCCGGGCTGATCGCACAGGTCTGGAGCTTCCATGCAGCGGTTCAGATCAGCTCCGGCGTGGCACTCGTGGCCGCGGGTATCTTGGTGATCGGATCGCGTATCTCGGAAACCGCCAGCCGGGAGAAAAGCTAACGGCGCAACCCCGCTTCGGTTGCTCGGGGATCAAATTCCTTCGGCGTCCGCGTCGTAGGCTTCGATGATCTTGGCCACCAGCGGATGCCGCACCACGTCTTTCGACGTGAAATAATTGAACGAGATCCGCCCGATCCCCTTCAACAACCTCTCGGCGTCCGCGAGGCCCGAGGATACGCCGCGCGGCAGGTCCACCTGCGTGCGGTCGCCGGTAATGACCATGCGACTGCCTTCGCCGAGGCGCGTCAGGAACATCTTCATCTGCATCTGCGTGGCGTTCTGCGCCTCGTCCAGCACCACGAAGGCATTGGACAACGTCCGGCCCCGCATGAAGGCGAGCGGCGCGATCTCGATCACCTTTTCCTCCATCATCCGGCCCAGTTGCTTGCCGGGAAGGAAATCGTGCAGCGCGTCGTAAAGCGGCTGCATGTAGGGATCGACCTTCTCCTTCATGTCGCCCGGCAGGAAGCCCAGCCGTTCGCCCGCCTCTACCGCGGGGCGGCTCAGGATGATCTTGTCGACATGCCCGCCGATGAACATGTTCACGCCAACCGCGACGGCAAGATAGGTCTTGCCGGTTCCGGCCGGGCCGATGCCAAACGCAAGTTCGTTCTCGTAGAGCGCCTTCACATAACCCTTCTGCGCCTCGGTGCGCGGCTCGACCGTCTTCTTGCGGGTCTTGATCTCAAGCCGTCCGCCCTGGAACAGTTCCATCTGGTCTGTGGGCCGCTCCTTGTCGTCGCCGCCGCCCATCCGGATCTCGGCGTCAATGTCGCCGGGCGTGATCTCGCGCCCCGCCTCGGCGCGAGTGTAAAGCGCCTGCAGGACCTCCGCCGCCTTGGCGATGGCACCGGCCTCGCCGAAGACGGCCAGCTGGTTGCCCTGGTGCATGATCTGCACGCCAAGCGCGCTCTCGATATGCGCGAGGTTGCGGTTGAACTCTCCGAAAAGGTCGATCAGCAGGCGGTTGTCCGGAAACTCCAGCCGCGTTTCAAGCGGTTCTGCGGTCTGGTCAGAAGGCGGGGCTGTCGGGCTCAGCGCGCGAATGGACAAATACGAAAACTCCGTGGGTGCAAACCTGTCGTTGCGCCCATGCTGCCAAGGGTTTGACGGCCTTGCAAGCATATCTCGTCATGTTTCGTCAAAGCTTCACGACATGTTGCGGCTTACTCATTCACCTTTTTGGTTGATTGAAAGTATATCATGGTGTAATTCACCCTTATGGTTGAACGAGAATCAGATACCGACCTGACGAACATGCTCAAGGCCGCCGCCGATCCGACGCGGCGGGCGATCCTGACGCTTCTGGCCCAGCAAGGGCCGATGCGCGTCACGGACCTCGCCCGCCAGTTTGACGCGATGAGCCTCAATTCGGTGTCAAAACACATAAAGGTGCTGGAAAAAGCCCGCCTCGTCAGCCGCAGAACCGAATGGCGCGAACACCTCATCGAGCTCACACCCGGACGCCTCTCCCTGATCGACCAGTGGTTCAAGGACCTCCGCTCGATCTGGGAGCTTCGTCTCGACACCCTCGAAACCCTTGTGACAAAGGATAACTCCGATGACTGACACCGCCACCGAACTGGAACTCACCGTCTCCCGCCACATCAAGGCCCCGCGCGAGAAGCTCTTTGACGCCTGGCTCGATCCGGAGATGCTCGCCCGCTTCATGCTGCCCGGCCCGGACATGTCCGTGCCCGAAGCCACGGCCGATGCCCGTGTCGGCGGACGCTTCCGGATCGTGATGCGCGCCGGAGAGAACGACCTGCCGCACGAAGGCACCTACAAGGTGATCGACCGACCCAACCGGCTGGCCTTCACCTGGGAATCTCCCTTTTCCACCCGCGAAGACAGCACTGTGACCATCGACTTCTCGGAGAGCGGCGGCGGCACGGACATCACGCTGCATCACGTCCGCTTCGAGAACGAGGAGATGCGCGACAACCACGAGGGCGGCTGGACCAGGATTCTCGCTGCGTTGGAGGCCATCGCCTGATGGAACCGGAAAGCCTCAATGTCGCCGCCGTCGCATTGGGAACGGTGGCGGCCTTCGTTTTCGGCATGATCCTCTATCACCCGAAAGTCCTCGGCCGCACCTGGGCCGAAGGCTCCGGCGTGAACCTCGATAAAGGCGGTTTTCCAGCCGCGGCGATGATCCTGCAGCTTGGCGCGCTGATCGCACTTGCGCTTGTCATCGGGCTCACCGCAACGCTGAACCTCCTCGGCACGGCGCTCCTCGCGATTCTCGCCGTGGCACTCTTCGTTGTCGCAAACGGCGCCTTCGGGCGGCGATCGACCGGTGCGGTCGTGACGGATGGAATTTATGCCATCGGCTCCGGCGCCCTGATGATCGTCGCCCAGGGCCTTCTCTGACCCGCCTGGCCGGGGCCTAAAACGTCCCGGTCAGCGAATTCGCGTTCGACGCGATAATCTTCACGGAACGCAGATCGCCCGGCGCGACGTCACCAACCGCATGAACCGCATGCAGATACTCGGATTTGCCGACCATCTGCCCGGCCTCGCGCCCCGGCTTCTCGAACAGCACTTTCACGTCGCGCCCGACCATCGCATCCTGCGCCGCCTGCTGCTGGGTCCGCAGCAAGGCCTGAAGCGCCTGCAACCGCGCATCTTTTACGTCCTCCGGCACCTGCGCCCGCTCGGCGGCGGGCGTGCCCGGACGGGTCGAGTACTTGAAGCTGTAGGCCTGCCCGTAGCCCACCGCCTCGATCAACGCCATCGTGTCGGCGAAATCCTGGTCGGTCTCCTCGGGGAAACCCACGATGAAATCGCCCGATAGCAGAAGATCCGGCCGAGCAGCCCGAATACGCTCGACCAACCGGATGTATTCCTCGGCAGTATGCTTGCGATTCATCCGCTTGAGGATGCGATCCGATCCCGACTGCACCGGCAGATGCAGATAGGGCATCAGCTTCTC
>JAJDOD010000205.1 GCA_022340315.1 Silicimonas sp. | reverse complement strand
GCGGTCGGGTTCGACAACCGGCCAGCGGATCGCGTCGGCGGCCGCCTCGGCCTCGCAGATAGGGCGGTCGAGAAGGCTGATGCAATCGTGCCGCTCAAGATATGTCGTGTCCGGCAAGATCAGGTCGGCATAGGCGACCATCTCGGACGAGTAGGCATCCGAGTAGATGATGCGGGGAATGACGTACTCGCCATCCTCGTCGGTGTCGGTCAGCATCTTCATGACGCCGGATGTGTTCATCGACGAGTTCCACGACATATTCGCCATGTAGAGCATGAGCGTGTCGATCTTGTAGGGATCGCCGGCATGAGCGTTCGAGATCACCATGTGCATCAGACCGTGGCTGCTCATGGGGTTCTCCCACGAGAACGCCTTGTCGATGCGTTTGGGTGTCGTCGGGTCGTTGATCGTCGGATCGTCGTCCTTCAGCAGAAGGTCGTCGGGCCCGTGCACGAAGCCCAGGTGCGGGCCGTCGAGCGGCTGGCCCGGCTGATGCAGAGCGTGCGGCTTGGGATGTGCCCAGAAAGGCTTGGGGTAGGGCGGCTTGAAGCGGAAACCACCTGGCACCTCGACGCTGCCGAGGATTATCTGGAGCAAGTGCAGAGCACGACAGGTCTGAAAGCCGTTCGAGTGTGCGCTGATCCCGCGCATCGCATGGAATGCCACAGGGCGGCCGATCATCTTGGCGTGCTTCTCGCCCCGGAAGTCGGTCCACTCGCGGTCAAGTTCAATCGCTTCATCGAACGCAACCCGCGCAAGATCGGCGGCGATGGCGCGGATCCGCTTTGCGTCGATCCCGATCTTGGGCGCGACCGTTTCGGGGGAATAGCTCTCGGAGAGGTATCGCTCGGCCATGTGTTGCAGGACGGGACGATGGGTGACGCCCGCGTGGCGGTATGAACCGGAAAGGTCTGGCTGAACACCTGGCGTGTCGAAAGGCTCGGGCTTGCCGGACCGGCGGTCAAGGACAAGCGCCTTGCCGGCTTCGTTCTTCAGGATCAGTCCGAATTCGTCCGACTTCTCGTCGCCGTTGACGAGGCAAGGTGCGTCTGTGAAACGCGCGAGGTAGTCGAGGTCGATGCGTCCCGCCTTCATCAGGCAGTGCACTAGGCTCAGGATGAAAAGGCCGTCGGTGCCGGGCGTGATACCCACCCATTCGTCCGCAACCGCGTTGTAGCCGGTCCGGATCGGGTTGACCCCGATGATCTTGGAGCCGCGGGCCTTCAGCTTGCCGATCCCCATCTTGATCGGGTTGCTGTCGTGGTCCTCGGCGACGCCGAAAATCATGAAGAGCTTGGTCCGGTCCCAGTCCGGTTGCCCGAACTCCCAGAACGCACCACCCATCGTATAGATGCCGGCGGCGGCCATATTGACCGAGCAGAACCCGCCGTGAGCGGCGTAGTTCGGGGTTCCAAAGGATTGCGCCCAATAGGAGGTAAACGACTGCGACTGGTCCCGGCCCGTGAAAAACGCCAGGCGAGACTGGTCGGTTTCGCGCAATGGCTTCAGCCAGGACACGGCGGTTTCCAATGCCTCGTCCCAGGATATTTCCTCGAATTCGCCCGAACCTCGCGGGCCGACACGTTTCATCGGCGCTCGCAGCCTCGCGGGAGACAGGTGCTGCATGATGCCCGACGAACCCTTGGCGCAGAGCACCCCCTTGTTCACAGGGTGGTCGCGGTTGCCTTCGATATAGGCAACTTTGCCGTCTTTCAGGTGAACATTGATGCCACAGCGGCAGGCGCACATGTAGCAAGTGGTCTTCCGAACCTCGTCCGAGACCTTCGGGGATGTGTCGAGCAAAATTGTCATGCGGCTAAAGGCACCCTCCCACCGGCACTTATGGCTGCAAATCCGGCGGGATGCGAGAGCGTGCCTTCAAATAATGTAGTCTAATCTACCCGGTATCTTAGCGCCAGTCGGCACGCGGCAATAATGCCAACAAAGGGACCTGGGCTGTTTGGCGTCATGCAGGCGTCAGGCGATCAGGTCGCGAAATTTCTTCGCCGTTGCCGCCGCGCCCTGGGCAAGGATGGCGCTGTCGGTTCCGACGGTCACCAAGTCGAAGCCCCACTCGACCCCGCGTGCCGCGTATTCCGGTGTGCCGCAGTGCAGTGCCGCACGCAGTCCATTGCCATGTGCCACTCCCAGAATGTGCTTGATGGCTTCGATCATCTCCGGCTCTTCCCTGTCCAGTTTTGGTGGAAGCGCTCCGTTGCTGACGCCCAGCGAAAGATCGGATGGACCAATATAAAGCGCATCAAGGTGCGGCGTTTTCGCGATCGCCTCAAGGTTGTTCATGGCTTCTGCGGTTTCGATCATCGCAAAGGCCAGAACGGCGTCGTTTGCCCCGTCCTTGCTGTAGTCATTGTGGGCGAACAGCGCGCGCGTGGGTCCCCAACTTCGCTGTCCGTGCGGCGGGTATCTGAGGTAGCTGACAAACTCTTCTGCCTGTTCGGCAGTGTTTACCATCGGGCAGATGATGCCGGTGGCGCCGGCGTCGAGGAACTTCATGATCCATGTGGGATCGCGCCAGGGAACTCGGGCCATGAGGGCTTTTCCAGAGGCTCGCATCGCCTGAAACATCGGCAGAAGACTGGAATAGTCGATGGGTCCGTGCTGACAATCGACGGTCAATGCATCGAAGTCCTGGTTGGCCATGATTTCGGCAGAGAATGAATGGCCGATATTCAACCAGGCGTTAAGGCCGATTTCGTTGCGGTCCCAAAGTTCCCTTAGCGGATTTTTCATTTGGTTGTTTCTCCGGGCTGTTGCGCGGTCCCGGCAGGAACACGCTGTACATGGAGATCACGTCGAACGTGGAGCGATGTCAACAAGTTGCGGGAAGCTTCGTTGACCTGGCTCTAGCGCCGATTGCTGAGGAATGCACTGCCCACGAACGTATACGAGGCCATGAAGATGGTCCCCGCAACTGCATAGAAAAGCAAGCCAACTGCGGGATGCGTACCCTGCGACGCGCAGGTGAATACCGCGGCGGCAAGAGCCATTGGTAGGCTTAAGAACACTGCCCCGATTGCCATTCTCTCCCCAGCGGGTCGTTGCCCGCCCCTCGTCGCTTGTGCTTGTACGACAGATAGGGACCCGTCTGAGTTGTTTTGTCAACAAACTGTTGCAAATCATGGCAGGATGCCTAGCCGGTGGGCGCAAAATCGCCCAGTGGATGGTCCCGAACGGTCCTGAGCAGGTCGAGAAAGCCTATGATTTGGTGTTCTGCTGACTTTTTCCCTTTCTCGGCCGTTGCAAGATGCGCTTCTCCAACGACACCGGCGCGGTTCAGGTCTGACGATACCCAGCCATATGAGATTGGACCTATCGGTGGGATGGGAGCTGATTCGGCGGACGAGACAAAGTTCTCCGCGGCATCCAATTCGACGAGTTCCGGCCGAAAGTGCAGCATCAGAGACGTTTCACGGTCTCCTCCGTGGATTCCGAAATGCGCCTCGGTGTCCGAATACAATCCGGGCGGGGTTCCGAAGTTCCCCCATTGGCATTTTACGGCCAGCATGCCGGCCTGAACACGCAACTCACGGGCGAGTATGGAAATCAGATCCAGATTTCCGCCGTGGCTGTTGACGATGACGATCTTTCGCACGCCGGTACGCGCCACGGAGAGTCCGATCTCGGTCCAAATGCGCAAAGCGTTCTCGGCCGAAAGGGTCAGCGTTCCCTTGGCGTGCAGGTGCTCGTTGGACTTCCCCACGGCCTGAACAGGCAGGATTCGGATATCCAGATCATCCGGACAGGCCTGTCGCAGTTCGCCCAGCATTCCTTCCGCGATCATGGTATCGACACCGACCGGCAGGTGCGGACCGTGCTGCTCGATCGCGGCGGTCGGCAGGATGGCGATGACCTTCTCGGGGTCGATATCCTGGTACTCGGTTGTCCGGTATTCGGCCCAATCGAAGCGGCGTTTCATGCTGTGATCTTTTCAGTGTAAGTCGCGTCGAGCCTCATCTTGAGATATTCGGCTCCGGTGATCGGTGGATATTTCGCCTCGCCCGTGCCCGGCAGCGCTGCAATCAGGGCGTCGGGGTTCGGGTCCAGGAAGAATGCCAGCGAGCGCCTGGGATTCCTGGGAACGAGTACTCGGTGTGGCGTTGAAACGTAGATGTCGTTGGTCCAGCGCATCAGGCAATCGGCGATATTGATGATGAACGCACCCGGCACGCGGGGAACTTCAATCCAGTCCTTGCCGCGCGGTTGAACCTGAAGGCCCGGCTCGCCGTCACTGTAGAGCAATGTGATCGAGCCGTAGTCGGTGTGAGCGCCCGCTCCGATCCCTTCGGTTCCGTCGCCACCGGGATAGCGCAGCATTCTTAGCGTCGCCAATGGCTCATTGAGAGAGGGTGCGAAATAATCCTCGGGCAGGCCGAGGTCGAGTGCGATGGCTCGGTGCAGATCGACGCCAAGTGCGTGCACCGCGTCGAAGTATGTCGTCACCGTCTCGCGAAAGTCAGGAACGTCCGGCCAGGCGTTCATTCCCCGGAATGGCTGGGTCGTCAGTCGAGGATCGTCGGGTTCAAGCTCGAGGCCGGTGTTGAAGGCTTCCTTCCGGTCGACCTGGTCGGGTTTGCTGTCGTCGAGGTTCTCGGTCCCCGGGCCGGACCATCCACGGTTGTTACCGACTTTTCGGATGTCATATTTGGCCTTTTCCTCGCTGGGCAGAGCAAAGAACTGGTCGGCGACCGCCAGGGTCTTGTCGATCAGGGATTGTGGAATTCCGTGGCCAGTCACCAGGAAGAACCCTGTCCCGCGGCATGCGCTGGAGAGATCAGAAACGAAGCCATCACGGTCGCTTCCGGACGTGAAGCGGGACCAGTCGAGAATGGGAATTGCGGTTGTGCTCATGAGAGAAAACGATCCATTTTCTTGGCGACGCGGTCAAGGTGCGCCTGCCGGCTGTCGGGCGTCGAGCTGTCCATCAGATAGTGTGCGGCAAACGCCTTCTTCAGCGGCTTGGCGCATAGAAAGCCGATGCCGCGAAAGAGCGTCCGCTTTCCCGGTGCGCCCACAATGAAGGTCAGCCAACGCGATGCGCCGCAGGTGGTGAAGACACCCAACCGTTCGATATGCGACAGGCCGCGAGCGATGGTTCGGCGCTCGGGCGTCGGCATCAGGAAGGCGATCTCGGGCACAAAAACGCGGTCAAGCCAGCCCTTCAGGACCGCCGGCAATCCGTACCACCAGGTCGGATAGACGAAGATGAGTGTGTCGCACCATTTCAGGTCGGCAACATCCTGCTCGACGGTTTGAGTGTTTCGTGCAGCGTCCTCGTAGGTGTCGAGTTCAGCCGCGGTCAGGACGGGAGAGAAGCCGCGCGCGTAGAGGTCGGTGATACGGATCTCTGCGCCTTGCGCATCCAGCTTGGCGATGACCATGTCGCGAACCGCTGCCGTGAAACTCCCATCTTTCGGGTGGCAGTATACCACAAGTGCCTTCATCAGAGCGCCCGCATCTCCCGACCGACCCTATCGAGGAAAGATGCCCGCTGAGTATCTGTCGCACGGTTCATGTCGTAGAGCGCAAGGTATCGCGTCTTCTCGGGGCGGGTCACGTGCCAGACCGCACGTGTGAAATGCTTGCGCGGTGGATCACCCGCGCCGAAGGCACGCCATCGGGTCCCGCCATAGGTCGTGACGGCGGCCAGTTTCCGGATGTGCGTCAGATTGGGCGCGACCTTGCCATCGACCAACTTGAAGGCGACGCCGGGCAGGAAGACCCGGTCGAGATATCCCTTCAGGATGGCGGGATAGCCGAAATTCCAGACTGGGAACGAAAAGATCAGTGCCTCGGCTGCGCGCAGCCGTTCGACGTACTCGCGCACCGGTTCGATGTTGGATGGTTCCTCGTGGTAATTGCGGCGCTCGTCTTCGGTGAGTACAGGTTGGAAACCTTCGGCGTTCAGGTCGCAATCATCCACTTGCCAGCCACGTTCGCCGAGCGTCTCAACGATCTTTGCATGTAGCGCAGCACCGAAGCTTTCGGGGCAAGGATGAGCGAAGAGAACAAGCGCTCTCACAGGTCAATTGCCCCCGCTGGTAGTGTGGCTTGGAGAAACGACGTCATTCCGGCGCCTGCAGTTTTGCATAGGCGTACATCCGTTTGAAATCGAATTCCGGTTCGTCCCAGGCAATCATCTTGCCGGGGTTCAGGAGGCCCTTGGGATCTGCCTCCTGCTTGAACCTCAATTGCCGGTCGTCGACAGTCTGGCGCCCGCCTTCTTCCAGCGTGTAGCGGTGCGGGTTGAAGATCATTGCGCCCGCGTCCTCATGCATCTTCACGATCTCGTCGAGCCGTTGTTCGGTGGTGAATTTCACAAGGGTCAAACCGGCGAAGATCACCTTGCCGCCCTCTCGCAAGACTTCGAGATGCTGCAGGACCTCCGGCGAGAGCGCATCACGCATCTGCTCGATCAACTCCTTGTGCTTCGGGAAGCCGTAGCGGACCTGCAGGTAGGTGATCGAAGGATCGACCTTGAGTGCCCTCAGCGTCGTATGGTTCCAGCCGTACTCGAACACCGGGCCGGGGTTACGGGCCCAGTTGTGGTCGTCGTTCCGGTAGATCAGCTTCGCCTCGGGCCGCCGTCCCAGGAAGGTCAGGAAGCCATCCATCGAGTGCGGCGCCACCATCAGCCCTATCAGGTTGGTGCCGGGCTCGACGTAGGGTGCCACCCGCTGGAAATAGTCCTTGGCAATCGGCGCCTCGAAAACGGTGGCGAGCTTGATCAGGATGCCGTCCTGATTGGCGAGGTCCTCGGCAAAGCGCACGGCGTCCATGAAGTCATCGGTGGCGACGAACATCTCGACCCAGTCATAGGCGGGCGCCAGCGGCATTTCGATCTCGGTGATGATGCCGTTGGTGCCGTAGGCGTGGGAGACGCGGGGAAGCTCCTCGCCGGTGAACTCGAGGATGCGTGGTTCCTCCTCCATCGTCACGACGCGAAGCCGGATGATATTTCCGAGGTCGCGCAGCGAGCCCCAGGTACAGGAGCCGACGCCGCCGGAGCCGCCAGCGATGAAGCCGCCGATAGTTGCTGTCGCCCAAGTACTTGAAAACATGCGAATCTCTTGGCCGGAATGCTCCTTGCAGGCGGCATCGAGGTCGCGCAGGAGAACGCCCGGTTCGGTAATGACCCGGCCTGGATGGATCTCCTTCACCTTGTCCATGAACCGCAGATGCATCACGCAGCCGCCGGCCAATGGCATTGCCTGGCCGTAGTTGCCGGTTCCGGCGCCGCGCGTCGTCACGGGGACGTTGTGGGCGTAGCAGGTTTTTAGCACTTCGATGATTTCGGCTTCGTTACGCGGGCGTACGACGAAATCGGCCATCACGTGGTCGAGGCGCGCTTTCAGCACCGGCGAGTACCAGAAGAAGTCGCGGCTGGCGGCCTTGATGGCGACTTCCTTCTCTTCGATGTCGAGATGGGCGAGGGCGGCTTTGGCGCCTGCGATGTCGGCGGTCATGCTGTCTCCATGAGGTGATCGAGCGTGGAATAGGCGGGAAGCGTGGTGTCGATGGCGCGTCCATCGCGGAGAACGATGCGGTCGGACTGGGGGCGAGCGAAAAGCTCGGTCCAGGACCGGGCGTTGCAGATCACCAAATCCGCGGGCTGGCCCGGCACTAGGGCCGAGGCAGGCAGGCTCATCGCCTTGCTTGGGTTCGTGGTGACGGTATCGAACCAGTCCGGGTCGGAGTGGTCGAGATGGCCGATCCGAGTGGCCTGGCGCAGCACTTCGATCATGTCCATGTCGCCATAGGCATAGAACGGGTCGCGCGTGTTGTCGGAAGCGAAGCTGACGTTGATGCCGCGCGCCTTCATCTCGTGCACCAGCGTTAATCCGCGCCCGCGCGGGGTGCGACCCGGGTGCCGGTCCTGAAGGTAGAGGTTGCACATCGGCAGGCTGACGACGTTGATCCCCGCCTTGGCCACAAGATCGAGCGTGTCCATCGCGCGCGCCTCGTCCTGGGTCGAGAGCGAGCAACAGTGCCCGACGGTAACGGGCCGGTCCCAGCCGCTTTCCAGCACGGTTTCCGCGATCATGCGAAGGGTTTCGCTTGATGCGTCCATCGTTTCGTCGGTGTGAAAGTCGATCTCGAGCCCGCGTGTTCCGGCGAGGTCCAGGAAATCGCCAAGCCGTTGTTTAAGATC
>JAJDOD010000189.1 GCA_022340315.1 Silicimonas sp. | reverse complement strand
GAAGGAAGCGGTCGGGACGCGGATACTCGAGGCGCTTCACGCGGCGGCTGATCTCTGTCTCGAGGACGGCGCGAGCGTGTCGCAGATTGATGCGGCCCTCAAGGATTGGGGCCTGCCTTTCGGATCATTTGCCTGGCGCGACCTGACCGGGATCAAGCGTTCCAGCGCCCCGCGCGGCACCGAAGGGTTGCGGGGTGGGGGCATTGACGCCGTGTTGATTTCCACCGGGCGGCTGGGGATGACGACGGGGCGCGGGTATTTCACCTATGCGCAGAGAGGGAAGCCGGGCGAGCCGGATGCCGAAGTGGAGCGCATGATTCATGCCGACCGTATCGCCAAGGAAATAAGGCTTATGGCGTTGTCGGACGGAGAGATCCGCGCTCGCTGCGTTGCCGCAATGGCTGGGGCAGGAGCGCAAATCCTGACGGCTGGCGGGGTGAAACGTGCGGAGGATATCGACATGATCGCGGTACACGGGCTTGGATTCGCCCGCCGCACCGGAGGCGTCATGTTTGCTGCCGACCTGATGGGACTCGATCACGTGGCGAGGGTTCTCGGCGAGATGGCGGAAGTGAGCGTGAGGCTTGAGCCGCCGGTATCGCTCCTGACCGATCTGGTCGAAACGGGGGGACGCTTCACGCATGGCGAGGCGGCGTCGCCCGCTAGCTGAGCAATATGCCCAGGACGACGATCATCAGCCCGATAGCTGACAGGAACAATGCGCCCAGGTTAAGTGCGACGACCTTCTGAAGCTCGGTCTTCAAGGCGTTGTCATCCAAGCCTTTTTTGCGAGCCTTCTGCACCGTGAGAATGCACCAGATCAGCCCGGCGAGTCCCGTCAGGGTCACCAGCGCGCCGATCCAAACCAGGTTTTCCATGCGACACTCTCTCCGCCCGACGTTGGCGCCCCGCCTAGCGCGGTCGGGCACCGACATCAACCCTTGCAGCGCCCATCACGCCCTAGTATCGAAGTCGCCCGACCCACATGGAGGCCCCGAGAATGGACGACAATCTCACCGAGCAGAGTTACCGTGTCACCGCCGACGAGTTGCGCCAGTTTATCGAGAGATTCGAGCGTCTTGAGGCCGAGAAGCGCGACATCGCGGATCAGCAGAAAGAGGTCATGGCCGAGGCCAAGGGGCGGGGGTATGACACGCGGGTTATGCGCAAGGTGATCGCGCTGAGAAAGCGCGACAAGGACGACATCGCCGAGGAAGAGGCGGTTCTGGAGATGTACAAGGAAGCGCTTGGCATGTGAGGCGCTTCTGCCCGCGGACATCTTTGTTAACGCCGTGCGCGCTTACGAGTGTCGCGCGCAACGTCTTCATTCGTAAATGCCTTCAAATGCGGGGTTTTGGCGAAAAACGCAACGTCGGTATCACGTCGGTATCACGTCGGTATTACGTCGGTGGATGGGTCGGTACCAAGCGAATGAGCGGCAGCGTGCCGGGCGTGCGGTAAGAAAGGTTACGGAGGTGTAAAGGGGACGACGGCGATCAAGGGACGGACCCTTGGCAACCGCAGGGTTTCCCGGAACTTCAGCCGATGCGGATGCCGGCACGGAGTTCAGGGTTCCAGCCGAAACCATTACCGGGAAACATTCCGTCCTTGGACTGGCGCCGGTCGCGATGCGAAGTGGCGCCAGCTGAAGTCGCCGTGCAGCTAGTCGAGGAATACCTGCGAGTCGACACCCGCGTCTGAGAGGGCCTCCCTGATCTCGTTGACCTCACCGGCGTCCGCCGAGCTGAAGATCACCACATCGTTGACCACCAGTGAATACAACGGTGCGTCGACTGAGCTGCTTGCCAGGTATTTCTGCGCGGCCTGTTGAGACTTCGGCCCCCATTTTCCATCATGGGCGACGCCAATCGTGTACTGCACATCCATGATCTTTTCCTTGCTGACGGACCTGCCGTCGTTCAGATCCAGCAGGACGTCCTGAAGCTCTTGCTGATCGTTGATGCGGGCAGGAATGAATACGTTTGTACAGGTTTCCACGTCCCTGTACCTGGTAACGGTCTTCTTGCCGGTTTCATTGGCGACCACCCCGCCAATGACTGCGCCGGCGGCAGCACCGGAATTCTTCTTGGTCACGACCTTGCCAACCACACCGCCAACAACCGCTCCGCCGATGACCCTTTCCGGGTTCCCGCCTTTGACGGTTTCCTGGTAGGGCACGCTTTTTGTCTGGCATCGCTGTTCGTACGAACCGGCAAACGCCTGAGATGCAATCAGGAAAGTCATCGCTGTTATTGCCAGAAGTTTCATTGTCTCACTCTCTTTCAACGCAGGTTGAAGTTGTTTGGATCGCTCGCTGCCTGGCTGTCACCCGTTCGACGAGTGGTGACGCAGCCACGTCAGTTGGCCGACCCTATTAGTCTTGTGTGTAACTGGCCACGGTCTCAAGTGCTATTCAATATCACGGCACGAATTGGCCGGTTGCGAGCAGAGGGGCAGGATCGGCGGGCCGTCTGAAAAGGCGAAAAGGTCTGGAGCCAGGCCTCATCTCGCCAGGTGAAGTGATCCTTTCGAGGGTTTGCTCCGGCGATTGCGCGCGGGTGCGCACAACTGGCTTCAATAGAGACTTGGAGACAGAACGTGCCGCCGCCGCTTGGCATTTGTCCCTGATTCCGCATCCCCCCGAAGAAATCCCGCCCGCCACCAATATTTACAGTTGAATGTGTCAACAAAAGTTGTCACTCTGGTTTTACCGATCGCGCCCGCCGGTTGGGGAGACGTTGGCATTCTGCAGGACGGTGCAGCGTGTATTGCGGCTCTTCAAACGCAACTAAGGAGGAGATCGGTGAATGTCCGACGATCCTGATAAAGTATGGCCAACCGGCCTGACGCTGCGCGAGGCAGAAGAGGTGCATAGCTATCTCATTGACGGTACACGCGTCTTTGGCGCGATTGCCGTTCTGGCTCACGTTCTTGTGGCGGTTTCCACGCCTTGGCTCGGATAAGGGAGGCCACGCATGAATAACGCAAAGATGTGGCTTGTCGTGAAGCCGACCGTGGGCATTCCGCTGTTCCTGACGGGCGTGGCCGTTGCCTCGTTCGCCGTCCATCTCGCCGTTCTGTCGAAAACCAACTGGTATTCGGATTACATGATCGGTGCTGAACTCGGCTCGGGCGAGGGCATGGCCTATTTCAACCGGGACGATGGCGAAAGCGATTCAATACAGCAGGCGGCCTATACCCGTGCGCTTGAGAATGGCGCGAAGGAAGTGACCATCGTTCTGCCGGACGGAACGTCGGCGAAGGCGCTTCTGCAGCCCGACGTCATGGCGTCAAGATAGACAGGGCGCGTTCCGTGCATCGCCTTCGGGCGTTTGTCCGGAACCAGACTTTACGCCCCAGGCACTCGACCGCTCCGATTTCCCCGGAGCGGTCGGGGCAAAGATGTTGAGCGATGGCATTCAACTATAAAGCATTCGCGCTGAACAAGCTGGCATCGGTCGGGCCGGAATACCTGCCCTTTGCCGATGTCGCGACCGAAGCGGTGCCGCTGTCGCGGCTTTTGCGCCTGGCACTTTTCCAGGTGACGGTCGGCGCGGCGCTGGTTCTGTTGGTCGGCACGCTCAATCGTGTGATGATCGTTGAACTCGAGGTTCCGGCGACGCTGGTCGCGGGAATGCTGGCGCTTCCGCTTCTCTTCGCGCCGTTCCGGACGTGGATCGGACACAGGTCGGATCAGCACCGGTCGGCCCTGGGCTGGCGGCGCGTGCCCTACATCTGGAAGGGCACGATGTACCAGTTCGGCGGGTTTGCCATCATGCCGTTCGCGCTGCTCGTGCTCTCGGGTTTCGGCGAGGCGGTGGATGCGCCGCGCTGGATCGGTCTGTCATCGGCCGGATTGGCGTTCCTGCTGGTGGGCGCGGGTCTGCACATGGTGCAGACGGCGGGGCTGGCACTGGCGACGGACCTTGTGCGCGAGGAGGACCATCCGAAGGTCGTCGGTCTGATGTACGTCATGCTTCTGTTTGGCATGGTGGTCAGCGCGCTGGTTTATGGTGCGCTTCTCGAAGTCTATTCGCCGGGTCGGCTGGTGCAGGTGATCCAGGGCACGGCGGTTTTGACCATTGCGCTGAACCTTTTCGCGCTCTGGAAACAGGAGCCGCGCGACAGGGAGCTTGCGCAGAAAATGGATACCCAGCGGCATGTGCCGTTTGCCGAGGCCTGGGCGGGGCTGGTCGAGCGGCCGGGCATGTTGCGGCTGATGGCTCTGATCGGTCTGGGCACGTTCGGGTTCGGCATGGCGGATGTCTTGCTGGAGCCCTATGGCGGGCAGGCGCTTGGCTTCACGGTGGCCGAGACAACGCGGCTTACCGCGCTTTTCGCCACGGGCACCCTGGTCGGCTTCGGGATCGCGTCGCGGGTGCTGTCGGGTCCGATGGATGCGGTCAGTCTTGGGCGGATCGGCGCGCTGGTCGGCATTCCCGGGTTCGTTGCGATCATCCTGGCATCGCAGGGCGGGGGCTCGCTGGTTTTCCTTGCCGGTGTCCTGGCCACGGGGCTGGGTGCCGGGCTTTTCGGCCATGCGACGCTGACCGCGACGATACGGGCTGCACCGCCGGGCCGGATCGGCCTGGCGCTTGGGACTTGGGGGGCGGTTCAGGCTACCTGCGCGGGCATCGGGGTCGCCCTGGCAGGGATCGTTCGCGATATCATCGTGCAAATGCCAGCTTTAGGAGGACTTTCTCCGCACGCGCCCTACAATTACGTATTCGCGATCGAGATCGCGTTTCTACTCCTGGCCTTGCTGCTGGCCGTTCCCGGGAAAGGCAAAACCGATCCCACAGACACAGATAGGAAATCGGTGGAGGTATCATGACGACAGTGATCACAAGGCTCTATAGCGACAAGCAATCGGCCAGGGGCGTGCGCGAGCGCCTTTACCGCGAAGGTTTTCCGCGCCATGCGCTGTCTCTCATCTCTCCTGACGATGGCGGAAGCGCGGCGGAGTTGCAGGGCAAGATCGAGCGGGCTCTGGTGCCGGATCAGGCGGCAGAGGTCTATGCGGCCCGGGTGGCAGAGGGCGCCAGCCTTGTCGTTGCGCGGGCGACGTACAAGCCGCTCAACGCGGTGCGGGTCGCCAACGAAACTTACAACAGCAGCGGTGCGATCGACTCCGGTCTCGCCGAGGAAGCTTTCAAGATCCAGACACCTCCCGACCATAGCCCGAGTGTTCTGAAGGATCACCCGCGCTTCTTCACAATGCCGCCCAGCCGCGACCACGTTGGCGGGCCGCTTTCCGACCAGTTTGGTTTCAGGCTGGTCTCGGCCCAGAAGCGGCGGGACAGTGTCCTGCACGATGGCAAGCGTTTCTTCGGTGACGGGATCATACGCAACCGGAAGAGCAACTCGGTGCTAAGGAACGGCGGTTTCATGTCGAAGTACTTCTGGCCGATGCCGATGCTTTCACGGAAGCGCCGGGGTTTGTCGGTCATCCCGGGCGGCGGGCAGCCGTTCTCTCGGTTGCTGGGCTGGCCGACGATCAGCTAGCCGCGGTATTTCCGACCTTGGGACGGGGCTGCCGGGCGCGGCCCCGTTCTTGTTACTGTCAAGGCGAGATGAAGGTCACGCCGGGCATGGAAGCGATCTGGTGAAGGTCCTCTTCGTAGATCGCGGTCAACTCCGTGACGGTGGCCTCGGTCCAGCCGGGCAGGTCGATCTCTTCCTCAATCTCCTCGGCAATCGCGTGCGCGTCGAGAAATGCCGACACCGCACGGCGCCTTTTGACCTGGTCGGTGACGTTCCGGCTTTCCAGAAACTCGGCCAGACGCTCCATGCCGTCCTCGGTCATGATCGTGTCCAGCATGTCGAACTCGCCCTCCAGTTCGGTGAATGGATCATGGTCGGTGATTGAGGCCATGATCTCGGACCAGATGAACGGTGTGTCCTCGTGACACCATACGATGATACTCGCCGCCGGGTTGGCCGCGCGGATATCCGCGACAACGTCGGACCAAAGGAGTGTGGCCGGTGTAAGCCGTTGCGGGAAAGCGGCACCTCTCGGCAGGTGGCGTGAGAGTTCGGGCAGGAAACTCGCGGGATTGCGAATGCCAATTGCGAACTCCACGTCATGGCTCGGCACACAGCCGCGCAACCACGCAGACTTTTCGGCCTTGGGGTAGAGGCCATCGTCATCAAAGACAGCGATTGGCCTGCAGAGAAAATTCTCGCTCGACAGGACAATGCGTTCCGCGGTCGCGTCGTTGCAGATCGCAGAAAGGATGAGGCCCTCGGTCTCGGGGTCGGCGGAGGCGCCGCGGAGGCGTGTCGATGTCTCACCCAGAAGTTCGCGATACCGCATCGGTCCGGGTACCAGGATGCCCTCTTTCGCCAGCTTTTCGCGATTACGAAGGATCGACCTGAGCAACAATCCGTCATCGGTGCAATGTGCGCCGAGATGAAAAACGATCTGCATCAAGCCCCTTTGCCCGCCGTTTGGCGCGGTCAGTTCCTTCGGCGGAAAGACTAGCCGTCCTGCGGCGGTTGGAAAACCCTTTGACCAGTGATTACAACAGCCTTGTGCGGTATTGTGCAGGTTGCTAAAGACGCCGTCAGTGCCCCTATAGCTCAGCTGGTAGAGCAACTGATTTGTAATCAGTAGGTCCGCGGTTCGAGTCCGTGTGGGGGCACCATATAAATTGACCTGCTCCCCTTAGAGTCCGCGTTTACAAGTTAGCTCTGTTCAGGGTTTGGTCCTCTTCTGACCGTGGGTGATACTCCCGCGGGGTGAGCCCGTCGAGGCTCGAGTGCGGGCGGTGATGGTCGTAGTCGTCGCGCCATGCGGCAATCAAATGGCGGGCATGGCGCAGGTTCGGGAACAGGTGCTCGTTCAAGCACTCG
>JAJDOD010000181.1 GCA_022340315.1 Silicimonas sp. | reverse complement strand
ATGGAGGTGTTGGGCCATTCCGGGGTGAA
Source organism: Silicimonas sp. (assembly GCA_022340315.1). GTDB lineage: Bacteria > Pseudomonadota > Alphaproteobacteria > Rhodobacterales > Rhodobacteraceae > JAJDOD01. The sequence goes on along the minus strand of JAJDOD010000181.1, from coordinate 17,160 downwards.
ACCCCGGCCTACGGTTCTGGACGCCGATGCGTTGACCCGGTTCGAGCGTAATCCGCAAGTCTTCTTCGACGCGCTCCACAAAGACGTCATCCTCACCCCCCACGCGGGCGAGTTCAAACGCCTCTTCCCCGACATCGCCGAAAAGCTGACCGCCCCCGCCACCAAAGGCCCCGCCTATTCCAAGGTCGACGCCACCCGCGAGGCCGCCGCCCGCGCCGGGTGCACCATCCTCTTCAAGGGCCCCGACACCGTGATCGCCGACCCGACCGGCCGCTGTTCGATCAACTCGTCGGCCTACGACCGCGCCGCTCCCTGGCTGGCAACCGCCGGGTCGGGCGACGTGCTGGCGGGCTTCATCACCGGCCTTCTCGCTCGCGGCTTCTCCACGATGAGCGCCGCCGAAACCGCAGCCTGGCTTCACACCGAATGCGCGCTCTCCTACGGCCCCGGCCTCATCGCCGAGGACATCCCCGAGGAACTGCCTAAAGTCTTTTCGCGTCTCTTAACGGAGCGTTCCTGAGGCTGCCGCCCACCTACGATGCACCGACGCAATACCGACGTGATACCGACGTAATACCGACGTTGCCCGAGCCGCCGATTTTCCCGAACGTTGCGAAGGGGTTGATAGACCGGTCCTTTGGTTTAATCTCTCCCGGATGACCTGGGGAGGTGGGACCATGCACCCGATCACGACGCTCGACGGACAGAGCGATCTTCCGCGCTATTTCGCGGCCACGTTCACGCTTGCCAAGAAACTTCAGAATGGCCGCGTTGACTTTCATCTGCCGGACAAGCGCGTGTTCCGCGTCGATGCACCCGCACCCGGACCGGTGGCGGAGATCCACGTGCACAATCCCGACACCTTCACACGGCTGATCCGCGAAGGCGATCTCGGCATGGCGGATGCGTATCTCGAGGGCTGGTGGTCGACCCCTGATCTGCAAGCCTTCATGGACGTGATCCATGCCGGGAACGACGACATGTACGACAGCTTCGCGGGCATGCAGATCGTGCGGATCTGGGAGCGCCTTCGGCACTGGATGAACCGCAACACCAAGGACCAGGCAAAAAAGAACATCTCGTACCACTACGATCTCGGCAACGAGTTCTACCGCCTCTGGCTTGACGACACGATGACCTATTCCTCGGCCATCTTCGGGACCGGCCAGGAAAGCCTCGAGAAGGCGCAGACAGCGAAGTACAAGAGCATGGTCGACCAGATGGGCGCGCAACCCGGCGACCACGTTCTGGAGATCGGCTGCGGCTGGGGAGGATTCGCGGAATACGCCGCAAAAGAGCGCGGGTTGAAAGTGACCGGGTTAACAATAAGCCGGGAACAGTACGATTACGCAAGGGAGCGGATACAAAAGGCCGGGCTTTCCGAGCAGGTCGAGATCAAGCTTCAGGACTACCGCGACGAGCGCGGCAAGTACGACGGCATCGCCTCGATCGAGATGTTCGAGGCGGTAGGTGAAAAATACTGGCCGATCTACTTCGATGCGCTCAGAGAGCGACTGAAACCGGGCAAAAATGCGACGCTGCAAATCATAACGGTAGAGGACGCGCGGTTCGCAATTTATCGTAAGTCCGTTGATTTCATACAAAAATATATCTTTCCCGGTGGCATGCTGCCGTCGCCAAGCGTATTGCGGCAGGAAGTGGAAAAAGCTGGTCTCAATGTCATGAAATCGATCGAATTTGGTGAGAGTTATTCACAGACACTCCGCCGTTGGCACGAAACCTTCAACCAGCGGTGGGAAGATGTTGCGTTGCTCGGATTCGACGGTCGGTTCAGAAGAATGTGGAATTTCTATCTGACTTCTTGCGCCGCGGGGTTTCATTCCGGTTGTATCGACGTGACGCAGATAACGGTCAACAAACCGGGATAGAGACGATGCCCACTGGCGGAAAACTGATTGCAGCGATTGCGTTCGCGGCGCTTGCGTATTTCATATCTGATCTGATCAAGCCATTGCTGCCCGAAGGGACAAACTACAGCAAGTTGTCGCAGATCAACGCCCTTGTCGGTCTGGTGATGGGCTGGCGTGTCATGGGCAAGGGTGCGGGCAAGACCTACAAGCAGTCGATCGGGTATGGCCTGACGACGTTGGCCGCCACCGCATTCTGGAGCCTGCTGATCTGGTCGGGCAACGAGATGCTGAAGCGTTCGATGAAGCTCTATTACGATGGGCCGATCGAGGCCTTGCAGGAGATGGCAAGCCTCTATGTTGAATATGCCCGCACCGCCGCGGTGCAGGAAGTCGTGCTTCCGGCGCTGGTCGGCGCGATCTTCGTTTCGTGGCTGACCGAGTACTTCGCGCGCCGCTGGTCTTGACCGGCCGGGTCTTTCTTTACGGAACTCTCCTCGACCCCGAGTTGTTCGCAATCGTCGCTGGCGTGCCCCTTGAGGCGCGCCCGGCTACATTGCGGGACTTCGCGGTTCATTGGGTCGCAGGCGAGAGCTTTCCGGTGGCGTTCGAGCACTCCGGCGGCGAAGCGAAGGGAGCCGTCGTCGAGGTCGATGACGAGGTGCGCGCCCGGCTGGATTTCTACGAACTGGGGTTCGGCTACCGAACCGAGGACGTCGTGGCCGACACCGCCAGCGGTCCGGTTGCAGCGACGATCTATGTGCCGGTTTCCGAGTGGCCGATCGGCGAGTCCTGGTCGCTTGCCGATTGGCAGGCCGCGCATGGTCCTCTGACCCGGCTTGCCGCGCGGGAATACTTCAGACTTTTCGGCACGCTGGCCCCGGACGATGCGGCGAAGGCATTTCCGCAGATCCGCATGCGCGCCGCGTCGCGGCTTCGCGCGCTGGACCAGCCGACGCCGGAGGTACTGGCGCCGGGCATGGCCGGGCGGCCTGTCATTCCCGAGACCACCCGACAACCCTATACGGACTATTTTGCAGTCCGCGAGGATTGGCTGACCTTCCCCAAGTTCGGCGGCGGAGAAAGTCCTGTCGTGAAACGGGCAACCTTCCTGGGCGGGGATGCGGTGACCGTCCTACCCTACGACCCGCGCCAGGGAACGGTTCTCTTCGTACGCCAGTTCCGTCACGGCGCCTTTGCGCGCGGCGATCGCAACCCCTGGACGCTTGAACCGGCCGCCGGCCGCATCGACCCCGGCGAAAGCCCCGAGGCAGCGGCGCGGCGGGAATTGCAGGAGGAGGTCGGGCTGACAGTCGGCGACTTGCATCTGGCTGCCCGCTACTATCCGACGCCCGGCGCCGTCAGCGAGTACCTTTTCAGCTATGTCGCAAGCGCCGACCTTGCTGGCAAGGACGGCACGATCGGCGGCGTGGATGGCGAGGCCGAAGACATCATGAGCCACGTGATCCCGCTCGACGAGGCGCTTGGCATGATCGAAACCGGCGCGATCAACACCGGCCCCCTGATCCTGAGCCTCAACTGGTTGGCCTTGAACCGGGAACGGTTCGGCTGAACCGGCCTCAGTCCCCGTTCGGCTCGTAGACGGGAAGGAACCGGGGCGGCATCGGTCCCTTGTTGCGCCCACCCTGCTGCATCTGTTCCCAGCCGTGGGCGAGGATACCGACCGAGCGCGACAAGCAGAACAGGCCGCGCGACAGCGGTGGCGGGAAACCCAACTCGCAGAAGATGACGGCTGTTGCCCCGTCGATATTCATCGCGATCTCGGCCCCGCGCTCACGCCCGATCTCGGCCTGCACGGCTTCACCGATCTGCGCATAGCGGCCCGACACTGTCCCCTCCGCCGCTGCCTCGCGCACCAGCGCCATCAGGCGCGGCGCACGGGGATCGACCGGCTTGTGGAAGCGGTGCCCGAAGCCCGACACGATGCGCCCGTAGGTCTCACGCCATGCCGAAAGACCATCCCGCACCGCATCGTCCATACTCGCACCACCATCCATGCGAGCGGCAATGTCGCGGTAAAGCTCGGCGCATTGCTCTCCCGCGCCGCCATGCACGTCACCCAGCATGTTCACGCCGGTCGCCATGACGTTGTTCAGCCCCACACCGCAGGTCGCGGCCATGCGCGCCGCGGCAATCGACGGCGCGTGCGGGCCGTGATCGACACCGGCCACAAGCGCGCATTCGAGAAGTGCCGCCTCCGCTTCGGACGGCAACGCTCCGCGCGTCAACAGCCAGATCATCTGCGCAAAGCCGATATTGCCGATCAGGTCTTCAATCGGGTGACCCCGGAACGCAATGCGCCCCGGAGCCATGTCGATGATCGAGGTGCGCCACCACTCGCGGACGGCGTCGGCATCTTCGCTCATGCCAGGTGATGAACCTCTTGCAGACCATAGACCGGGGTCGGCACGCCCTCCATCCGCGCCTTGAGCTGGATCGAAAGGAACTGCGAGTAGTGCCGCGACTGGTGCAGGTTGCCGCCGTGGAACCAGAGCGCTTCCTGCTGCGTCGGCTTCCACATGTTGCGAAGCTCGCCTTCCCAGGGTCCGGGATCCTTCGGCGTGTCGGAGCCAAGGCCCCAGCACTTGCCGACCTTGTCCGCAACGTCCTTGCCGATCAGCATTTCGGCCCATCCGTTCATCGAGGAATACCCCGTCGCGAAAACGATGCAGTCCGCCTCAAGCTCGGTGCCGTCCTCAAGCTTCAAGCCGTTGGGCGTCACCTCGGAAACCTGGCCATGCGCCAGCTTGATCTTGCCGTCGGCCACCAACTCACTCGCGCCCACGTCGATGTAATAGCCCGAACCGCGACGCAGGTATTTCAGGAAGAGCCCGCTGCCGTCTGCACCCCAGTCCATCTGGAACCCGGCCTTTTCCAGCCGGGCGTAGAAGTCGGCGTCCCTCTCCTTCATCTTCTCGTAGAGCGGCACCTGAAGCGCCGGAAGTACCTTGTAGGGAACGGATGCAAAGATCAGGTCGGCGGTGTGATGGTCTATGCCGTTCGCGACCGCGCGCTCGGAATAGAGATCGCCGAGGCCGATATCCATCAGCGTGTCCGACTTCACGATATGGGTGGACGAGCGCTGGACCATCGTCACGTCGGCGCCGGCCTCCCAAAGCGCGGCGCAGATGTCGTGCGAGGAGTTGTTCGAGCCGACGACGACGACCTTCTTGCCCTTGTACTGGTCCGGGCCGGGATGCTTGGACGAGTGGTGAAGATCGCCCTTGAAGCTGTCCATGCCCGGAAGGTCGGGAATGTTCGGCACGGCCGACATGCCGGTTGCAAGTACGAGTTGTTTGGGCTTGAGCACCACCTCCTCGCCATCGCGGTCGACCACCACGGTCCATTCGCCCGACGCTTCGTCGAATGTCGCGGACTTGCAGGTTGTGCGGGTCCAGTAGTTGAGTTCCATGATCTTGGTGTAGCTTTCGAGCCAGTCACCGATCTTGTCCTTGGGGCTGAACACCGGCCAGTCGTCCGGGAACGGCAGGTAGGGCATATGGTCGTACCAGACCGGGTCATGCAGGCAGAGCGACTTGTAACGGTTGCGCCAACTGTCGCCCGGCCGGTCGTTCTTCTCGACGATGATGGTCGGCACGCCCAGCCGCCGCAGCCGGGCGCCAAGGCCGATGCCGCCCTGACCGCCGCCGATGATGACGACATAGGGTTGTTCGGTGTAACCAAGCTCGCGCGCCTCACGCGCACGCCGTTCGGCCCAGGTTTCGCGCCCCTCGATCGCGCCGTGGACGACGCCCATATCGCGGTTGGCGCCTTTCTTCTCCTCGAAACCCTTCAATTCCTGCGCCGTGGTCAGAAGCGTCCAGCACCCCTCGTCGTTCAGCCGCAACTGGCCGCGGCCGTGGACCGTGTCGGTCTCGAAGGTGATCCAGGCTTCCGTGACACCGCCACCTTCAGTCGGTTCCCCGTCGATCTTCCAATTCGTCGGATTGACGTCCTTCAGCACCGCATCGACCATCTCGGCAATCGCCTCACGCCCTTCCATCGTTTTGATATTCCATGTGAAAGAAACGATGTCGCGCCAATAGCAGTCCTCGGCAAATAGCGTTTTCAAAGTCTCGGTGTCGCCGCTTTCCAACGCCTTGCCGAACTGTTCAAGCCACGTCGAGACGCGCCCCCTGGGCGATGCAATATCCATCTGGTTTCCTCCCGTATTCCGCCTTCCGTCACCGCGGGGCGGATTGTCTGTGTCGTGCAAGATTGGGAGGAGAAAACGATTCGGGCAAATATGAACTTTGCAGGAATGCGATACTCCGCCGGGTGAACGCGCCGTGACCGACCGCGAACGGCGGACGGGTCAGAGCGCCGCCGTCATGGCCCGCAACATCATGGCCGCCGACACGGCGCCTGGGTCCCTGTGACCCAGCGACCGGGCGCCGAGGCGGGCCGCGCGGCCGAGTTTCGCTTGCATCTGCGAGGTCGCCTCCGCTCCCTTCTCAGCCGCCGTCGCCGCCGCTGCAAACACCTCGGCAGCGGGTTGGCCGGCGGCGGCACGTGCGGCCTCGGCCGCCGGCGCCCAGGCATCCAGCATCGTCTTGTCGCCCGGCTCGGCCTTGCCACGATGGGAAATCCCTTCGGCCATCGCCTCGACCAGTGCGGGTGCATCGGCGTCGCTCAGAACCTCGCTGCCCTTCACCGCCGCACCGGCGCGCATGAAGGCAGTCGCATAGAGCGGCCCCGACGATGCCCCGACCGCGTTCAGGAACGACTTGGCTGCCGCATTGAAAACCTCGGTCGGCGTTCCGCCATCCATACCGCTCAACGCGGTCCGCACCGCGCCGAAGCCGCCGGACATGGCAATTCCGTGATCGGCGTCCCCGATCTCTCCATCGAGCGCGCAAAGCTCGTCGCGGGCCGCGTCCATCGCGTCGGCCACCGCCAGAAGCATCGCCTTGATATCGTCGCCCGTCATCGCTCAGACCACCCGGAACATCGCGCAATGGCAGGGCCGGTCGATGAGGCGCTGCAACTCGTCATCGAGATGCATCACCGTCACCGAGGCCCCGGCCATTTCCAGCGACGTGCAATAGTTGCCCACCCAGGTGGCGTGGGTCTCCAGCCCGGCCTCGCCAAGACGGGCCTGCACACGCCGGTTCATGATGTAGAGTTCCATCAGTGGCGTCGCACCGAGACCATTGACCAGCACGGCGACACGGTCGCCGCTGGCCGCGCCCATCTCGTCCAGGATACGGTCCATCATTTCGTCCACGATCTCGTCAGCCGGCTTGATCGGGCCGCGCTCGATCCCCGGTTCGCCGTGGATGCCCATGCCGATCTCCATCTCGCCCTCCGGCAGATCGAAGTTCCAGCGCCGGGTCTGCGGCAGCGAACAGGGACTGAGGGCAACGCCCATCGTATACGTTCGGGCATTCGCATGGCGGGCCACGCGTTCCACGTCATCCAGGCTCATCATTTCGTCGGCGGCCGCGCCCGCGGCCTTGAAGATGAAGAAGTTGCCCGCGACCCCGCGACGCTTTTCGGCCTGGTCGCGTGGCGCCGAGGCAACGTCGTCGGTCGTGAGAACGGTGCGCACTTCGATATCGTCCATCGCCGCCATCTCGGCAGCCATGTCGAAGTTCATCACGTCGCCGGCGTAGTTGCCGTACATGAAAAGAACACCCGCACCGCCCGAGACTTCCTGGACGCAGGCAAGCGCGGGATCCGGCGGGGGCGAGGCGAAGACGTTGCCGATCGCTGCGGCATCCGCGAGGCCCTGGCCCACGAAGCCGACAAAGGTCGGCTCATGCCCCGAGCCGCCGCCGATCACCAGCCCGACCTTGCCCTCGCGCGGGCCGTGGCGCGCGATGATCGCGCGCCCGGACGCCTCGGAGGCGCGCAGGGTGTCGCCGTGCGCCAGCAGAATGCCATCGAGCATCTCGTCAACCGCGTCGTCTCCGTTGTTGATGATCTTCTTGGTCTGCACCGACGCGCCCTCCCTGTTCCTGCGCTTATCTAGCCCGCGTCGAGGACCGCTTCGCAACCCCGAATACGCATTGTCAGGCCGGCGGAACGACACCTTTCTGCAGGATGATATTTCCGTAGAGCCGCGTCTCGGACGTCTGCACGATACAATACGTCTTTCGCGCCTGGACATAGAACTCGTGGCGCTCGACACCGGTCACCTTTGCCGGGTGATCCGCCGTTTCGTCGATGATCTTCTGGAACTCGGCCACGATCTCGGGCACCGCGTCAGGGTCACCGACAACCTGCATCGTCCGGGCCGGATGATCGACGTAAGAATCAAGCGGCATGACCGTCAGGATCGCCCTCAACGCCTCGGTCGCGCTGACACCTGCCAGCCGCTCGATTCGCGCCGCATTCGCCTCGCCCGGAAAATTGGCATCCGCGATCACCAACTCATCACCATGCCCCATCGCCTTGAGATGTCTCAACAAATCTGGCGTCAGAACGCTCGGAATCCCGATCAGCATCGCAGTCCTCCTTCCACCAACCATGCTTCGTCACAAAATTGATTGACGTACATCACGACATACCTCAAGCTTTTTCCAACGGGAGGATTCATGTCACGGGTGACGGCACAGGACGTGGCCAGAGAGGCTGGCGTAAGCCTCGCAACGGTCGATCGCGTCCTCAACAAGCGCAAGGGCGTGCGCGAAGCGACCATTCATCGGGTGACCGCCGCGATGGACCGGCTGAACTTCGTGCGCGACCAGACCGCGGCCAATCTCGCCCGGGGGCGGTCCTATCGGTTCACGTTCATTGTCTCGGCGGGAGAGACGGCGTTTTTCAACGACGTGCGCTCGGAAATCGACATCGCCAGAGCGCAGTCGGCCAAGGAACGCATCGACATTCGTTCCATTGCCGTTCCGCCGCTTGACCCAGCCGCTATCGTCGATGCGATCGACGGCATGGGCGACAACATCGGAGACGGTATCGCGCTGGTAGCGGTCGAAAGCCAGATCGTACGCGATGCGATCGCCGCGCTGCGGGAGCGGGGTGTGCACGTTGTCTCGTTCATCTCGGACATCCCCAATTCCGAGCGCGAAAGGTTTGTGGGGATCGACAATGTCGCCGCAGGCCGCGTCGCAGCCAGTCTTCTCAAGCGCTTCGTGTCGCCGCGCTCCGGCGATATCGCGGTCGTGGCCGGGTCCGGCACGCTCCGTGACCACGTGGAACGGCGGATGGGGTTCGAGCAGGTGATGCGGGCCGAGTGCCCCGATCTGAACGTCCTTCCCTGGATCGAGGGCGAGGAACTGGCGGGCATCGTCGAGGAAAAGCTTTCGGCGCTGCTGGACGAGAACCCGAACGTGGTCGGGCTCTACAGCCTGGGCGGCGGAACTCGCGGCGTGATTGATGCCATCGAAGCGGCCGAGCAGGAGATCAGCGTCGTGACAACCGAGTTGTCGCAGCACACGCGGGCCGCCCTGATCTCGGGCACCGTCGACGCGGTGCTCGTGCAGGATCCGAGCCACGAAGTGCGCAGCGCGATCCGCGTGCTGAAGCACCTGACCGACGAGACACCGATCAACGAGAAACAGGAACGTATCCGCATCGAGATTTTCGTGCGGGACAATCTGCACTGAGGATGGAGACAAGACGCGAATGACAGGGAACGGAGACAAGGGCGGGCGCGCATGTCGGAACTGAAGGTCGACAACCTGCGGCGGACCTTCGGCAAGGTCGTCGCCCTGGACGGCATGTCCTTCGACGTGGCCGAGGGCGAGTTCTTCTGCCTGCTCGGCCCATCCTCATCGGGCAAGACGACGACCCTGCGCGCCATATCCGGCCTTGAGGAACTGGAGCGCGGGCGCGTGCATTTCGGCGGCCGCGACGTGACCGAGGTGCCGGTGCAGGGCCGCGGCATGTCGATGATCTTCCAGACCTTCGCGCTCTATCCGCATCTTTCGGTCGAAGCCAACCTGGCGCACCCGCTGCGGCGATCCGGGGCCAGCGGCGCCGACATCCGCAAGCGGGTCGGTGAGGTCGCCGAATTGCTGCGCGTCACCCATACGCTCAAGCGCAAACCGACGACGCTCTCCGGCGGAGAGCAGCAGCGCGTCGCCATCGGGCGGGCCATCGTCGGGCGTCCCAAGCTGCTTTTGCTGGACGAACCGCTGACCAACCTCGACGCCAAGCTGCGCGATGAGATGCGCACCGAGTTCAAGCGGCTGCACCGCGAGCTTGGCATGACAATGCTCTATGCCACACCCGACCAGATCGAAGCACTGACGATGGGGGACCGCGTGGGCGTGATCCGCGACGGCAAGGTGGTCGCCATCGGCACGCCGCGCGATCTCTACCGCGAGCCAACCGACACCTATGTGGCCGGCATGATCGGCTCGCCGCCGATCAATTTCCTCGACGCGAAAACCTCGGGCGATGGCCAGCTGTCGCTGCCGTTTCTCGACCGTCCCGTGGAAACGCCGGGCGTTGCGGGCGGGCAGTCGCTGGTCGTCGGGCTTCGCCCGCATGACATCGCTCTGGCGCAATCCGGAGCGGCGGCAATTCCGGCGAAAATTCATCTCACCGAACCGCTTGGCGACGTGACGATCATCGACATTCGGGCGCGTGAAACCAACATGAAGATGGTGCTGCGCGAAGAAGTCGCCGCGAAATTCAACGTGGGCGACGAAATATCGGTTACCTTCGATCCAGGCGATCTGCATTTCTTCGATCCGTCGACAGGCATCAGAAGGGAAAGGCAGGCGGTCTAGCGATCGCAAAACGGCAGAAATAATCAAGCGATCAGAAACACCAACAAGTGGAGGAGACTATGAAGACACCAAATCTAAAGCGCACACTGATGGGCGCCACGATCCTCGCAGCAGGGTTGAATGCGGCACCGTCTTTCTCAGCGGATATCACGATCACGATGGCCGCGCCTGACTGGCCGCCCACCCGATTCATGAAGGAGCATTTCGACCAGACCTATACTTCGCCTGACGGCCACACGACGACGCTGGACATGGACTTTATCCCCTGGCCCAGCTTCTACGAGCGCGTCGCGGCCTCGCTGACCTCGGGTGAGCAGAAGTACCAGATGATCGTGACCGACAGCCAGTGGCTCGGCGCGTTCGTCGAGGGCGGGTACTACCTGAACCTGACGGACAGGATCAACGAGGACCCCGAACTGACGGCGATCATGCAGGACCTGCACCCGGCGCTGGTTTCGGCCTATTCGACTTACCCGCACCGCACCCGTGCCCAGCTTGAAGAAGCCGGGGTCGTGCCCGCTCCGGGCGTGAACTACTACGGCTTCCCGCAGTTCCCGGACACCTACGTGACCTTCTACCGCGAAGACATCTTCTGCCACGAAGGCGAGATGGCGGCGTTCCAGGAAAAGTACGGCACCAACCTGCCTTGCACCTACGAGGACTGGCAGGACACCGACTGGGAGAAATGGGGCCAGATCGGCGAGTTCTTCCTGCGTGAAGCTGGCGACGAGCTTGCCGGCGAAACCCTGAGCGAGCCGTTCTATGGCATCGCCTACCAGGCCGGGAAAGGCTATGACTTCTCGACCATGCAGATCAACGCCTTCATCTGGCAGAACGGCGGCGATATCTGGGACGAGTCCAAGGCTCCCGAAGCCCAGGCCGAGGGCGTCGTGAACTCGGATGCGGCTGTCGAGGCGTTCGACCAATACCTGTCCTTTCTCCAGTACATGCCACCAGTGGCGAAAACCGGTCAGATGGATATTTTCGTCGAGCAGGACCTCTACATGCAGGGCAAGGTCGGCGCGATCATCGACTGGGTGGGCCTCGGCGAGCCGGTTCTCGACCCGAACGCATCGACGGTGCACGACAAGTCGGCCTTCGGCCCGGCACCGGGAACGCGCAAGGACGACGGCTCGATCGACCGTACCGGCAACATCGGTGGCCAGCCCTTCGTCCTGACCACCTGGAACTCGGATGAGGTGGTGAACGAGGCGCTGAACGTCGTGAAGTGGTGGCTCCACCCCGACACGCAGATCGAAGCCGTCAAGAACGGCGGTCAGTCGGGCCTGATGAGCGTGATGGCCAGCCCGGAGTACAACGATCTCCGGCCGTGGAACCGGGCGCATGTCGAGATGATCGACTGGCAGAAAGACGTCTGGCACATCCCGGAATTCTTCGAGATGCTGACCCAGCAACAGGAAGAGTTCGACAAGGCGATCACCGGCCAGATCGGCGCCAAGGAAGCGCTCGATGCGGTTGCCGAGTTCCAGCAGGAACTGCTCGAAGACATCGGCATGATCGAATGATCTGACAGACCTGGCGGGGGCCCGGCTATGGGCCCCCGCAATTCATGAATTCCCGGACCATAACGCGAAGAAGGACGAACTGACTATGGCAGTCCTGCCGACTGAGAAGCACACGAGCCCTGCTACTCCGCATACCCGTGGCGGTTTCGGCGGCTGGCTTCTCGACCCCAAGCGCCGCGGCGCACTTCTCGTCACGCCCGCGATCGCCATCCTCTTCGTGATGAACATCTTCCCGCTGATGTGGTCCTTCGGCCTGAGTTTCTTCAACTACAAGGCATCCAGCCAGCGCGTTCCGCGCTTCCAGGGGCTTGAAAACTATCAGGACGTCCTGACCGACGACAAGGTTTGGGAACGGTTTCAGACCACGGCAATCATCGTCGGGTCGTCGGTGATCCTGCAACTGATCGTGGGCTTCCTGCTGGCGCTTCTCTTCGCCAAGGCATTCCCGATGCGCCGCATCGTGCTGATGCTGGTGCTGACACCGATGATGCTTTCGTTCGTCTCCGTCGGGGTCTTCTTCAAGCTGTTTTACGAGCCCACCTTCGGTGTCGTCAGCTATGTGCTCAACAAGATTTCCTCGGAACCGTTCGTCATGCTCGGCTCGCCCGAGGGTGCGATCGCCGGGATCGTCATCGCCGACGCCTGGATGTGGTCGCCCTTCGTGATGCTACTGGTCCTCGCGGGCCTCGTCTCGGTGCCCAAGTATCTCTACGAGGCGGCCGAGATCGACCGCGCCAGCAAGTGGCGTACCTTCCGGACGATCACCTTTCCCTACATCAAGTCGCTGCTGCTGCTCGCCGTGCTCTTCCGCACCATCGAGACCTTCAAGCTGTTCGACATCGTCTACATCATCACCGAAGGCGGTCCCGGATCGTCGACCGAGACCATCGCCGTCTACCTTTACCGGACGGCCTTCCAGTTCTTCAAAACCAGTCAGTCCTCGGCGCTTGCCTACATCGTGCTCTTCATCGTGATCGTGCTGACGAACCTGTATCTCTACGCCGTGAACCGGCGTGCCGCGGAGGTGGATTAATGGCCCGCAAACATCGTGAAATCGGCAAGGCCGGATGGGGCTATACCGCCGTGGCCTCGGTCATCGGGTTCATCTACTTCTTCCCGGTCTTCTGGATCATCCTGACCGCCTTCAAGACCCGGACCGACGCGCTCGCCGTGCCGCCGAAACTGATCTTCACACCCACCTTCGACAATTTCGTGTCGGTCTTCTATCGGGCGTCGATCACCACCGGCACAAGCCAAGCGACGGACATGGGGCTCTATTTCTTCAACTCGATCTTCATCGCCTTCACCTCCGTTGGCCTGGCGCTGATCGTCGGCACGCTTGCGGCCTATGCCTTCTCGCGCTATCCGCTAAGGGGCAACGACACCTATCTCTTCATCATCCTGACCACCCGGATGATGCCGCCGATCGTGGTCATCATCCCGATCTTCCTGATGTTCCGCCTCAGCGGGCTGGCGGGAAGCTATTGGGGCATCATCTTCCTGTATACCGCGTTCAACATCCCGTTCTCGGTCTGGCTGGTGAAGTCCTTCTTCGACGAACTGAACCCCGAGATCGAGGATGCCGCGCGTATGGATGGCGCGACCGAACGGCGCGTGTTCTTCGGCTTCTGCATACCGCAGATCCTGGCCGGTCTCTCGGCCACCTTCGTCTTCGGGCTGATCCTGACCTGGAACGAGTTCCTCTTCGCGCTGCTCCTCACCGGGGTCGAGACCCGCACCGTGCCGGTCGCAATGGCCCGGACACTGGGCGGCGAGGTCGGCGTGGATTACGGGCTCCTGGCGGCCATCGTCACGCTGTTCCTGATCCCGATCTTCTTCGTCACCTTCCTCCTGCAGAACCAGCTTCTCCGGGGCGTCACCTTCGGAACGGTCAAGAAATAATGACAATCGAACTAAAGAAACTGACCAAACGCTTCGGAACGCTGACCGCAGTCGATGCCATCGACCTGAACGTTGGCGACGGCGAGGTTCTCTGCCTGCTCGGCCCGTCCGGCTGCGGCAAGACCACGACGCTGCGCATGGTGGCAGGGCTCGAGTTCGCCACCGAGGGCGATGTGTTGCTCGCGGGCAAGCGGGTCAACGACCTGGCACCGCGCGACCGCAACGTGGCGATGTCGTTCCAGTTCTACGCGCTCTACCCCTCGCTCACCGTGGCGGAAAACCTGGCCTATCCGCTCTATGCCGAAAAGCTCTCTGCGGCGGAGATCAGCAAGCGCGTGGCGCAGGTCTCGAAGACCCTGCAGTTGGACGGCATCCTCAAACGCACTCCCGGCCAACTGGCCGAGGGCGAAAAGCAACGCGTCGCAGTGGGCCGGTCAATCATCCGGGATCCGAAATGCTTTCTCTTCGACGAACCGCTTTCGCGGCTCGACGTGCAGTTGCGCGAAGAGATGCGTGGCGAGATCAAGGAAGTTCTCCAGGACCTTTCCCGCCCCACAGTCATCGTCACCCACGACCAGTTGGAGGCACTGACGATGGCGGACCGGATCGCAGTGATGCGGGACGGGCGGATCGAGCAGGTGGACACGCCGCACAATGTCTTCCAGCGGCCGTCAAACCTCTTCGTCGCAGGTTTCATCGGCACGCCGCAAATGAACCTTGTTCCTGCGACTCTCAAGGGTTCCGATGGCGCCGGCATTGCCGAGTTCGCCTTCGACGGCGGGCAGGCCCTGAAAATCCAGGTCGATCCTGCAGTGTCGCAACTTTCACCGGGCGCGAAGGTCACGCTTGGCATCCGGCCGCGGAACCTGGAGATCTGCCAGGACCCGGTCGAGGACTCGCTTTCGACCAAGATCGACATGGTCGAGCCGATGGGGGCCGAGACGCTTGCACACATGAACGACGGATACCGCGATCTGCGCGTCGTCACCGACTGGCGCGTGCCGCTGGCCGAAGGCGACCATGTGCATCTGCGGTTCCCGCCCGGCGTCACCCACATCTTCACCGAGGACGAACAGGTTCTGAGGAGCGCAACATGACCGCAGCACAGGCAAAACTCCTGGAAAGATGCATTATCGGGCTATGCGTCATCTCGATCCTGTTCATCTTCCAGCCGTTCTCGCTGAGCCTGTTCTCGATCGGGTGCGTGACAGTCGTGATCGGCGCGCTTGCCTTCAACCTCGTGCCGCTCTGCCGCGAGGGTGTGCCGTTCAGCGCCATACGCAAGGCCGTCATTATCGTCCTCGTCGTCCTCGGCATCGCCGCCGCAATGGGCGTCGGCACCGCGTTTCTTTATGTCGGGTACCTGGAATCTCTGAGATGAGCGGTTTCGACGTCTCCGTTGTCGGGCTTTACATTCTCGACATCCTGGGCCGCCCGGTGACGGCCATTCCCGAGGGTGGCAACGTCGATTTCATAGAAGAGATCAGGCTCACCGTCGCAGGAACCGCCGGTGGCACGGTGGTCGATCTCGCCAAGCTCGGATTGAAATGCCAGGCAGTCGGCGCTGTGGGCGACGACGAAAAGGCCGATTTCGTGCTCGACCACATGGGGCGCATGGGGATCGACTGCCGCCTGATGCAGCGGCTCGAGGGCAAGGAGACCTCGGCCACGATCCTGAACGTGCGCCCGAACGGCGAACGACCGGCGCTGCATTGCCGGGGCGCGTCAGACCATTTCGATGTATCAGACGAAATGCTCTCGGACGTGCTGGATTGCCGGTTCTTCCACCTCGGCGGCACCGGGCTTCTGGCGAAACTCGACGGCGCGCCCAGCGCGAAACTGCTCAAGGCCGCACAGGAAGCGGGCTGCGTCACCACCTGGGATCTGGTCGGCGCAGGCCCCGACACCTGGCAGTTTGTCGAACCGCTGTTGCCACATATCGACTACTTCATCCCCTCCATCGAGGAAGCCGAGATCCTGAGCGGAATACCCGGCGTGGAGGACAATATCCGCTTCTTCCAGGCACGCGGCGTGAAATGCCCCGTCCTGACGATGGGCGGCGAGGGCTCGATCATCGCGATGGGCGACGAGCGCATCCACGTGCCCGCCTATGACATCGAGGTGGTCGATACCACCGGCTGCGGCGATGCCTTTACCGCCGGGTTCATCGCAGGGCTGGCCGATGGCCGTTCGCTGACCGAGGCCGCGCATCTGGGCACAGCCTCGGCGTCTCTGGTGGCAAGCGGGCTTGGCTCGGACGCCGGCATCGTGGACCGCGCACAGGTCGAGGCCGAGATGGCCCGCTGGCGACAATGATCGCCGTTATTGCCGGCACCTTCGACACCAAGGGCGACGAGCTCTCCTACATTGCCGATCTGATCCGCGCCGCCGGTGTGGACGTGCGGACGGTCGATCTGGGCACGACCGGAAAAGGCAAGGCCGATGTATCCGCCGCCGAGGTCGCTGCCTGTCATCCAGGCGGCGCCGATGCCGTTCTGGGCCAGACGGATCGCGGCGCGGCGGTCTCGGCAATGGCCGTTGCCTTCGAGGCCTATACGCGACGCGCCGACTGGATCGGCGGCATGATCGGCGCGGGCGGATCGGGCGGCACCGCGCTTGTCGCGCCTGCGATGCGCGCCCTGCCCGTCGGTGTGCCGAAAGTCTTGGTCTCGACCGTGGCCAGCGGCAACGTCGCGCCCTATGTCGGCCCCAGCGACATCGCCATGATGTATTCGGTGACGGACGTACAAGGCCTGAACCGCATCTCGGCCCGCGTTCTCGGCAACGCCGCGCACGCGTTGGTCGGCATGATGCAGGGCGCGATCCCGGAAGTCGCCTCCAAACCGGCCATCGGCCTGACGATGTTCGGCGTCACCACCACCGCCGTCAGCCGCATCGCCGAAGCGCTTGCGTCGACATACGATCCGCTGGTGTTCCACGCGACCGGCACCGGCGGCCAGTCGATGGAGAAGCTGGTCGACAGCGGCATGATCGAGGCAGTCGTTGACCTGACCACGACCGAGGTGGCGGACATGCTTGTGGGCGGTGTCTTCCCGGCGACCGAGGACCGGTTCGGCGCAGTGATCCGGACCGGCATCCCTTACGTCGGCTCGGTGGGCGCGCTCGACATGGTGAATTTCGGCGCGCGCG
>JAJDOD010000170.1 GCA_022340315.1 Silicimonas sp. | reverse complement strand
CGGATCAGTTCGAGGAATGTGTGCCGCACGTTACAACTGATCCAAGTTGGCATGAACAACTCTCCGAGAGACGAGAATTAGTGGAAGACGGAGACTTTCGCTCAATGACCGGAAATTCGTCCTTTCATCCCATCTATGATGAGATTTTAAGACTAAGCAAAACTTGCTGACACAACTCTTGCCACCCACCCCCACCTCCGCTACACACCCCCATCGCTCCGCCCCGGATTCGTCCGGGGTGGTGTACTTTTGGGGATCGCTCCCCGAACAAACATAGCAGGGCGTCACACGCCCGCAAAGCAAACGGAAGACAGAAAGCATGGCACTCAAGTCGTACAAGCCGACGACGCCGGGCCAGCGCGGGCTGGTGCTGATCGACCGTTCGGAGCTTTGGAAAGGCCGCCCGGTCAAGGCCCTCACCGAGGGTTTGACCAAGAAGGCGGGCCGGAACAATACCGGACGGATCACGATGCGTCGTCGTGGTGGGGGAGCGAAACGCCTCTACCGCATCGTAGATTTCAAGCGCGCCAAGCGCGACGTGGAAGCCACGGTTGTCCGGATCGAATATGACCCGAACCGCACGGCCTTTATCGCCCTCATCCAGTACACGGATGGCGAGCAGGCCTATATCCTGGCGCCCCAGCGCCTCGCCATCGCCGACAAGGTGGTTGCGGGCGAAAAGGTGGACGTGAAGCCGGGGAACGCGATGCCGTTCAGCGGCATGCCGATCGGGACGATCGTTCACAACATCGAGATGAAGCCCGGCAAGGGTGGCCAGATCGCGCGCGCGGCGGGCACCTATGCCCAGTTCGTCGGCCGTGACGGCGGTTACGCCCAGATCCGGCTGTCGTCGGGCGAGCTTCGCATGGTCCGCCAGGAATGCATGGCGACCGTTGGCGCGGTCTCGAACCCCGACAACAGCAACCAGAACTACGGCAAGGCGGGCCGCATGCGTCACAAGGGCATCCGCCCCAGTGTTCGCGGTGTCGTCATGAACCCGATCGACCACCCGCATGGTGGCGGTGAGGGCCGGACCAGCGGTGGCCGCCACCCGGTCAGCCCCTGGGGCAAGCCGACCAAGGGTGCCCGCACCCGGAACAAGAACAAGGCGTCGTCGAAGCTGATCCTGCGCTCGCGCCACGCCAAGAAGAAAGGGCGCTGATATGGGTCGCTCAGTCTGGAAGGGTCCCTTCGTCGACAGCTATGTGCTGAAGAAGGCGGAGAAGTCCCGCGAAAGCGGTCGCAACGAGGTGATCAAGATCTGGTCCCGCCGTTCGACCATCCTGCCGCAATTCGTCGGCCTCACCTTCGGCGTCTACAACGGCCAGAAGCATATCCCGGTCAACGTGACCGAGGACATGATCGGCCAGAAGTTCGGCGAGTACTCTCCGACGCGCACCTATTACGGGCACGCGGCGGACAAGAAAGCGAAGAGGAAGTAAGTCATGGGCAAGGATAAGAATCCCCGCCGCGTGGCGGATAACGAGGCGATGGCGAAGACCCGTCTTCTGCGTACCTCGCCTCAAAAACTGAACCTCGTCGCGGCAATGATCCGGGGCAAGAAGGTCGAGAAGGCTCTGTCCGATCTCACCTTCTCGAAGCGCCGGATCGCGGTTGACGTGAAGAAAACCCTTCAGTCGGCCATCGCCAATGCCGAGAACAACCACAACCTGGATGTCGACGAACTGATCGTGGCGGAAGCCTATGTCGGCAAGGGTCTGGTGATGAAGCGCGGGCGTCCGCGCGCGCGTGGCCGGTTCGGCCGGATTCACAAGCCGTTCGCCGAGATCACGATCAAGGTCCGCCAGGTAGAGGAGGCCTCCTAATGGGTCACAAGGTTAACCCCGTCGGAATGCGCCTCCAGGTCAACCGGACCTGGGACAGCCGCTGGTACGCCGACACCAAGGAATACGGTGATCTTCTGCTGGAAGACATCAAGATCCGCGAGTTCATCAAGGAAGAGTGCAAGCAGGCCGGCGTCAGCCGCGTGATCATCGAACGTCCGCACAAGAAGTGCCGCGTCACGGTTCACACCGCGCGTCCGGGCGTCATCATCGGCAAGAAAGGCGCGGATATCGAGACGCTGCGTCGCAAGCTGGCCGCGATGACGGATAGCGAGCTTCACCTGAACATCGTCGAGGTGCGCAAGCCCGAACTGGATGCTCAGCTGGTCGCCGAGTCGATCGCTCAGCAGCTTGAGCGCCGGGTTTCGTTCCGTCGCGCCATGAAGCGCGCGGTGCAGAACGCGATGCGCATGGGTGCCCTTGGGATCCGCGTGAACGTTGCCGGCCGTTTGGGCGGTGCGGAAATCGCGCGGACCGAATGGTACCGCGAGGGCCGCGTGCCGCTTCACACCCTGCGCGCGGATATCGACTATGCGCTGGCCGAAGCGATGACGCCTTACGGCATCATCGGCATCAAGGTCTGGATCTTCAAAGGCGAGATCATGGAGCACGATCCGTCGGCCCGCGACCGTCGCCAGCAGGAACTTCAGGAAGGCCCCGCGCCCCGTGGCGCCGGTGGCGGACGGAGGAACTAAGAGATGCTGCAACCAAAGCGCACGAAATTCCGCAAGATGCACAAGGGCCGTATCCACGGCCAGGCAAAGGGCGGATCGGATCTGAACTTCGGCACCTACGGTCTGAAGGCGACCGAGCCGGAGCGCGTCACCGCGCGCCAGATCGAAGCCGCCCGCCGGGCCATGACGCGTCACATGAAGCGTCAGGGCCGGGTCTGGATCCGCATCTTCCCCGACACGCCGGTTTCGGCCAAACCCATCGAAGTTCGGATGGGTAAGGGCAAGGGCTCGGTCGACCGCTGGACCTGCAAGGTCAAGCCCGGCCGGATCATGTTCGAGATCGACGGCGTTGCCGATACCGTGGCGCGCGAAGCGTTGCGGCTGGCGGCGATGAAGCTGCCGGTAAAGACCAGAACGGTGGTTCGCGAGGATTGGTAAAACCAATCCTCGCGTACGGTGTAGCGAGTTTCTGAAAGAAACTTGCGGGGTTCGACGCGGTTCGGCGAAGCCGATGAAAGGTCCAGTGGACCTTTCAAGCGTCGGACGCGGTTACCGCAAGCACCCGGTTGAGGTCATCAAGGACGTGGTGGCGGGCTGAAGCCCGCCCTACAGTCGGACAAAGCGTAGGGCGGGCCTTTGGCCCGCCTTTTCCTTTCAGGGAGGCGTGGGACTGGCCCGGGCGACCAGCCCGGGCCGCGCCCGACCCTCCCGAAGGGAGGGCGCACGACCACGTCTCAAGGATCACAGCCGATGGAGGAGCGCGTCCCCATAAAGCTCTCTCGGCTCAGCGCCGCGAAGCGCCCTCCCAGGGTCGGACGCGGCCCGGTCTGGCCGCCCTCTGCGACGGGTGCGCCATACGGGGTTTCACACTCCGCCCAGGTATACCCCGATGGCTTCCTGCAATTCCGTTTCCTCGTAGCGGAAATGCGAGCGAACCTGTTCGAATAGTTTCGCGTAGACATCGCGCAGGGCTGCGAAATGCTCCTCCGTCGGCTCGCTGGCGCAGTCCTGTGCCGCCGCCGCCAGCCGGTTCAGCA
>JAJDOD010000158.1 GCA_022340315.1 Silicimonas sp. | reverse complement strand
TGGGTTCCCACGCCCTTGATTATGCCGGAAGCAGCGGCGATTTCTCTTACCCGACTGTGCGAAAATTCTTAAATCTCGGCCGAGAGACGAACTTCTGTTGCCGGCGTTTGGTTGCGGACGAATGGCACCTTTTTACTCCGGCGTCTGGCACGATTCTACAGCGTGGCGGGCAGGGCCTCGGTCGATCCCGAACCTATGATCCGGATGCTGATTGTCGGCCTCGTCTTCGGTATCCGGTCGAAGAGGCGGCTCTGCGAGAAGGTGCATCTGCACCTCGCGTATCGCTGATTCTGTCGCCTCGATCTGACCGATCCTGTATGCGGGACAGCCGGCGCGACGTAAAACGGGAACGCTTCATGATATCTTCTTTTTCCGACACCTGGTTCAAGGACCCGCCGAAGCGGGCCCTTGCATCTGCATCAACCGTGTCCGGCGAGAATGGCGATACGCACCGCCTCGGCATCGGCGGCCACGTCTTCGACATCAATCGCGATCATGGTATCCAGATTCTCGCCGAGGGTCGTCGTGATGGCGATGACCGTGTCTTCTGTGATCGTGAGGTTCTTGCCGGATGCCACGCCGAGGAAGATCGCCCGCATCGCCTCGCGCCATTTCGATAATCCTCCGGCCGGGTGCTGGGGTCGCAAGTGCCCGACCGGAGGAGCCGGACTTCTCAGGGATGAGTGATCAGACCGACATGTGCCAAGTTAGTGCGCGGCGCCAGGCTGGCCAATGGGAAATTGAAGTCCGTAACGTCACTACCGCGATGGATCGAATATCAGGAGAAGTCCTGACAGGGTTCTAGTTCACCCGGATGGCATCCTGGTCGATGGCAAGCACGTAGCCTTGGCGTGCCACGGTCTTGATCAGCAACTCCGCCACCATCTGGTTTCCCAGCGCGTCACGCAAACGCTTGATCCGAGTGGCGCCCGAGGCTTCTTCACATTCGGAAGGATCCTTGCCCGAGATGACGCCCTCGATCTCGGCGCCCGAGAGCACTTCGCCGTCCATGCGCGCTTCCGCCAGTACCGACAGAGTTTCGATGGCGGCGCCCGTCAACGAGAATTCCATGTCGTTCAGGGTGACGATCTTCTCCTCGCGGTTGATCGCCAGCGACGAAACCTGGATCCCCTGCCGCTCGATGGCACCGATCCGGCGGTTCAGGATCACGATCGTGACCACGAAGACCAGGGAAGCGACGAGCAGACCCGTCGCGAACAGCATCAGCACGAAGATCACCAGGCGATAGCTTGCCAGCACCTCGGAGAACGCGGTGCCGGACTGGGCGAGAATTTCCAGCAGTTTGATCTCGGCGGCGCTTGTAAGATCGGCATTATCGACGAACAGCCGCTCGACCCGAGCGTTGAACGCGTTCGCATCCGGCAGGTTCCAAAGCAGAAAGGCGCCCGCGAGGCCGAGGATCAGGACGACCGCGGCGATGCCGAAGCCGACAATTCTGGTTCCGACCGCCTTCGCTTCAGAAGCGGAGGAAGAACTGGCCTGCATCCCGTTTCCTTTTTCCTAGCCCGCTGTCGTCGAAGACCGACTGCACCTGAAGAAGCTGCCATCCGGCGCTGCGCAGACGGTCTGCCACAGAAGATCGCACGTTCTCTGACATGACACAGGGGGAAATGTCGACCTGAACGACACCATAGTGAAGTTTCAGCGGATTTTCCTGCTTGGCCTTGTAGTCGGCATAGCACGCCGCCTGCACGGGACAGGCAAATGCGGCTGCAAGGGCAAAAGCGGCAAGAAAGGAATACGGTTTCATGCCGCTCACACTGCGGGGGGTTCTGCAGAAAATCAATAACATCAGGCGTCTCGCCACCTGTTATCGCATATCACTGCGGCGATATTGAGCGTCACCGGCTCCCGGCCCCAGTTTTGGGTCACGTCCAGCGGGCCACCTGTTCCGCACAAGTGAAACCGAATGCTCTTAAGGGGGTAAGATCATGAGAACGCGTATCACGAAACTCGCGCTGTCCGGCCTGACGGCCTTCTCGCTTGCGTTTGCACCGATGCCTGCGTCGGCGGCTGATGGCGAGGACATCGCGAAGGCGATCGCCGGCCTCGCCATCCTGGGGATTATCGCGAAGGCCGCAAGCGACCGGGACGACCGGCAGACGTCGCGCTCCGCCGATACGCGGTATTGGCCTTATGGACGCATCGAGCGCGACGAAAACCGCCGGGTCATCGAAGGCGAGATCCGCCGCCCCGGCCACGGGTCATCGAAGTTCGATGATCGCTACAAGCGCGCGAAGCTGCCGGACGCCTGCCGGCTGATCGTCGACACGCGGCACGGCGACCGCAATGTTTACGGCAAGTACTGCCTGGCCCGCCAGTTCAAGTATGCCAACCGTCTGCCGAGCCGGTGCGAAATCCTGGTGCGCGATGGCGGGCGGCCGCGGCTGGTCTACGGATCGCATTGCCTCGCGCGCGAAGGCTGGCGCGTCGCCAGACGCTGAGTACGAGATACCGGCGCGGTCATCCCGCACATCTCCATCGTCTGCGCCGGTGGGCCAGGGTGTCCCCCCTGGCCCGACCTTTCCGAGTGACCGGGTTCGTTAGCGAGTAGTGTGTGTATCTGTCTCTGGTGGGGGCGGCGGCTTCGGGTGTCGGGGCCGCCGCCGTTTTTTTATCGCCGCCTGTGGCGGCGATCCGCCGGAGAGGTTTCACCCCTCCGGATCTCCCCGGGATACTTCCTGACCGATAAGAAGCCGGGTTGCCCCGGGCGGGAATTTCCGTTCTCTGGCACCATGCCTGATTATCTAGAGGAAGAGAGACTTCTCGCTGGCGGCGCGCGCTGGATTGCCGGGGTCGACGAGGTAGGGCGCGGTCCGTTGGCGGGACCTGTCACCGCGGCCGCGGTGGTTCTCGACCCACGCCACCTGCCCGAGGGGCTGGATGACTCGAAACGGCTGACGGCCGCTGCTCGCGAACGGCTCTTCGACGAGATCATGGGGTCGGCGCGTGTCTCGGTCGCCCATGCGGATGTCGAGGAGATCGACACGCTGAACATTCTCTACGCCTCGCACCTAGCGATGGCGCGGGCCGTCGAGGGGCTGGGTCTTGTCGATCACGCGCTGATCGACGGCAACATGATCCCCGGCGGCCTTGCCTGCCCCGCCACGGCCATCGTGAAGGGCGACGGCCGAAGCCTGTCGATCGCGGCGGCGTCGGTGATCGCCAAGGTGACGCGCGACCGGATCATGGTGGATTTGGCGCAACAGTATCCCGGCTTCGGCTGGGAACGGAACGCCGGCTATCCGACCAAAGCGCATCGCGAGGCGCTTGTTCGGCTTGGTGTGACCCCACACCATAGGCGATCTTTCAAAACCGTCCACAATATGTTGTGACAAGGAAATTTTCTAACCTGCTGATTCAAAAAAGAAATTGACCACGAATCGCCTCTGAATCATGTTTGTCCACAAGAACGGGCGAAGAAATCGCTCACGGGACAGAGGCAGATATGACGACCAAGACGCGCCAGCCAGCGCTTCCGCTGGACACGATACTGGACGGCGATTGCATCGAAGTGATGCGGTCCTTGCCGGAAGCGTCGGTCGACCTGATCTTCGCCGATCCGCCCTATAATCTTCAGCTGAAGGGTGATCTTCACCGGCCCGACAATTCCAAGGTCGATGCGGTGGACGACGCCTGGGACCAGTTCGACAGTCTCAAGGTCTATGACGCTTTCACCCGCGACTGGCTGGCGGCGGCGCGCCGGCTTCTGAAGCCTGACGGCGCGATCTGGGTGATCGGGTCCTATCACAACGTGTTCAGGCTGGGTGCGGAGTTGCAGAACCAGGGGTTCTGGCTCCTCAACGACGTCGTCTGGCGCAAATCGAACCCGATGCCCAACTTCCGTGGCAAGCGGCTGACCAACGCGCATGAGACGCTGATCTGGGCCTCGAAGGAAGAGGCGTCGAAGTACACATTCAACTACGAGGCGCTCAAGGCGCTGAACGAGGGCATCCAGATGCGCTCGGACTGGGTGCTGCCGATCTGTACGGGTCACGAACGGCTCAAGGATGCCAATGGAGACAAGGCGCATCCGACCCAGAAGCCAGAGGCGCTGCTTCATCGTGTTCTGCTCGGCACGACGAACCCCGGCGACGTGGTGCTTGATCCTTTCTTCGGCACCGGCACCACCGGCGCGGTGGCCAAGATGCTGGGCCGGTCGTGGATCGGGATCGAGCGCGAGGCGGCCTATCGCAAGGTGGCCGAGCGCCGCCTGGCCAATATCCGCAAGTTCGACAAATCCGCGCTCGAGGTGTCGACGTCGAAGCGCGCCGAGCCGCGTGTGCCATTCGGTCAACTGGTCGAGCGCGGAATGCTTCGTCCGGGAGAAACCCTCGTCTCTCCTCGCGGCAAGGCGGCCAAGGTGCGGGCGGATGGCACGCTGGTGGCCGACGGGATCAAGGGTTCGATCCACCAGGTCGGCGCGGCGCTGGAAGGGGCGCCGTCTTGCAACGGCTGGACCTACTGGCACATCCGGCGCGACGGCAAGCCGGTTTCGATCGACGTCTTCCGCCAGCAGATCAGGGCCGAGATGTAGAAGTATTACCCCCCAGAGAACAGACTTACCGCCCGGGCCCCTGCGGCCGCCCGCAAGCCCGGTACCTGACCCCGCCCTTCGAGGCGGGGTTCTTTTTCACGACACCGCGTCGCTGACCGGCCGCAGGTGCCGGCCCTTGCGCACGCCCTTGCCGGTTATCCGCGCTTCAAGCTCGGACAACTCCTCGCGCAGGCGCATGAACTGCGAGGCAGCACTGCTTTCGGCGAACTCGACATCCTCGATCTCGCGGCGCAGCTCGCGGCTTGCGGCATTGGCGGCCTGTATGCGCTCTTCCAGTTCCTGGGCGTCTTTCCGTCGCTGCTCAAGCGACTCCTTCGCGCGCGCCACCCTTTCTTGGGAGAACGTGCGGGCCAGGTCCCGCGACTGCTGGCTCATCTGCGCAGCGATCGTCAGAAGTTCGCCGTCAATCTCCGGAAGGTCGGGATGCGACTTCAGGTACTCGTAGCGTTCGCGCACCGCATCGAACTCACGTTGCATGCTGAACGCCTCCCTGCGGTCTGCCAGATGCGCCGCCTGGTACGCATGGGTGATGTCATCCATGCCGATGGCAAAGTCCCGATGCGACGCTTCCAGCATCATCACCTGCCGGTTGGACGGCACATAGACGGCAAGCAGCAGCATCAGGACTGTCAGCCCGATCTGGAACGCCTGCCCGGCCCAATCGACTGAATATCCGTTGAAGAAGATGGGAATCTCAAGCCACGGCACCGCACCGGCAAAGGCGAGGACCGTTGCGATCAACAGTGTCAGTCCAGTGATAGTGAATAGTGCCATCGCGGCAAGCTGACCGATTGCGGCGATTCTTAAAAAACCTTGGAAAATCATGACGACCACCAGAAACAACTACACACATGAAAAGGGTACCACGACGCGCTGCGCAGCAGCCGCGCAATCCGTGAAACAAACTGTTCAGATGTGAAACTCTGGCACGGAAGTCACGGCAATGCGCTGCGCGGCGGGTCCGGCGGGCAATCCAGGTCGGCGGCATAGTAAAGCATCCAGAGCCGCGCGTTCCGCTTCGGGGACCATGCGCGGGGAAGCCGGCCTTTGCCTGCGGCGCCCGAGGACTGCAACCAGTCGATCAGCCCGGCATGGGTGTCGGGACGGCACCGTTTCAACACGTCCTGTGCCACACCCTGCGGCGCGTCGCGCAGGCGGGACTTCACCCGCTCGATGGCATGTTCGATGGCAAGAGCGTTGTCTTCCAACGCGTAAAGCTCGGTACTTGCAAACTGGCGTTTCATGGCAGGCCTGACTGGGTACTCACTCCCAACTTGGTAAACGCCGATTGGGGCCTGAGTTTGGCCGAGTACGGTTATGATTGCGGCCAGCCCGTCGGATGCAACTGCAGGTCGCGCTGGAAACCTTGACCGTGCCTGGCCAGCAGACTTGCGTCAGGGCCGTGTGAAAAACGCGCTGCGCGTGCGGGCCAGTCCGCGATTGTGCCAGTTCTCGTAGATGGTCCAATAGGACAGGATGCGCATCCGTCCGTCTTTCAGAAGCGGATCGCGGAAGTAGAGAACCTGCTCGTCGTCATTGTAGCCGACGATGACGAACGTATGGCCGGTCAGCAGGTCAACGTCGATCAGAACGGGCCGCTTGCGGTCGAGCGAACGCTTGATGTCCCGCAACCCCTCGTAGAACCCGGCGCGAGTGTTGCTGTAGTGCGCGATCTTCCATTTCGCGCCGATCCGCCTCAGTCCTTCCTGCATGTCCAGCCAGGACGTCACCCAGACGTTCCGCTGGCTCTCGTGCTTGTGGCTCTCGGCCAGTTGTTTCAAGCGTGCGGGTGAGACATCCTTGCCGTAGTAGGCCAGCGCCATCGAGACCGACGCGGGCACGCACCAGGGTTGCTTGCCCTGCGCCACCTGCGGCACGTCGAGCATCACCATGTCGCGGCGCTTGCCGGGTGACGGCATGTCCTCGGGCTGGGTCAGGCCGGCGCGCAGGGGGATCTTGGCATCGGCGGAGGTGGCCGCAATGGCGAGACAAAGGACGATTGGCAGAATTCGAAGCATGGGGCCGGGTCTAGCACCCGATTTCGGCAAGGCAACGCCAGGTCCGACAATTTGCTTGCCATCGTTGCCCTGAGGCCCTAAACGGCACGCCTCACCTACGAATCTCCACCGGGACTATAGGGGTGACGCGGCAAGCGGCCCTCCGGTGATGTTGAAAGGAAGACAGGCGATGGACGCCAAGGAACTGCGGGAGAAAACTCCCGATCAGCTTCGTGAAGAGCTGACGAACTTGAAGAAGGAGGCGTTCAACCTCCGCTTCCAGCAGGCCACGAACCAGCTGGAGAACACGTCCCGCATGCGTCAGGTCCGCCGCGACGCGGCCCGTGTGAAGACCATTCTGAACGAAAAAGCGGCAGCGGCCGCAGCGGAGGCTTGAAGCAGATGCCTAAGAGAATCCTGCAAGGTGTCGTCACCTCGGACGCGAACGCCCAGACCGTCACCGTTTCGGTCGAGCGCCGGTTCAAGCACCCGCTGCTTCAGAAGACCGTACGTAAGTCCAAGAAGTACCGGGCTCACGACGAGAAGGACGCATTCAAGGTGGGCGACGTCGTTCGCATCCAGGAATGCGCACCGAAATCGAAAACGAAACGCTGGGAGGTGATCGCCTAAATCGCGTTCACACCCGGTTTGAACGAAACCCCGAGGCCAATGTCCACAAAGGCGGTCTCGGACGTCGGGAGAAACCAACATGATCCAGATGCAGACCAATCTGGATGTTGCTGACAACAGCGGCGCCCGCCGCGTTCAGTGCATCAAGGTCCTGGGCGGTTCCAAGCGCAAGTACGCCTCGGTCGGCGACATCATCGTGGTGTCGGTGAAAGAAGCCATTCCGCGCGGCCGTGTGAAGAAGGGCGATGTCCGCAAGGCCGTCGTCGTGCGCACCGCCAAGGAAGTCCGCCGCGAGGACGGCACCGCGATCCGCTTCGATCGCAACGCCGCCGTCATCCTCAACAACAACAACGAGCCGATCGGCACCCGTATCTTCGGACCGGTGGTTCGCGAGCTTCGTGCGAAGAACTTCATGAAGATCATCTCGCTCGCCCCGGAGGTGCTGTAAGATGGCCGCTAAACTGAAAAAGGGCGACAAGGTCGTCGTGCTGGCCGGCAAGGACAAGGGCAAGGAAGGCGAGATTACCGCCGTCATGCCGACGAAGAACAAGGCGATTGTGGACGGCATCAACATTGCCATCCGTCACCAGCGTCAGACCGCGAACGATCAGGGCGGCCGCCAGCCAAAGGCGATGCCGATCGACCTGAGCAACCTGGCGCTTCTCGACAGCAACGGCAAAGCGACCCGCGTCGGCTTCCGCGTGGAAGATGGCAAGAAAGTTCGCTTCGCCAAGACCACGGGGGATGCGATCTGATGCTTGACACCGCAACCTATACCCCGCGTCTGAAGACGCTTTTCAAGGACACGATCCGCGCCGCTCTGAAGGAAGAGTTTTCCTACAAGAACGACATGCAGATCCCGCGCCTCGACAAGATCGTGCTGAACATCGGCGCGGGCGCTGAATCGGTCCGTGACAGCAAGAAAGCGAAATCGGCCCAGGACGACCTGACCACCATCGCCGGCCAGCGTGCCGTCATCACCAAGGCCAAGAAGTCGATCGCCGGCTTCCGGGTCCGTGAAGGCATGCCGCTTGGCGCCAAGGTCACGCTGCGCGGCGACCGGATGTACGATTTCCTCGACCGCCTGGTGACCGTCGCCATGCCACGCATTCGCGACTTCCGGGGCGTGAAGCCCAGCTTCGATGGCCGTGGCAACTTCGCGATGGGCCTGAAGGAACACATCGTGTTCCCCGAGATCGACTTCGACAAGGTCGACGAGGTCTGGGGCATGGACATCATCATCTGCACCACCGCCGCAACCGATGCCGAGGCGAAGGCGCTTCTCAAGCATTTCAACGTGCCGTTCACCGGCGAGGGGAAATAAGCATGGCCAAGAAAGCAATGATCGAACGCGAGAAGAAGCGTCAGAAGCTGGTCGAAAAGTACGCCGCCAAGCGCGCTGCGTTGAAGGAAATCATCAACGATCAGTCGAAATCCGTCGAAGAGCGGTTCAAGGCCAGCCTCAAGCTTGCCGAACTGCCGCGCAACTCGTCGGCCACCCGTCTTCACAACCGTTGCCAGCTGACGGGGCGTCCCCACGCCTATTACCGCAAGCTGAAAATGTCGCGGATCGCGCTGCGTGATCTTGGCTCGCAGGGCCAGATCCCCGGCCTGGTCAAGTCGAGCTGGTAAGGAGGAGCATGAAATGAACGATCCTCTCGGTGATATGCTGACCCGCATCCGCAACGCTCAGATGCGCGGCAAGTCCACCACCCTGACCCCGGCCTCCAAGCTGCGGAAATGGGTTCTCGATGTGCTGGCCGACGAAGGCTATATCCGCGGTTACGAAGAAACCACGGACAAGAACGGCCACCCGGCGATCGAGATCAGCCTGAAGTATTACGAAGGCGAGCCCGTCATTCGTGAACTCAAGCGCGTCTCCAAGCCCGGCCGCCGCGTCTATCTCGGCGCCGACAGCATTCCGCAGGTCCGCCAGGGCCTCGGTGTCTCGATTGTCTCGACGTCGAAAGGCGTCATGACGGATGCAAACGCTCGCACCGCGAATGTCGGTGGCGAAGTGCTTTGCACCGTATTCTGAGGAGGGAAAGATGTCTCGTATTGGCAAAAAACCGGTCGAGCTCCCCTCGGGTGTCGAGGCCAGCGTGTCGGGCCAGACCGTCACGGTCAAAGGCCCGAAAGGCAGCCGCGAGTTCACCGCGACCGACGACGTCTCCATCGCGATGGAAGACGGCGCTGTTGTCGTGACGCCGCGCGGCTCGTCCAAGCGGGCGCGCCAGCAGTGGGGCATGAGCCGCACGCAGGTGCAGAATCTCGTGACCGGTGTCACGCAGGGCTTCAAGAAAGAGCTCGAGATCAACGGCGTCGGTTACCGGGCGCAGGCGCAGGGCAACAAGATGACCCTGAACCTCGGCCTCAGCCATGACGTGATCTTCGAGGTTCCCGAAGGTGTCACCGTCACCACGCCCAAGAACACGGAAATCGTGGTCGAAGGCATTGATCAGCAACTCGTCGGCCAGGTCGCGGCCAATATCCGCGAATGGCGCCGCCCCGAGCCCTACAAGGGCAAGGGCATCAAGTACAAGGACGAGTACATCTTCCGCAAGGAAGGCAAGAAGAAGTAAGGACCGGACATATGGCACTTTCCAAGAGAGAATTGTTCCAGAAGCGCCGGATGCGCGTCCGGAACAAGCTTCGCAGCGTGAACACCGGCAAGCCCCGGCTTTCGGTGCACCGTTCGTCGAAGAACATCAGCGTCCAGCTGATCGACGACGTCCAGGGCAAGACGCTGGCTTCGGCCTCGTCGCTCGAAAAGGACCTGGGCGTTGTCGGCAAGAACAACATCGAAGCCGCGACCAAGGTCGGCCAGGCCATCGCCGAGCGCGCCAAGAAGGCGGGCGTCGACGAGGCCTATTTCGACCGCGGCGGCTTCCTGTTCCACGGCAAGATCAAGGCTCTTGCCGACGCGGCGCGCGAAGGCGGGTTGAAGATTTAAGGCGCAAGGTGGGGATGATCCCCACCTTCGATGACCGGGGCCGCACGGCACTTCGGTTGGACAAAGGGGCTTCGGCCCACGGATAGGAGAAGGCCCAGATGGCCAGAGAACCAAACCAGAGGGGCGGCCGCCGCGACCGCGACGAGACCCCCGAATTCGCCGACCGCCTGGTAGCGATCAACCGTGTGTCGAAGACCGTGAAGGGCGGCAAGCGTTTCGGCTTCGCAGCGCTCGTCGTCGTCGGTGACCAGAAGGGCCGCGTCGGCTTCGGCAAGGGCAAGGCCAAGGAAGTACCCGAGGCGATCCGCAAGGCCACCGAGGCCGCCAAGCGCTCGATGATCCGCGTGCCGCTGAAGGAAGGCCGGACGCTGCACCACGACATCGAGGGCCGCCACGGCGCTGGCCGCGTCGTGATGCGCACCGCTCCGCAGGGTACGGGCATCATCGCCGGTGGTCCGATGCGCGCTGTGTTCGAGATGCTGGGCATGCACGACGTGGTCGCCAAGTCGATCGGTTCGCAGAACCCCTACAACATGATCCGCGCCACCATCGACGGCCTGAAAAAGGAAGCCTCGCCGCGTTCCGTCGCCCAGCGTCGCGGCAAGAAGGTCGCCGACATCCTGCCCAAGCGCGATGACGCGCCGCAGGTCGATGGCGAGCAGGCTCCGGTCGCAGAGGAGGCATGAACATGGCCAAAACCATTGTCGTCAAACAGATCGGCTCGCCGATCCGCCGCCCCGCCATTCAGCGCCAGACGCTGATCGGGCTCGGGCTGAACAAGATGCACAAGACCCGCGAACTGGAAGACACGCCATCGGTCCGCGGCATGGTGAACTCTATTCCGCATCTCGTCGAGATTGTCGAAGAACGAGGCTAAGCGTTTAAAGCATAACCAAAAAAATGACGCCCCGCGTGAAAACGACGGGGCGTTTTTCGTTTCTCGCGCGAAAATTCTCGACGGGCCGGTGTGTCTTCCCCTAGGGTCATTTGCACAAACAATAAGCAGATGGAGGGACAGAGTGTCTGAGAAAATTGTCGTGGGGTACGACGACAGCGAGGCGTCGAAGAACGCTCTCGCGTTTGCCGTCGATCTCGCCAAGGCGCGGGGCTGCGCGGTTGTCGTCGCCCACGTGCTGGAATGGTCGCCCTATTCATTCTTGACACCCGAGGAACTGGCGGAACGGCACGCGCGCCGCAAGGAAGAACTGGAGCGCGCCGAAGAAGCGCTGCTTGCTCCCGTTCGCAGCGAACTCAGCGCCGCCGGCGTGGAGGTCGAGACGACCAGCCGTTATGGCCATATTGCCGAAACGCTGGCCACGATCGCGACCGAAACCGGTGCGAAGCAGCTGATCGTCGGCAGAACCGGACAGTCCGGGCTGTCGTCGCGGATCTTCGGCTCGGTTGCTGGAACTCTGGCCCAGGTGTCGACGGTCCCCGTCACCATCGTGCCTTGAGAGAGGGGAACACCATGAAAAACGCTATCAAGGCAGGTGCGCTGGGCCTGCCACTTTCTCTTGCTGCCGCCGGTCCGGCCGCAGCGCAGTCCATCGACGAGACGGTGAACCAGATCTTCGCCAGCTCGACCGGCTGGTTCGTCAGCCTGATCTTCAGCAACTTCCCCGGAACATCCTTTCCGTGGATCGTGATGTGGCTGGTCGTCGCGGCGACCGTGTTCACGCTCTATTTCGCATTCATCCAGTTTCGCGCCTTCCCGCATTCGATCGCGCTTGTCCGGGGTGACTATTCGGACCCGAACGACGCCGGTGAGGTCAGCCACTTCCAGGCTCTCGCCACCGCGCTTTCGGGCACCGTCGGCCTCGGCAATATCGCAGGCGTCGCGGTGGCCGTGGGAATCGGCGGGCCGGGTGCCACGTTCTGGATGATCCTTGCCGGTCTGTTGGGCATGGCGTCCAAGTTCACCGAATGTACGCTGGGCGTGAAATACCGGAATGAGTACGAGGACGGCACCGTCTCGGGTGGCCCGATGTACTATCTGACCAAGGGGTTCGACGAGCGTGGTCTCCCGGCAGGCAAGTTCCTGGCGGTCATGTTCTCGATCTTCTGTATCCTCGGCGCGCTCGGCGGCGGGAACATGTTCCAGGCCAACCAGGCGCACGCGCAGCTATCGGGCGTTCTGGGTGACTATCCGGGATGGATCTCCGGCGTGATCTTCGCGGCCATCGTGTTTGCGGTGATCGTCGGCGGCCTCAAGTCCATCGCCAGGGTAACCGAGAAGGTCGTGCCCTTCATGGGCATCCTCTACGTGGTGACGGCGCTTGTCATCATCCTGATGAACGCCGACAAGATCGGCTGGGCCTTCGGCCAGATCTTCGACGGCGCCTTCACCGGTCTCGGTGTTGCCGGCGGCATGGTCGGAGCGCTGATCCAGGGCTTCAAGCGGGCGGCGTTCTCGAACGAAGCCGGCGTCGGCTCGGCGGCCATCGCCCACTCGGCGGTCCGCACGAAGGAGCCGATCACCGAGGGCTTCGTGTCGCTTCTGGAACCGTTCATCGACACGGTGGTGATCTGCACCATGACGGCGCTTGTCATCATCATCACCGGCCAGCTTGTCGCCGATCCCAACACCGGGCTCTACCTGCTCGACGAGGGCGCTTCGACCATCCAGACGGTCGATGGCAACAAGGGTGTCGCCCTGACCTCGGCGGCGTTCTCCTCGGCCTTCGGCGGGTTCCAGTACGTGCTGGCCATCGCGGTGATCCTCTTCGCCTTCTCGACGATGATCTCGTGGTCCTACTACGGCCTGAAGGCGTGGACGTTCCTGTTCGGCGAGGGCAAGACGACCGAGATCATCTTCAAGGTGATCTTCTGCATCTTCATCGTCATCGGCGCGGCCGCCAACCTTGGTCCCGTCATCGACTTCTCGGATGCGGCGATCTTCGCGATGGCGGTCGTCAACATCTTCGGCCTCTACTTCCTGATCCCGATCGTGAAAGCCGAGTTGAACAGCTATCTGTCGCGGCTCAAGTCGGGCGAGATCAAGAAGTTCGTCTGATCCGACCCTGATCAAGAAACGCCCCCGGCTTTCCGGGGGCGTTTCCTTTTGTCGAAACTGGCGGCATCCTGCGGACATGACCGACCTCATCGACACCGCCCGCGCCCTTGCCGAACGCTTCGCTCCCCGCGCCAGGGAATGGGACCAGACGCGCAGCTACTGCTGGCCAAACGTCGCCGACCTTGCTCAGGCAGGCCTGATGGGCATGACCATCCCCAAGGACTGGGGCGGGAAGGGGGCCTCCTATCTGGACACCGTGCAGGTGATCGAGGAGATCGCCCGCGCCTGCACCCTCTCTGCCCGCATCGTGGTCGAGGCCAACATGGGCGCGATCAGCGCGGTGATGGCCTACGGCACCGATGCCCAGCGGGCCCTGGCCGCGCCGCTGGTGCTGGCGGGCGACAAGCCCGCCATTTGCATCACCGAGCCGGAGGCGGGAAGTGCCGCGACCGAGATGACCACGACCGCCCGGCGCAAGGGAGACCGCTACATCCTAAACGGTATCAAGCACTGGATCACCGGCGGCGGCGTCTCGAAGCTGCACCTGGTCTTCGCTCGCGTGTTCGATGAAAGCGGCTCCGAGGAGGGCATCACCGGTTTCATCGTCCTCCGCGATCCGGAGAATGGCATCGACCCCAAGGGCTTCGAGGTCGCGCGCCTTGAACGCACGATGGGCCTTTGCGGAATGCCCGAGGCCGAATTGCGCTTCACCGACCTGGAAGTGCCCGACGACATGGTGCTGCGCCCGCCTTCGGGCTTCAGACGCGGCTTTGCGGACCTCATGACCGCCTACAACAGCCAGCGCGTCGGCGCGGGCACCATCGCGATGGGAGTGGCGGCGGGCGCGCTGGAGCACGCCAAACGCTATCTGAAGGAGCGCCACCAGTTCGGCCGCCCCCTGGCCGAGTTCCAGGGCCTGCAATGGATGCTGGCGGATATGGACGCAGGGGTTCACGCCTCGCGGCTCCTGTTGCACGAGGCCGCTCGCTCGGCTGCGCCGTTTCCGGATATGTTCCTCGCCGCCCGCGCCAAGGCGTTCGCGTCGGAAACCGCCATCAAGGTCGTGTCGGACGCGCTCCAGATGTTCGGCGCGCGCGGCTACGGCGATGCGGAGCCGCTGGAACGCATGTACCGCGACGTGCGCATGTTCACCATCGGCGGCGGCACGGCGCAAATCCTGAAGACGCAGATGGCGGGGCATCTGCTGGGGATGAGGGTGCCGCAAAGTAGAGGTGGGTATTCAGACAGAGAGCGCTGATTGCCCGGAAACAAGCCGAAGGCGCCGGGCAGCGCCAGCCCGCCGGACGGGCAGGCGCTGCGCGGCTCATGACCAACTGGCAATTTCCGCTACTAGCCGGATTCCTCCTTGATTGAACGGATGGCCCCGTCTATACGCCCCCGGTGCTCCCGATCGAGCACACCAACCAACCAAGAAACGCCGTGTCCGTCCCATCTCGCATCGGGGGCGCGTCCGGCAAAGGAGATGCGGACCATGAAACTGAACGAACTCCGGGACAATCCCGGTGCGACAAAGAAAGCCAAACGCGTGGGCCGTGGCCCCGGTTCCGGCAAGGGCAAGACCGCCGGGCGCGGTATCAAGGGTCAGAAGAGCCGCTCGGGCGTGGCGATCAATGGCTACGAGGGTGGCCAGATGCCGCTCTACCAGCGTCTGCCGAAGCGCGGCTTCAACAAGCCGAACCGCAAGCAGTTCGCGGTGGTGAACCTGGGCCTGATCCAGAAATTCATCGACGACGGCAAACTCGGCACCGAGATCACCGAGACCGAACTCGTCGATTGCGGCCTCGTGCGCCGCAAGCTCGACGGCGTGCGCGTTCTCGCCAAGGGCGAGATCACGTCCAAGGCCTCGATCACCGTCACCGGCGCGTCCAAGTCCGCCATCGCGGCGGTCGAGAAGGCCGGCGGCTCGCTGACGGTCACGAACGCGGCAGCGGCTGAGTAACGCCTTGTGAGCGGCGCGGGCGCCGCTTACATATTCTCGAGTTTTCCAAGCCGCCGCCGCCCGGGAGACCGGCTGGCGGCGCATCCGCATAAGAGAGGTCGGCAATGGCATCTGCAGCCGAACAAATGGCATCCAACCTTAGCTGGGGCATGCTCGGCAAGGCGACCGAGTTGCGGCAGCGCCTGCTGTTCACGCTCGGGCTTCTGATCGTTTACCGCCTTGGCACCTACATCCCGGTTCCCGGCATCGACGGCGCCGCACTCCGTGACTTCATGGAGCAGGCGGCAGGCGGTATCGGCGGGGTGTTCAACCTCTTTACCGGCGGCGCGCTAAGCCGGATGGGCATCTTCGCGCTGGGCATCATGCCCTATATCTCGGCCTCGATCATCGTCCAGCTCCTCGGCGCCTCCTGGGGCCCGCTGCAGCAGCTCAAGAAAGAGGGCGAGCAGGGTCGGCGCAAGATCACGCAGTACACCCGTTATGGCACCGTGCTCCTTGCCACCGTCCAGGCATACGGCCTTGCCGTTTCGATGGAGGCGGGGGACCTCGTCACCGATCCGGGCTGGTTCTTCCGCATCTCGACCGTCATCACTCTGGTCGGCGGCACCATGTTCCTGATGTGGCTGGGCGAGCAGATCACGGCGCGCGGCGTCGGCAACGGCATCTCGCTGATCATCTATGTCGGTATCGTGGCCGAGCTTCCCGCCGCGTTCGGCCAGTTCCTCGAACAGGGCCGCGTCGGGGCACTGTCAACCGCCGTCATTCTCGGCATCCTATTGATGCTGGTCGCGACACTGGTTTTTGTCGTCTTCATGGAACGGTCGCTGCGCAAGATCCACATACAGTATCCGCGCCGCCAGGTCGGCATGAAAGTCTACGACGGCGGGTCCAGCCACCTGCCGATCAAGGTGAACCCGGCAGGCGTGATCCCGGCGATCTTTGCCTCGTCGCTGCTTCTGCTGCCCACGACACTCTCCACCTTCTCCGGCGCCAACGCCGGCCCGGTGATGAGCTGGATACTTGCCTATTTCGGCCCCGGCCAGCCGCTTTACCTGGCATTCTTCGCCGGCATGATCATCTTCTTCACCTACTTCTACACGCTCAATGTCAGCTTCAAACCCGATGATGTCGCGGACAACCTGAAGAACCAGAACGGCTTCGTGCCCGGCATCCGCCCCGGCAAGAAGACCGAGGAGTATCTGGAATACGTGGTCAACCGCATCCTGGTTCTCGGCGCGTCCTACCTCGCGCTTGTCTGCATGATCCCCGAGATGATCCGCAGCAACCTTGCCATCACTGCCTATTTCGGAGGCACCTCGATCCTGATTATCGTCAGCGTCGGGATGGACTTCATCCAGCAGGTGCAATCGCACCTCCTCGCCCATCAATACGAAGGGCTGATCGAAAAGTCCCAGCTGCGCGGCAAGAAGCGCGGCGGGAAGAAGGGGACGGCAAGACGATGAACATCATACTCCTCGGCCCGCCAGGCGCCGGGAAAGGAACGCAGGCGCGGCTTCTCGAAGAGAAACGCGGAATGGTCCAGCTTTCGACCGGCGACATGCTCCGCGAAGCGCGGACCTCGGGCACCGAGATGGGCCAGAAGGTTGCCGCCATCATGGACGCGGGCGAACTTGTGACGGACGAGATCGTGATTGGCCTGATCGAAGAGAAGCTGCAAAGCGCCGATGGCAACGGCTTCATCTTCGACGGTTTCCCGCGCACGCTGGGCCAGGCCGACGCGCTGGGCGAACTGTTGGAAGCCAACGGCCAGGGCCTGAACGCGGTGATCGAGATGCGTGTCGATGACGCGGCACTTGTCGCCCGCATCACTGCGCGCTCGACCTGTGGAAGCTGCGGTGAAGTCTACAACGACATCACCAAGCCGATCCCGGCCGACGGCAAGTGCGAGAACTGCGGCGGAACCGAGTTCAAGCGCCGTGCCGACGACAACGAGGAAAGCCTCAAGACGCGGCTGATGGAGTACTACAAGAAGACCTCGCCGCTGATCGGGTACTACTATCACGCGGGCGATCTGAAGCCGGTCAACGGACTGGGCGAGATCGACGAAGTCGCGGGCGAGATCGACGCGGCACTGGGCGGGTAAGTCACAAGAGAATGCGCCGTTTGGGCATGGCCCGGAAAAGATGCCGAAACCTTGGTCGCGGACCCTTGACGCCTTGGCCGCAAGGCCATAGGTACCGCCATCTCGATTGAGAATCATTGTTAAGCCCGGTGGCCGCAACGCTCCGGGCTTACGTTGTGAAAAAAGGTTCCGGCACTACGGAACCGCAACGAAAGGAAATGCTACGTGGCACGAATTGCTGGCGTGAACATACCCACTGCAAAGCGGGTTCCCATCGCCCTCACCTATATCACCGGCATCGGCCATACTTCGGCCAAGGCTATCTGCG
Organism: Silicimonas sp.; assembly: GCA_022340315.1. Lineage (GTDB taxonomy): Bacteria > Pseudomonadota > Alphaproteobacteria > Rhodobacterales > Rhodobacteraceae > JAJDOD01. The sequence continues at coordinate 1,425 of JAJDOD010000158.1, read as the reverse complement.
ACGCGGTCAACATCGACCAGAGCCGTCGCGTGAACGAACTCAGCGATGCCGAAGTCCTCGCTATCCGCGAGCACATTGACGCAAATTTCACCGTCGAAGGTGATCTGCGTCGTGACGTGCAGATGAACATCAAGCGCTTGATGGACCTCGGTGCCTATCGTGGCCTGCGCCATCGCCGCAACCTCCCCGTGCGCGGTCAGCGTACGCACACCAATGCGCGCACGCGCAAAGGCCCGGCGAAACCGATCGCCGGCAAGAAGAAATAAGGGAGGGTCCGGACAATGGCACGTGATCGTCGCGTCAAGAAAAAGGTCTCCAAGAACATCGCTACCGGCGTTGCTCATGTGAACTCGACCTTCAACAACACCAAGATCCTGATCTCGGACGTGCAGGGCAACGCGATTGCCTGGTCGTCCGCCGGGACGATGGGTTTCAAGGGCTCGCGCAAGTCCACCCCTTACGCCGCACAGATGGCGGCCGAGGATGCGGGCAAGAAAGCGCAGGAACACGGCGTCCGCACGCTGGAAGTCGAAGTTCAGGGTCCGGGCTCGGGCCGTGAAAGCGCGCTTCGCGCCCTGGCCGCAGTCGGCTTCAACATCACGTCCATCCGCGACGTGACGCCGATCGCCCACAACGGCTGCCGTCCGCCCAAGCGCCGCCGCGTCTGATTTTGCCGGGGCAGGTTTGCCTGCCCCGACCTCGGGAGTGTCCGGGCCTTGATCATGGGTGCCGGATACAAGCATTGAGGAGAATATCCATGATCCATAAGAACTGGCAGGAACTCATCAAGCCGACACAGCTTGAGGTGAAACCGGGTAACGATCCCGCACGTCAGGCGACCGTGATCGCCGAACCGCTCGAGCGTGGCTTCGGCCTGACGCTGGGCAACGCGCTGCGCCGCGTGCTGATGTCGTCGCTTCAGGGCGCGGCAATCACCAGCGTACAGATCGACAACGTGCTGCACGAGTTTTCGTCCGTCGCGGGTGTCCGCGAGGACGTGACCGACATCGTGCTGAACCTGAAGGGCGTCGCCATCCGCATGGATGTCGAAGGTCCCAAGCGTCTTTCGATCTCGGTCAAGGGTCCGCAGGTCGTCACCGCCGGCGATATCGGCGAGACGGCCGGCATCGAGGTTCTGAACAAGGACCATGTGATCTGCCACCTTGACGAGGGCGCGGACCTGTTCATGGAACTGACGGTCAACACCGGCAATGGCTACGTTGCCGCCGACCGCAATCGCCCGGAAGACGCGCCCATTGGCCTGGTCCCGGTCGACGCGATCTATTCGCCGGTCAAGAAGGTCAGCTACGACGTTCAGCCGACCCGTGAAGGCCAGGTGCTGGACTATGACAAGCTGACGCTGAAGCTGGAGACCGATGGCTCGGTATCGCCTGACGATGCCGTGGCGCTGGCCGCCCGCATCCT
>JAJDOD010000155.1 GCA_022340315.1 Silicimonas sp. | reverse complement strand
AGTATTTCGAGTTGGCCGCGGGCGACGTGATCCTGTCGGGCACGCCCTCGGGCGTCGCGGCGGTCCAGCGGGGCGACGAGATGGAGATCGCCTGCGCCGGCCTCGGCTCGATGACCGTCAGGGTCGTCTGACGCTCGTGGACGTGGCCGCCGATACCCTGACCCTGTCGCTTGCGACCTGGGACCATGACCGCGTCATGGCGCTCCACGAGGGTCGCATCGCCGTGCCCGGCGTCACGCTGAATAGCGTTATCGACACCACGCAGAAGCTCTTTCCCGCCGCGGTCGGCCCGGCACCCTACGACGTCACCGAGATGTCGATTTCCAGCTACATCCTCCAGGTCTCGCGCGGAACCGGCGAGTATATCGCCATCCCCGCCTTCGTCTCGCGCGCCTTCCGGCACTCGGGCTTCTTCGCCCGCAAGGGCGCGGGCATCGAGACCCCGGCGGATTTCGCCGGCCGCACCATCGGCGTGCCGGAGTACCAGATGACCGCCGCGCTCTGGATGCGCGGTATCCTGAAGGACCAGTACGGGGTCGACGCCGCGCGCGTCCGGTGGAGGACCGGCGCACTTGATGCCGGCGTCCGGCGCGAGCGACTGGAGTTGTCTTTGCCGCAGGGAATGGTCGTCGATCCGATCGACGAGGGCGAAACGCTTCAGTCGCTCCTTCAGGCTGGCGAGATCGACGGCCTCCTCGCCCCGAAACCGCCGCAGGCTTTTCTGGACGGCGACGACCGGTTCATCCGCCTCTTCCCCGATTTCGAGGCCGCCGAGCGCGACTATCACGCCCGCACCGGCTTTTTCCCGATCATGCACCTGATCGGTATCCGCAAGTCGCTGGCCGAGGCGAACCCCTGGCTGCCGCGCGCGCTCTATGACGCCTTCCTGGCGTCCAAGGACGCTGCCCTCGACCGGCTTCGCAAAGTCTGGCTGGGCAACGCCAACCGGCTCTCCTTTCCCTGGCTGAATGCAGGAATGGAGCGCACGATTGCCGCGATGGGCCCCGACTACTGGCCCTACGGCTTCGCCGCGAACCGCCCCGAACTGGATGCGGTCTGCCGCTACTCGGTCGAGCAATACCTGGCCGAACGCCGGGTCGCACCCGAAGAACTGTTCCATCCCTCGGTGCTGGAGACATGAGATGACGGCGGATATCTTTCACGCCGGTCTCGGCTGGCCCGTTGCACTGACACTGATCGGCATGAGCTTTCTCGGCTCATTCATCACCGTCGCCTTCGGCATCGGCGGCGGGGCCGTCATGCTTGCGGTCTTCGCCACGCTGCTGCCGGCGCCCGCCATCATCCCGGTACACGGCCTTGTCCAACTCGGCTCGAATGTCGGCCGCGCCGCCCTGACCTTCCGGCACCTGCATCGCGAGATCGTCGCCGTGTTCGCCATCGGCGCCCTGCTGGGCGTCGCACTTGGCGGCCTCTTCGTCGTCCAGCTCGACGCCGCCTGGATCCAGATCGGCGTCGGGCTCTTCATCCTCTGGAGCATCCTGATGAAGCCGCCGGCGTTCCTGAAACGCTCGGCCGGGCTGACCGGCGTCATATCCAGCTTCCTGACGATGTTCTTTGGCGCAACAGGGCCCTTCGTGGCGACCTTCGTGAAATCGCTTTCGCTCGACCGGATGTCCCACACGGCGACACATGCAACGCTGATGACAATCCAGCACGCGCTCAAGACCATCGCCTTCGGATTTCTCGGCTTCGCGTTCTCGATCTGGGCGGGCTTTGTGGCGCTGCTCATCGCGTCCGGCCTGCTTGGCACCATCGTGGGCCGCCGGATGCTGATACGCGGCGACGACAAGCGCTTCCGCTTCACACTGAACCTGATCCTGGCGCTCCTTGCGCTCCGCCTCGTCTATGCCGGCGGCAGCGCTCTTGCGGCGGGGGGATAACCGAACGAGAGGACAACGAGCAAGAACAGAGACGAGGCAACAAGCCCGCAAATGAACATCTGAGAGGAGGAAACAATGACTAGACTTGATCGCAGAGCATTCCTGAGAACGACGGCCGCCGCCGGGGCGGTAACGCTTGCAGCGCCTGGGATCGCCCGCGCTGCGGGATATCCCGAAAGGAATATCAACGTCATCATCCCGACCCGCGAGGGCGGCGGCGCCGACCGGAACTTCCGTGCTTTCGCCGAGGTCTGGAAGACCAAGCTCGGCACCGATTTCGAGCCGGGTTTCTTCCCGGGCGCCTCGGGCCGGGTGGGCTACGAGGTCTACATGGGCAAGAACGAGCCCGATGCCTACAGCCTGATCTTCGGCAACATGGGGCCCGAGGTTCTGAACTGGGCCATGCAGGCCCCGGAAAGCTTCAGCGTTGAAGACTACTTCTATTTCGGCCGTGTCGACGTCGATCCGGGCTGCCTCTTCGTCGGCGCCGAAAGCAAGCTGCAAACGATGGACGACATAGTTGCGGCAGGCAAGGAGCGCGTGCTCAACGTCGGCACAAGCCGGATGGCGCACCCCGCCTCGATCGGGCTTCTTGCCCTGGGTGAGGTAACCGGCGCGCAGTTCAACCTGATCCCGCTCTCCGGCGGCAAGAATACCGTCGCGGGCGCCGTTACCGGCGAGGTTGATTTCTCGGTCCTCACATCGGGTACCGTCATCGCCGCGGGCGATGCGGTCAAGACGCTGCTGGTCTTCGGTGAAAACCGTGTGGGCGATGGCCTCGACAATGCGCCTTCGATGAACGAGGTCTACGGCACCGATCTGCCGGAGATGCTGTCGAGCCGCGCTTTCGCGATCCACAAGAAGGCTGCCGACGATTATCCGGACCGGTTCCAGATCCTGCAGGACAGCTTCAAGGCGACGTTCGAGGACCCGGCCCTGCTGGATGCCTATGTCGAGCTTGGCGGTACGCCCGAGTATCTCAGCTACGGCGGCGTCGAGGAGTGTGCCGCGTTCATGCAGGCGATGCTGGAGCTTGGCGCGAAGTACAAGCCGCTGCTGACTGGCGCATGAGTTCAAAGGCGGGCCGGTTCAACCGGCCCGCCACTTCCTGAAGAGGCTGGAAATGAAACGTCAACTCGGCGGCGAGCTGGTTATCCCGATCCTCGCGATCGTATTCACGCTCTACTACTTCTCGACCATCTGGAACTCGCCCTGGACCGCTCAGGTCTCGGCCTTCATGGTCGGCGGAATCCTTCTTCTGGTCTGCGGTATCTTCATACTCCGTTGCATTGTCTGGCTGGGACGAGGCGAGGGGTCGCTTGGCGTCGGCAACCTGTTCAGCATGGACGACATCAGGACCGGCCGTATCGGCCTTCTGGCCACCACCGTCGGCTTCTGCTTCCTGATCGAGCCGCTGGGCTTCACGCTCGCCACCTTCCTGTTTCTGTTCGCCTCGATGGTCATACTCGCCAAGGGTCGGCGCGTGCCATTCATCCTCGTCTTGTCGGCACTGATCGCGTTCGCCGGCTGGGCGGTGTTCATCTGGGCATTCGATACCCGTTTCCCCAAGGGCTGGTTCGAGGTCACCATGAAGGCTCTGTTGTCCAATGGGTGAGACGGCATCTCTGTTGGTCGAGGTCTTCTTCCACACCATCGGCTTCTGGTGGGTCATAATCCCCACGATCTTCCTCGGCCTCATTGTCGGCGGTATCCCCGGCTTCTCGGCCGCAAACACGATCATAATCCTGATGCCGCTGACGCTGGCGATGGATGTCGAGACGGGTATCGTCTTCATGGTCACGCTCTATTGCGCCGCGCGCATGGGCGCCGGCATCCCGGCGATCCTCGTCAACATCCCCGGCACGGCAGGCGCGGCGGCAACCCCGCTCGACGGCTACCCGATGGCAAAAGCGGGCAAGGGCCAGCAGGCGCTCTCGATCTCGTTCGTGGCGTCCTGCATCGGCGGACTTCTGACCACGCTGATCGCGCTGGCCACAATGCCTCTGTTGGCGCGCGTCGGCTTTTACATGCACTCCGTCGAGATGATCGTCGTCATGCTCTTCGGCATCTCACTCATCGCCTCGATCGCCGCGCAAGACATGGTAAAGGGCCTGATCGCGGGTTTCCTCGGCCTCATGATCGGCTCCATCGGCACCGATGTCGTATATGCCACCCCGCGCGGCACGATGGGCTTTCTCGAACTCTACGACGGCGTCCCCCTGATCCCCGCCCTCGTCGGCCTCTTCGCTGTCTCGGAGGCCTTCCTCATCATCGAGAAGAGGGTTATCATCTCGGAAGACGCCGAACCCAAGTCGCCCAACTGGCACGACACGTTCGAGGGCGTCCAGATCGCGCTTTCACGCTGGTGGCATATCGTCTGGACCTCGCTCATCGGCCTCGTCATCGGCGTCATTCCCGGCGCCGGCGCCTCGATCGCCAGCTTCGTCGCCTACCAGCAGTCGCGCACCTATTCCAAGACGCCCGAGAAATATGGCACCGGCCACCCCGAGGGTTTGATCGCGCCGGAAAGCGCCAACAACGGCGTCACCTCCGGCACCCTCGTCCCCCTCCTCGTCCTCGGCATCCCCGGCGGCGCAACTGCCGCCATCATGCTCGTCGTCATGCAGTTCCATGGCGTCGGCTTCGGCCCCTCACTGTTTCAGCGCCAGCCGGAAGTCGGCTACGGCATGTTCATGGCGATGGCCGTCGCCTATCTCTTCATGTTCTTCACCATCCTGCCGCTCTCGCGCTACATGAGCCATGTCACCACGGTGCCGACGATCTACCTGGCCCCGCTCATCATCTCGTTCACACTGGTCGGCGGTTTCGTCCCACGCGAGTACATGTTCGACATGTACCTCGCACTTGCCTTCGGTGTCCTCGGCTACATAGCGCGGCGCACCGGCTACCACGTCGCCGCCATCCTGATCGGCGTCATTCTCGGCCCGCTGCTCGAACGCTACTTCCTGCTTGCGCTCAAGAAATCCGGCGGCGACATCACGGTTCTTTTCTCCTCGACGCTCGGCAACATCCTCTGGATCGCGCTCGCGATTTCGCTGCTCCTGCCGGTCTGGTTCGAGCGCCGACGCAAACGGCAGGCAACGGAGGTACCGGCAGAATGAAACGCGAAGTCACCTACGAACTCGCGCGCAACATCCGCCTGCTCGGACACCTCGACATGCCCGGCGGAGGACAGGTCGTCGTGCAGGACGGCTACGCCTTCGTCGGCCACATGAAACCGCCGATGGGCACCTCGATCATCGACGTGCGCGACCCTACCAGGCCGACGGTCGCAGCGCATATCGAACCACCCGATACGTACTCGCATACCCACAAGGTCCGCGTTTGCGGCGACATCATGATCACCAATGTGGAACAGGACCGACGCCACTTTCTCCGCAAGGGCGATAAGATCCCCGGACTTCGCGAAAGCGGCCTGTCGGATAGCGATATCGCCAGAGAAATCGGCGTGAAACCCGGAGATATCGCCGACCTCGACGCGGCGCGAGCGCGCGGTTACGACGGTGGCGGCTTCCGCGTCTGGGACATCTCGGCCAAGACCGCGCCGAAACTGTTGTCCTACGTCCGAACCCACGGCTTCGGCGTCCACCGGTTCGATATGGACGCGAACTTCGCCTACATCTCGACCGAGATGGAGGGCTATGTCGGCAATGTTCTCGTTATCTACGACCTCGCAGACCCCACGAACCCAAGGGAAGTCTCCCGATGGCACATGCCCGGTCAGCACCTCGCGGGCGGCGAGACGCCCAGCTGGACCGGCTACGGCAACCGCCTCCACCACGCGATGCGGGTGGACGACGAGCTTTGGGCCGCGGTGTGGCACGCAGGGATGCGGGTTCTCGACGCCAACACCCTTGCCGTCAAAGGCTCCTACATCTGGCCCAAGGCCATACCCGAGCCGACCCACACCGTCATGCCGCTTGAGCACACCATCAACGGCCGCCGCTATGCCGTCGCAATCGACGAGGAACACGATCACAAGCCCGGACGCCTGCACGGCTTCCTCTGGGTGCTCGACGTCACCGATCTTGCCGCGATCGAGCCGGTCGCGGCCTGGGACCTGAGCGAACGCGCCTGTCCCTGGATCGGAGAACCCGGCGTCCGTTTCGGCGCCCACCAGTTCCGCGAGAAACTCGACGGCACGCTGGTCTATGCCACCTGGTTCGCCGGAGGCCTGCGCGTGCTCGACCTGAAGGATCCGCTGCTGCCGGTCGAGGTCGCCCATTACATACCCGAACCCGGCAAGGGCGGCCCGCCGCAATCCAACGACGTCGACGTGGACGACCGCGGGCTGATCTACCTGCTCGACCGCGTTGACGGCTTTGACATCCTGGAGATGACCCTGTGAACGACGACCTGCTGGCGCCTTCAATCGACCCGAACACCGCCGCGCTGGGGATTCGCCGTGTCGCGGCCCGAAACGAGGCCGGAACGCGCACCGTGATGATGGTGCGCGACCATGTCGTGATTACCGACGAGAAGGGCACCAACACCGGCCCGACGCCGCTTGAGATGTGCCTCTCCTCGCTCCTCGGCTGCGAAGGTGTCATCATCAACCGCTGCGCCGAGGCCATGCGCTTCGCCTATACCGCCGTCGATATCGACGCGGATGGCGAGGTCGACCAGCGCGGGTCGCGCGGCGTGCAGGGCGTCCGTCCCTACTTCAACTGGGTCAAGATGCGCATCCGCGTCCACACCGACGAACCCGACGACCGCTTCCAGCGCCTGGCCCGCAACGTCGAATACCGCTGCCCGGTGATGAACCTCTTCCGCTCGGCGGACGTGAAACTTCACGTGACATGGGAGAAAGTCGCGCCGTGACCCTGACGCTGAAGATCAACGGAGAGCAGCGCGAAGTCACTTCGGACCCCGAAACGCCGCTGGTCTACGTGCTGCGCGACGAACTCAAGCTGAAAGGCACCAGGCTTGGCTGCGGTCTCGAACAATGCGGCACCTGCGCCGTCCTCGTGGACGGCGAACCGACACTCTCCTGCGTCTCACCCGTGGCCAGCTTCGAGGGCAAGGAGATCACCACCATCGAAGGCCTCGCCGCCACCGAAGTCGGCGCCCGCGTCCAGGCCGCCTTCGTCGAGGCCACGGCCGCACAATGCGGCTACTGCACCTCCGGTCTCGTCGTCGCCGTCACCGGCCTCCTCGCGAGAAACCCGGACCCCGACCGCGAGACGGCGAAGCGCGAGCTTACCCCGCATCTCTGCCGCTGCGGCTCGCACCCCCGCGTGTTGCGCGCGGTCGAAATCGCATCGCGCCGCGCATGACCGAGCGCGTCTCAGACCGCCTTCGTATCCGCGAGGGAAAGCTGCTGATCCGTACCGGCAAGGTGGACATCGGCCAGCGCATTTCGACTGCACTTGCGATTATCGCGCACGAGGAACTGACGCTCCCCTTCGACCGGATCGAAGTTCTGCCGGTCACCACCGCTGATAGCCCCGACGAAGGCGTGACCTCGGGCAGCAACTCGATCGAGCAATCCGGCGGCGCTCTTCGTGCCGCCGCCGCGACACTGCGCGGACATGTCCTGTCCGAGGCCGCCGCTCGGTACGGCGGCACGCCAGGTGACTGGTCGCTTGCGGAAGGCATGTTGATCGGACCCGGCGCAAATCGCCCGGTGCCCGTCCTTGATCTTGCCGGAACCGGTCTCGAGCTCACGGTTACCGATGATGCACCGACGCGATACCGACGTGATACCGACGTAGTACCGATGTTGGGAATCGCACAGATGGTGACGGGAGAACATCGCTTCGTGCATGATTACGAAGTGCCCGATATGCTCCACGCGCGTATCATCCGACCCCCGCACGCTCATGCAAGGCTGCGCGGTATCGACATCTCGACAAGCGAGAAGATCGAGGACGAAGGGCTGTTCATCCACCGCGACGGCAGCTTCCTCGCCGTCGCCGGTCCGGCCGAATGGCCCGTCGTCCGCGCTGCCCAGCGCCTGGCAAATGCCTGCGACTGGGACCCTGGCGAGGGGCTTCCCGAGGACGATATCTTCGAACGGTTGACGCCGGATCGCGCGATCCGTCTCGCCGTGAAAAATGGCATTCCGGACAAAGATATAGCGATCCCGCCACCACTCGAAAGTCCCGACTTCGCCGCCCGCTACGAGCGCCCCTTTACGATGCACGGCGCCCTTGCGCCTTCGGCCGCGCTGGCAAGCTGGGACGGCAGGCGCCTTGAGATTGTCACCCACAGCCAGGGCATCCATGTGCTGCGCGACGCCGTGGCCGAAAGCCTCGGCCTGGACTCGAGGAACGTCGTTCTGACCCATGCCCCCGGCTCGGGCTGCTATGGGCACAACGGCGCGGACGACGCGGCTTTCGAGGCGGCTTTGATCGCGATTTCAATACCTTGCACTCCGGTACTTCTGAAATGGAGCCGCGAGGACGAACACGCATGGGAGCCATACGGAACCGCAGGCGCCGTCGAACTCGCAGCGCGCGTAGATCAAGACGGACGCCTGGCATCCTTCTCGGCAGAAGCCATCGGCGGCACGTTCCGGGGCCGTCCGCGCGCCGGCAAGGACAGGACGGGTGCAAGGAAACTCATTGCAAATCAGTTTCGCAAAAAGCCCGAAGGCCCCGCGCCCGCCGTCCCCAACATGAACCCTCAAGGCGGGCTGCAACGCAACCTCGATCCTGTCTACGACATCCCCGAAACGCGCTACGTCAAGAACCTGGTTCCCGACCTTCCGCTTCGCACATCCGCGCTCCGCTGCCTCGGGGCGGCGCTGAACGTCTTCGCAATAGAAGGTTTCATCGACGAAATTGCTCACGCTCGCGGCAGCGAACCCCTGCGATTCCGCAAAGCGCATCTCGGAGATCCCCGCGCACTTGCCGTGTTGGACAGGCTTGAAGAGCTGCTGGGCGATCGTCCCGCCAGCGGGGGACGCGGAATAGCCTATGGACAGTACAAGAACTCAATGACCCGCGTCGCAATCGCCGTCGACCTCGACTTGGACGAGACGGCCAGGATCAGGTTGCGAAACGCTACCATCGTAGCCGATGCGGGGCGGATCATAGACCGGGACGGGCTGACAGCCCAGTTGCAAGGTGGCTTTCTCCAGGCGGCGAGTTGGGCGCTTCACGAGGCAGTCACCTGGGATCGGGACGGAGTAGCGTCGAGGGACTGGGACAGCTACCCGGTCTTGCGGTTCGAGGATGTTCCCGACATTGACGTTTCGCTGATCGACAGACCGGACGACCCATCCGCCGGTGCCGGAGAGGCTGCTCCCGGCCCGACACTTGCCGCTATCGGCAACGCGGTGTTCGATGCCTGCGGCCTGCGAATGCGGCGTTTGCCATTCAGACCGGATGATCTGAGAGCGGCCGCGCTGGCACAGTAATCGACGGCGCTCAATCGCCCGATGAATTCCTGCGGTTCTTACCCGATGGCATAGAGACAACGTCTTGCCATGTTGCAAAACGTGTCGCTTTGAGCCAGTGATTCAATGCATTGAGAGCGCGGGCGAAGCGCATGTGACTGCCGAGCGGCAAAGGTGCTCTACCGCGCGGCAAGTGAATGGATTTCAGCGGGGGAATTCGATGAGAAAACTATTCGTGTCCCTGACACAGTTGATGTTTGCCGTAATTCTGGCTCCTGCCACGGCGATGGCGGACTGGCCCGAACGACCGATCACCTTCATCGTTCCATATGGACCCGGAGGGGGCTTCGATATCTATGTCCGAAAGATAGCGCCGGAGATGGAGCAGATTCTCGGCGTCGAGGTCGTGGTCCAGAACCTACCCGGCGCCGGATCTCAGCGCGGGGCAACGGCCGTCTACAAGTCCGAGCCGGACGGATACACGATCGGCATCTGGAACCTGCCGGGCATCGCCCTGGCCACCTCGACGGGCGATAGCCGAGGTTTCGATCTGCTGGACGTAACCTGGCTTGCAGAACTTTCGACATCCACGATGGCCCTGGGCGTTGCCGCGGATAGCGAGATCAACAGTTTGTCGGACCTGTGCAATGGAAGCAGCGAGCCGCGGCTGGCGACAACCGGTGCCACGTCGACAAGCGCGGTTGCGACACGGGTCGCACTGGGCCTCGCGAATTGCCCGCATGTTGCCGTTCATGGCTATGACGGCTCGAACGACGCGATACTCGGGGTCATGAGGGGTGATGTCGCCGGGATCATCACGCCGGCGGACACTCTGGCGAAGTTTGTTCGCAGCGGCGATATCCGCCTTGTTCTCACACTTGAGGATATGGCCAGTATACAAGGCGTGCAAAGCTCGGGAGAGTTCGGAGTCCCGGGATTGCAGAACCTTTCCATCCGCCGCGTGATCGGTGGCCCGCCGGGCATGCCCGCCGAGATCGCCAACCGGCTTTCCGACGCAATCGTTCAATCGGCGTCATCGCCTGCGGTCAAGGCATGGTCGGCAGAAACTGGCCGGCCTCTGTCCCCGGCCGGTCGCGATCAGGCGACATCAACCGTCCTGGGATCGCTCGCTTTCCTCAAGGAAACCGGCGAAACCAGCGGTAGCGAGTGACCTCGGCGTGACACCTGTGCAGGCCAGTCCGTGACCGGTGTCGAATTGCTTGCCGAGGCGGCCGGAGCCCTTCTTGACGTCTACGCCCTGCTCTATCTGTTTCTCGGCATGCTTGTCGGGCTTTTCTTCGGTGCAGTGCCGGGGCTTGGGGGCACGACGGCGCTTGTAATGCTGACCCCCCTGACCTTTGCCCTGGCACCCATCGAAGCAATCTATCTTGCCGGTGGCGTCATGGGCGCGACCTCGTTCGGGGGCTCGATTCCGGCGATCCTGCTCAACGTGCCCGGAACCGCGCCGAACTATGCCACGACACTTGATGGCCACCCGCTGGCGCGGCAGGGAAAGGCCGGAATGGCCATCGGAGCGTCGGCGGCAGCATCTGCCTTGGGAGGGCTCTTCGGCCTGGGAACACTGCTCTTGGTGCTGCCCTTCGCGCGCGACCTCGTATTGAGCCTCGGCCCGGCCGAGATTTTTCTGCTCATGGTCCTGGCGCTGACGACGATCAGCGCGGCACTTCCGGGTGACGGGCTGAAGACGCTGATCTCGGGCGGCGCGGGGCTGATGCTGGCATTTGTCGGATCTGACCGCATGTCCGGCGATCTTCGCTTCGACTTCGGTTCCGAGTATCTTTGGGACGGAGTACCCTTGCTTCCTGTCCTGACCGGCATTTTCGCACTCGCCCCCGTTCTGGTGCTGGCCATGACCGGACGCCCGGTCACCGACCGCCTCAGCGGGGCAATGGCCTTTTCCGATATACGCGACGGCGTGACCTCGGTCTTTCGCAACTGGCCGGTTCTGATCCGTGGTTCGGTCATCGGCACCATGATCGGCGCACTTCCCGGGCTTGGCGGCACCGTGGCTTCGATCGTTTCGTACCTGTCGGCCCGCCGGGCCTCGCCGACGCCCGAGATCTTCGGGACAGGAACAATCATCGGTGTGATTGCGCCGGAAAGCGCCAACAACGCCAAGGATGGCGGCTCGCTTCTGCCCACCCTGGCATTCGGAATTCCGGGAAGCGCCGAAACGTCGGTTTTCCTGGGAATCCTGATTCTGCACGGCATCGAACCCGGCCCTCTGATGCTGATAGAACAGCAGGGTGTCGTTTTCGGACTGATTGCCGCTCTCACCGTTTCGGCGGTCGGCGCGTCGATTATCGGTCTGCTGTTCTCACGCTGGCTTCTGAAAGTCGCGAATCTCGAGGCTGCACTTATCGCGCCCGTGGTCACCATGATCGCGCTCGCCGCCGTCTATGTGTCCAGCTACGACATGCGCGATGTCGCGGCGGCCTGCGTTATCGCAGTCGCCGGCATCCTGATGATGCGGCACGGGTATTCGAGGATCTGTTTCGTGGTCGCATTCATGGTCGGTCCTGACACCGAGATCTCGCTGCGCCAGACCATCCTCATTTCCGGGGGCGATCCTCTGGATTTCTGGATGTCGAGGCCGCAATCGGTGTTACTGATCCTGTTGATCGTTGCGACGCTGGCTATTTTGCTTTGGCGCAACCAACGGCTAGGCCGGAACTAGGCCCGATTTCTCGGCAGCCGTCAGAGCGTCGAGGCGTTTGCCCAATCGCTCGGCAAACACATCGATATAAGGAGGGGCCCAGAACTGGCCATGATTTCCCGGAATCACGTCCCACGTCACATCGGCGTGCATCCTGTCCCAGTCCAGATGCGGATCCTTGCGCGAGTAGAATGGGTTGAAACGCCGGCTCTCGGCTCCGAAGAACATCGAGACCGGCGCGTCATAGGGCTCGCTCGGTTCGGCTTCGAGCAGAAAGAGAGGTGGCAGACGACCGGTCCTTGAATGAATCGATCGCGCAATCGCTTCGGCGATCTCACCTCCACCGCAATTTCCACCCAGGAAGAACAGGCGGTCGCCGGCCATGCGAAGAACTTCGTCCGCGTAAAGACGGCCGATATCTTCAACGAGTTCCTTATGCTGGGAACGGTTCTCGACCACCAAATTCAGCGAGCGAAACGCGACCAGACTGCGCCGATCACCCCACAGCTTTGACATGTGATGCGTTCCGCCTCCGCCAGTGGCGCACCAGAAAAGAATGGGGCCTGCCCCGCTTTCGGATTGTACGAACATCGGAAGCGTCTGGCCCTGTTGGCGTCCTGCCCATCTCGTGGTGATCAGCCAAAGTCGCTTGATGGCATCCTCGGTCGTGAGAACCGGCGTTGTCGGTAACTGCGGGCGGGAGTTCTTTCTGCCCAGTTTCGGTTGCCGCCGGAGCCAAAAGCGCCGGTAGAGTTTTCGCAGCCGTTTCGCAAGCGGCCGCTTGCGGCCGTTGGATTGATTGACCGGTTCGGGCAATGGCACCGGTGCCGCGGGAACGGCACGCAAGGCCCTTATTTCGCCCGCCATCCCCTCCGGTGTCGCGCCATTCTCGTATATTGTCTCGAAGGGAAGTTCGACGCCCGTGACTTCTCCCACGAGCGTGACAAGCCGCATGGCCATCAGAGAATCGCCGCCCGCGTCGAAGAAATTATCGGTCGGCGCTACGCCGTCCGTCCCGATCGTATCTGCCCAAAGCAACGCCAGACAGGCGACGAGCGGATCCTCGTAGTTGGGTCCCTTCGCTGGCTCTGCGGCTTCGGTTGCCCTCCCAAGACGGTCAGCGACAAGATCACGGCGTGGTTTTCCGGTGGAAGTGCGTTCTATCCGGTCGGTCACGACAATGCGCACAGGCCGCTTGTGCGGTTCGAGCCGCTCGCGCAGATGCCGCTCGGCCCTGGTCTGATCGAACTCACTGTCCGGGTCCGGCCGGACCGCCAGCCACGGCACCTCTCCGAGTGTCGGGTGCGGTGCACCGAAACAAACCGCCTCCGCAATGTCGTCTCGAAGAACGGCGACCGCCTCGATCTCCTCGGGCGATATTTTGAGACCGCCACGATTGATGACCTGTGATCGCCGCCCAATCACCCGCAAAAACCCGTCGTCGTCGATCGTTCCGATATCGCCGGTTCTGTACCATCCGTTTTCGAACGCTTCCGCGGTTTCCTCGGGACGTCCAAGATATCCGCGCGCCAGGGAAGGCCCGGACACCACGATTTCGCCCTCGGCACCTGGCGGAAGTGGACGACCTGAATCGTCACGGATCTCGATAGTGTTGCCGGTCGGCTTTCCGACGGTTCCAGGGCGCATGTGGCCCGGCCTTGCGAGGTTCGTCGTTATCTCGCCGGTCTCCGTCGATGCATATGCCGAAAGACAGGGCACCCCGAACACGGCCTCGACTTCGCTCTGCAACTCCGGCGATAGCCCCATCGACGTCGCTCGAATGACCCGAAGCCGTTGCCCAGCGATCAGATCAGGCGACTGGAGAACCCGGTCGACCATTGCTTTCAGGAAGGTCGGCGATGCGGCGAACCATGTCGCCAGTCCGTCGCCGATCGCGCTGAGAAGCAAATCCGCATCGAGCTTCTCGGGATAGAAAAGGCTACCTCCGCTGTAGAATGTCGATGTCATTCGGTTCAGCGATGCCGAGACGTGAGGCGGCGACAGCGGAAGCGCCACGTCGTTCGGTCCAAGCTCGAAACTTTCCGCCTGAACGAGACCGCGGGCAATGAGTGCGTCATGGTCGACCAGCGCCGGCTTCGGCTGCGAAGTCGTCCCGGATGTCAAAAGGATCGCTCCGGGGGGTGGTGCGCCGCTTGCATCCGGTTGCCGCCGGGTTTCGCCAGACACCACTTCCTCAAGCCGGAAACCGCCCGCCGGCGCGCCCACGAATGCAGAAGCCGCAAACAGAGAAATGCCAACGCGCTCTGCGACAGTCCGCGCTACTGCATTGCTGGGGTCGGCTATCAGCGCGTCGAGACGGCACGTACGGGACAGAACCTCCAGCGAGGTCGCGTCCAGACCCGGTGGCACCGGGCAAACCACTGCACAGTCCAGCACCGCCATGTTCGCTGCGGATGCTCGTGCACGGTTCTCGATCATGACGCCGATCCGAGCATGTTCCGGGCCGTTTTCAGTGCCGATCCGTTCCGCAACATGATCGAAGAGGTTCACGAGATCGCTGTATGTCATCGGCACCGCCGACTGATCACGGATTGAGACCGATCCCGGATTGGACCGCGCATTTGCACGTATCCGCTCTGTGGCCCTCTCTTGTGTCATCCCACCTCTCGATGCACTCTTACGACCAGCAACGGCACGCCCTGACCTATTCACCGGCTGCATAATGATTCTTGTTTTATTCCGAATGCCAGATGAGCAGAAGCGCCAAGTACCAACCGCATTCAAGACTGCGAGGCGAGCGGATCGGCGCCTTGCTCATTGCTGCATGCGCCGCCGCCTACGCTGCATTCGCATTTCGTGAGTACCCCATAGGCTCGGCAATCGCCCCTGTTCTTGCCGGCGGCACAACGGCTGCGCTTGCCCTTTTGATCGTCGGCAGAAGCTACCTGTTTGACGCTCCTGGAGAACCTTCAACAAACGGAACGCAAGCCGAACCTTTGATCGCCAAGCCTCAAGGCGGGAACACCCCAAGCGACGGACCGGGCCTTTGGGGCATATCCCTATGGCTCATTGCGGCGGCCGCACTGATCCTGCTGTTCGGCGTCCTGCCAGCCGCGATGGTTTTCGTCGCCGCCTATCTGCGCATCGAAGGTGGGTGGAGCCTCTGGCGCGCCGGAGCGACCGGCGCTTTGACCGCCGTTTCGCTTGCCATCCTCATGCAGTGGCTCATGGGAGCAAGGTTGCAGGGCGGAATTGTATTCGGACTTTTCCCGGTCTGACCGTTCCGCCAGGCCTATTCGCCAGCGACTTCGGGGTTGATCATGTGGATCGGGTTGCCTTCGGCGTAGGAATTGATCTGGTCGTAGATGTCGGAAAACTGCATGTCCAACTCGTCCACC
>JAJDOD010000102.1 GCA_022340315.1 Silicimonas sp. | reverse complement strand
TGCCGGCCGTGTCACTTCTGGCCATCTGCGCGGCGCCCGCGCTGGCGCATGAACCTTTCCCCTGGCACGGTTCCGAAATCCACGTCCTGCTCGACAAGGAAGGCACCGGGGGCGAGATGGGCATGTTCACCAGCACGTTCTCCGGACCCGGCGGCCCGCCGCTTCACGTCCACGAAGACGCGGGCGAGGCGTTCTACCTGCTCGAAGGCTCCGCCGAACTGGTCTCGGGCGATCAGCGCTTCACGCTACAGGCGGGCGAGGTTGCTTATGTCCCCAAGGGCCTCGACCACACCTTCCACATGATCGAGGAGGAGGGAGGCAAGATCCTCGTCATCGTCGCGCCCGGCGGATTCGAAGGCTTCTTCATGGCCACCAAAGACCTGAAGATGCCAGACGACCTGGACAAGATGAAGGAGATCTCCGCCGAGTTCGGCCAGGTCTTCACCGGTCCTCCCATAGCCGGACAGTAAAAGTTAACGTCGTCTTCACACCTGTTACCGTACGCCGGAAATTGCGCGGGGCACCGACATTCGGTGCCCCGATCCACCGACGCGATACCGACGTAATACCGACGTGATACCGACGTTGCGATTCCGCCCGTTTTACCAACGTCGCAAAGGGTAAACGCCGGTTGCCCATTGCCGCAACGCCCTCTGTGCGCGCGCCCGGTTAATCCAATTCGGTCCAGGGCCAGGGCTTCACCTCGCTCGCGGCGGTCTGATAGCGTGCCGCCTTCGCCACCCAGATGCCCAGATCGGTGCCGAACTCGGCCAGCCGTTCGTTCTTCTCCTTGTTGTTCACAAGCATGATGACGAACTGAATGACCGTCACGACGGTCAGAACGGTCTGCGCAAGCGACAGCATGACGGCGATCAGAACCATGTAGATCAGCCGTTGCAGCATGTTGTCGGGCTCCTTGGGCTCGTGCTGTTCCCCGTGGATGCGCCCTTCCACCTTCTCCTCGTCGGACATGGCCGGTCCCCTGCAATTGATTTCTCCGGGGCATCTTTGCAGGATTCCTTTCCCACGGCAAAGCACCTCCTTGGCGCATACGCGCCCGCAAGCACGGAGCCGATACGGCATGTTCAGATGTTTGGGCTAGGCTTCCGGCCGGGCCTCGAAGTGCCAGCGTTCCGGGCGCACCTTGTAGGGCACGTAAAGCGGGTGCCGGGGGTGTCCGTGCCTTGTCAGCCCGAGATGAAAAAGCGGTTTTCCCCTCTCGCGAAGCCGGTCCAGAACCCGCCGGTCCTGCCCCCGGTGCGCGCCATGCACGCCCCAGGCGGCGAGAATCCTATCGGCGTCAATAGCGGAATTCAAAATTTGTATAATATTATCAATACCTTCCGGCGCCTTCGAGGCTTTCAGCCGGGCCGGCGAAGTCTCCCGCAGGCCGAACAGGTTGGCGACCGAGAAAGACCCATACCCCAGTTGCCTCGCCCGCCTTTCGCAGCGCTCGATGGTCGCATCGTTGGCCAGTTCCGTTGCCGTCGACGGGTTGAGCATCACGTAAAGCAGGCGGCGACCGGCGCGCTCCCAACAGACGGTGAGCGAATAGCGATAGCTTTCGCAATCCGAGTAAACCGCCTCCCGCCAGCTCTCTCCGGTCTCGTGCAGCCGGGTAACCGTCACAGGTTGAACACGCGGGAGGGGTGCAACTCGCCGGCCTTGTAGACCCCTACCGCAACCGGTTCGCCCTGAAACGACGCCCAGGCCAGGTCCCCGAAGGCAGCGTCTGCGGCGATCACCACTCCGGGGTTGCCGTTTCTCAACCTTGTCGCCCCCTCCTGCGTCGTCGGCAGCTCCGGCAAGTCGAGCAGCCCCGCCGCGAGTGGCAGGAGGCGCTTGTCCAGCTCTGGAGTGCGCGCGAGGTCCTCGACCTCGTCCAGAGTTACCGCGTCCTCCAACTCGAACGGTCCCGACCAGACGCGCCTCAGCGAAGTGACATGTCCGAGGCAACCGAGGGTCTCGCCCAGGTCGCGCGCAATCGCTCGAACATAACCGCCCTTGCCGCAGATCATCTCGAGAACCGCGTGGTGTGCGTCAGTTCTTTCAACCATTTCAATACTTTCCACGAAGAGCGGCCGCGCTTCCAGCTCGACCTCCTCGCCGGCCCGCGCCTTGGCATAGGCACGCTCTCCGTCGATCTTCACTGCCGAAAAGGCGGGCGGTACCTGCATGATGTCGCCTTCGAAACCGCTCAGGGCCAAGCGGATATCGTCGTCCGACGGGCGAATGTCGGCGGATGCGATAACCTCGCCCTCGGCATCGTCGGTATTGGTCGCCTGCCCGAACTTTACCGTGAAAGTATACGCCTTCAGCGCATCCGTTACGAACGGGACAGTCTTGGTCGCCTCGCCAAGCGCCACCGCGAGGACACCGGTCGCATCCGGATCGAGCGTCCCCGCATGTCCCGCCTTCTTCGCATCAAACGCCCAGCGAACCTTGTTGACCACATGGGTCGAGGTCAGCCCGGCAGGTTTGTCGATCACGATCCAGCCCGAAATATCACGGCCCTTCTTACGACGCGCCATCGTGTAGCCCCACGTTGAGAATGGTCGGACGCACGGCAGTCATTCGACAATCCCAATCAGGGGACCGACCGGAAAACCCAGATCGTGGCGTCTCAGTTCCGGCGCATATAGCCTGGATACCTTGCCGTCCAGAAAGAGCGCGTTTGGCGTACCGAGCACATCCCGAAAAAAGCGTGCGAACATGTGAAAATTGACCCTCTCATTTGAAATCGCCGCAAAAAGGCGCCCGTCAGGCGCAACGCCTACGCCGTTCCGGATGTTGAGGGAGTCCGAACCGGGGATGAAACGCGGATGAAGTGCGCCTTCGATCACGAGCATCGGGCCCGACTGCGTTGCGTACCGGCATTGCGGATTGCGTTTCGCGAACGCCCGCGATTCAACAATCACCGCCTTGCCGTCACCAAGACACAACACGCCGTTCGGCAGCAGGCCAAAGTTCCCAGGCCCCTCGCGCGTAACGATCTTCGCGAATGTCCTGCCGTCTTCCACATAAAGCCCCACCGGGCTTCGGTCTGGATGGTACATGCCTGCGTTCATCGCCCAGACCAGCGTCTTCGGTTCGACGGCATCAACGACGTTATCGAACGTGCCAAGCGGCGTGCCGTCGGGGTTTTCGAGAAACAGACGGACGTCCTCGGAGGCGGGATCGGCTTCGCAAACCGTGAATGACGTTCCTTCGAACGACGCATCGCGACACGTGGCAGCGAATGACGGCGTGCTGAAGAAACTAATCGTGATCCAGATCGCGGCGAACGTTTTCATCGGCGAACATCGCTCTCGTGGTGTCGAGACGGTCGAAGGTCTCGTCGATCTGAAACCGGATCTCGGGTGTGAATTTCAGCTGCAGCCCCCTGCCGACCATGCGCCGGATCTCGGATTTGTTGCGCCTCAGCGCCTCCAGAGCTTCCTCTCGCTGCCCGCCGCCCAGCGGCAGCACATAGGCCGTCGCGACCTTGAGATCCGGCGAACAGGTCACCTCACCCACGGTGATCGAGAGCCGGTTCAGATCCGGGTCGTGGACATCGCCGTGGTTCAGAACGTCGGACAGACGCCGACGGATCAATTCGGCGACGCGCAATTGCCGCTGCGATGGACCAGGACCTTCGTTGAAACGCTTTGCCATGTTCCCGACTTAAGCCTTGCGCACCGGCACGGCAAGCGGGCGATTCCGGCTGACACTCGGGTGCCACCTGTTGTATCGAGACGAAAAGCGGAGAAGAGACATGGCTGACTTGCCAGGTGTGGTGGTGACCGGGGCCTCGGGTCGGATGGGAAGAATGCTCGTGGCCGAAGTCACGGCGTCTGACAAATTGCGCCTGATCGGAGCGGTCGAGCGGAAAGGCCACGATTGGGCTGGTCAGGATTTGGGCATCGCGATGGGCGGTGCCGCGATGGGCGTGACGGTCACCGACGACGCGCTGGAGGCGATTGCGCCCGCTCAGATCGTTATCGACTTCACGACACCCGAGGCAACGGTCGCCCATGCTGAATTGACCGCGCAGGCCCGCGCCATTCACGTCATCGGTACGACCGGGATGGATGAAGGGCACCTCGCCAAACTGGATGCCGCCGCGCGCCATGCGACGATCATCCGTGCTGGCAACATGAGCCTTGGTGTCAATCTGCTTGTCGAGTTGACCCGGCAGGTGGCCGCCGCGCTCGATGCGGAGTTCGATGTTGAGATTGTCGAAGCCCATCACCGCCACAAGGTGGATGCACCGTCGGGTACGGCGCTGATGCTGGGTGAGGCCGCTGCCAATGGCCGCGGCGTGTTGCTGCCGGAAGTGTCCGATCGCGGCCGCGATGGGATTACCGGCGCGCGCAAGATCGGTGATATCGGTTTCTCCTCCATTCGCGGCGGCGACATCGTGGGCGAGCACGACGTGATCTTCGCCGCCGAGGGCGAACGCCTTGTGCTGCGTCACATCGCAACCGACAGGCGGCTTTTCGCAAGGGGTGCGATAAAGGCTGCGCTTTGGGGCCGAGGCCAGGGTCCCGGAAGTTTCGACATGCGGGATGTTCTCGGACTGAAGTGATCCGATACGTCCGCAGCTTCGTAGACTGTTGAAAATCTACGGAGATGCCACATGCGTTTCGCTCTTGCACTTGCGTCCGCAAGCCTCATCGCAGGGCCCGCGGCCGCCGAATTCCAGAAAGTAACCGACCGGGGCGAATTCGTCTCCCTGGTCAAGGACCGTGCGCTTACACGTCTCGGCATCCGCCTGAGCGTGTCCGACGACGGCAACATTAGTGGCCGGGCGTTCGGGCAGCAGGTCAGCGGTGATTGGAAATGGTCAGGCCAGTTCTTTTGCAGAGACCTGTATCTGAACGGCGACGCCCTGGACAAGGGGAACTGCCAGACGGTCGAAGTGCGCGGCAACACCGTTCGTTTCACATCCGACAAGGGACAGGGCGATTACGCCGATTTGCGTCTTCGCTAGCCAGCTTTTCGCGGATCATCACCACCCTTCACCGACAGCCTACTCGACCGCAGCTCTCCGGCGCCGGCATTGAAACCCGCAGTCCCGCGATCTAGGAGTGATGCAGGAACCGAGGAAGCCAAATGACAATTCGTAGCGATCTTGCCGATGCCATCGGAAACACGCCGCTGATCCGGCTCAACGGCCCTTCCGAGGCGACGGGGTGCGAGATCCTGGGCAAGGCCGAGTTTCTCAACCCAGGCCAGTCGGTAAAGGATCGCGCGGCACTCTTCATCATCCGCGATGCCGTTGCCACGGGGAAATTGAAGCCGGGCGGAACCATTGTCGAGGGTACCGCTGGCAATACCGGTATCGGCCTCGCACTCGTGGGAGCATCGATGGGGTTCAAGACGGTAATCGTCATCCCCGAGACGCAGAGCCAGGAAAAGAAAGACATGATCCGGCTATGTGGAGCCGAACTGGTCCAGGTTCCCGCCGTGCCATACAAGAACCCGAACAATTACGTGAAGTACTCGGCTCGTCTGGCCGAACGCCTGAACAAGACCGAGAAGAACGGCGCGATCTGGGCCAACCAGTTCGACAATACCGCAAACCGGACGGCGCATGTCCAGACCACCGGTCCGGAGATCTGGGAGCAGACAGATGGCAAGGTAGATGGGTTCACGTGCTCGGCCGGGTCTGGGGGGACGTTGGCGGGCGTAGGCGACTTCCTGCAGCCGAAAGGCGTGAAGGTCGGGCTTTCCGATCCCTACGGATCGGGTCTCTTCAAGCTATATACGGACGAGGACCCTCCAAGCGGCGACTCGATCACGGAAGGCATTGGACAGGGCCGGATCACTGCGAACCTCGAGGGCTTTGAACCTGACTTCGTCTACAAGATTCCCGATAGCGAGGCCCTGCCGATCGTGTTCGACCTGTTGGCAAGTGAAGGGCTGTGTCTTGGAGGATCGACCGGCATAAACGTGGCTGGCGCCATGAGGCTCGCAGAAGAAATGGGCCCAGGCCATCGGATCGTGACAATTCTCTGCGACTACGGAAACCGCTACCAATCAAAGCTCTTCAATCCAGCCTTTCTCAAGGAGAAGGGTCTACCGGTCCCTTCGTGGCTGGACGGTTCGGATCGCATTCTGCCCACGGTGTTCGAGGACTGAAGCATGCGCTTCCTTGTGATATTTGCGACGATATGGCTGTGGGCGGCGCCCCTGGCCGCCCAGGACTTCAGGTTCGAGCTTTTCGATCGTTTCGCGACGTCCGTCGAGAAGTCGATCGCGGAAGACCAAGTGCCAGAAGACGGCTTCGATTCCGTTCGCGCCTCACTTGTCGATTGGCGGCAGACCTTTCTTGATGGCCAGAACGCCAACAGCGTTCAAATCGAGACGCTACAGGCACAAATCGACTCCCTTGGCGCTCCACCCGCGGAAGGAGAGACCGAGGACGAAGCCATCGCCGGAAGGCGACAGTCATTGCAGGAGGAACTGCAAGAGGCGCGGGTTCCGCAACTCGAAGCCGTGGAGGGGTACGCTCGCGCCGATGCACTGATCCGCAGCATCGACTCGACAATGCGTGCGCGCCAGACCGACGCGCTTTTCGAGCTTCAGCGGACACCACTCGACCCGACACTCTGGCCGTCGGCCGCCGCAATCGTTTCTAAGATCCTGGCGGACGTCCGTGCAGAATTGCTCGAAGACCTTTCACCGGATGGAGCGCGCACGCAGAGTTGGCAGCGCGTCGCAGTCTCGGGGATGCTTCTCGTTCTTGCCCTTGCCCTGATAGTTCGCGGGCCGCACTTGATCGAGAGTTGGCTGGCCCGGATCGAGACAAGTTCGGGCATTCATGGCAGGGTCGTATTCGGGTTCCTTGTTTCTGGTGCCAGTGTCGTCAGTACGATGGTCGGCATCTCGATGATAAACATCGCTCTTATCTCGACCGGCATTTTGGGCGAGGTCGGGCGGTCCGTGGCAATAGGGGTCAACGGCGCCATCCTAGCCTACGCACTTGGAAGATGGCTTGGCGGACGGACATTCCCTGCGCGCGAGAACATACCAACCGTATTGCAACTCACGGACGAGCAACGTGCCAAGGGGCGTGTGCAGGCATCCGCCCTGGGTGCACTCTCGGGGTTCCTCGTCTTCATGGGTCTCGTGACGCTGACGGTAGATATTCCGCCCGAAGAACGCGGAGTGCTGACCTTCCCGGTGTTTGTTCTGATGTCGATAACCTTCTACCGGATCGGCCACCTCATCACGGAAGGTGGTCTGCGGGACGAGGATGACGCCCCGGTATTCAGTAACAGCCTCGTCCGGTTGCTGGGCCGTGCCCTCCGGGTTCTGGCCGTGGTCGCGCCGATCATTGCCGCTGTTGGGTACTTCAACTTCGCCAGTGGTCTTCTTCTCCCGGTCTCGGCCAGCCTTGGCCTGATCGCGCTTCTGATGGCTGTCCACTACTTTCTCAGAGCCGGCTACGCCATGCTCCGCGGTCTGGATGACGATAGCGCAAAGCAGGCGCTCGCGCCCGTCCTTGCCAGCCTTCTGCTGACCGTTGCCTCGGCACCTTTGTTTGCAATGCTGTTCGGCGCGCGGAACTCTGACATCAGCGAGATTTGGGCGCATTTCAAGAACGGGGTGCGCTTCGGCGGAACGACGATCTCTCCAGGAAATATCCTGACCCTCGCCATCGTGTTCGCGGTCGGTTTCGGCTTGACGCGGTTGATCCAGGGAACGCTGCGTAACTCCGTCCTGCCGCGCACTCACATCGACAAGGGCGGGCAGAATGCGATTGTGTCGGGGATCGGTTATGTCGGCCTGACGATTGCTGCCATTATTGCGGTCACCTCGGCGGGGATCGACCTGTCGAGCCTTGCCATCATCGTTGGTGCGCTCGGCGTCGGCATCGGCTTCGGCCTGCAGAATATCGTGAACAACTTCGTCAGCGGCATCATTTTGCTGATCGAGCGCCCGATCAGCGAAGGCGACTGGGTCGAGGTCAACGGCAATCTTGGAATAGTGAAATCAATCTCGGTACGCTCGACCCGGATCGAGATGTTCGATCGAACAGATGTCATCGTCCCGAACGGCGATCTCATATCCGGGACCGTAACGAACTGGACACATGGGAATTCGGCGGGCCGCATCATTCTAACCGTCGGCGTTGCCTATGGCACCGACACGCGAAAGGTCGAATCCATTCTGCGCGCGATTGCCGAAGCCCATCCCCTCGTCGCGGTTAACCCTCCGCCGAACATCGTCTTCCAGGGTTTCGGCGCCGACAGTCTCGATTTCGAGATCAGGATCATCCTCAACGATATCGCTCATGGCCTTGTCGTGCGTACCGAGATCAACCACGAGATCGTGAAACGCTTTACCGAGGAAGGCATCGAGATACCATTCGCGCAGCGCGATCTTTGGATACGCAACGCCGAGGTGCTGCGAGCTCCGCCGGATGCGGGAACGGCTCTGCCGACCAGGCCCTCCGACGTGGGGAATACCGATCTCGATCAGGACGGAGAGCCCGACTAAGGACATCTCTTCCCATCGGGGATTGCGATTGTGCTCAAACCGCTCTTGCGGGAACCGTCAATGATTGGATAAGAAGCGCCAGCCGGAGAGGTGGCCGAGTGGTCGAAGGCGCACGCCTGGAACGCGTGTAGGCGGGAAACCGTCTCCAGGGTTCGAATCCCTGTCTCTCCGCCAGCCACCTTCCCGTATTCCCATCTCCACCATTCTGAGCCGGAATTTCCCCGCGTTTCCGGGTGTTAGTTTGCGCTGAACTCAACGGAGACGGATTGATGGCGCGTCGTCAGCCCGATTTCCCGTCCCAGTCTCCACGGCGAGGTTTCCGGGGTTCGGTTAGCGCCACTTTCCCTGAATACAGGCAATTTACAGGGAAATTTGCGCATTTTGCGGGCGATAGCGCGGATTTGGTCGAGTTTCGTGTAGGTATT
>JAJDOD010000070.1 GCA_022340315.1 Silicimonas sp. | reverse complement strand
TCGGGGAGGTCTATCACCACCGTGTCGAAATCCTCGTGATCATGCTCCGGCACCCCATCATGATGCGAGGGCCGGGCGTCCAGATCATCCTCGGCTGCGGCACCCAGGCCGAGGATCACCCGGGCGACCACCGCACCATTTGCCACCTCGATCATCGGCAAGGAACGCTGCGCCACGGCCCCGATAACCTCGCGCGCCCTTGAAACACCATCGGCCCCCGCGAGATCCGGCTTGGTCAGCAGGATCACATCGGCACAGGCGATCTGGTCCTCGAACACCTCCGAAAGCGGCGTCTCGTGATCAAGGCTTTCGTCCGCCGCCCGCTGCGCATCGACCGCTGCCACGTCCGGCGCGAAGCGACCGGCCGCCACCGCCTCGGCATCCGCCAGCGCGATCACACCATCCACCGTGACCCGGCTCCGAATCGCTGGCCAATCAAAGGCCTTCAGAAGCGGCTTCGGCAAGGCCAGGCCACTCGTCTCGATCAGGATATGATCGGGCAGCGGATCGAGCTGCATCAATGCCTCGATCGTCGGAATGAAATCGTCCGCCACCGTGCAGCAGATGCACCCGTTCGACAGCTCGACGATGTTCTCCGCCGGACAGTCCGGGATCGCGCAGCTCTTCAGGATCTCGCCATCCACGCCGACATCGCCGAACTCGTTGACGATCACCGCCAGCCGCCGCCCCTCGGTGGTCTCGATCAGGTGACGGATCAACGTCGTCTTGCCCGAACCGAGAAAGCCGGTGACGACAGTGACGGGGATCTTGGCGAGCGTGGTCATGATGTAGCCTCCTGGGGCGGAATGCGGGCAATGCAATTCTTGCGGAAATGTTCGGGCCGCTCGCGCCACGGCACCAGCCCATCGGCAGTCGCGGCATAGCGGGTGGCACCGTCAAGCACGGTATCGACGGCGTCCTCGGAAAGGTTGCCATACACATATGTCCAGCGACGCGCGCCGCCGCGCAGCACCACCGAACACCCGTGATCGCAGTTCGAGAGACATTCGACCGGCTTCAGCACTACGTTCTCGGGCAGATCCAGCGCGGCCAGCGCACCATGCAGCACCGCGCCCGGCCGCATGGCCTCGGGGTCCATGCCCTCGCGCTTGCAGGTCGTGCAGACGAGAAGTTCGACGGGCGGCTCGGCGCTCACTTGGTCCTGTCCTTTTTCTTCGGCGAAGGCAGGAACGAGTGAGGGCAAGGGCCCGAAACCCGCTCCCGGAACCCCCCGTCCGGTGACGTTTCAAACGGCTGGCAGGTCTCCCGGCTTGCGGATGTTCGCGGGCGATCCGGCCTTCCCGGGACATGATGCCCCAGTGACTTCCTTCGGATCCCCTCTCCGGCTACGGTCGCGGGGGCGGCTGCGATATCCGGTGTGCAGGCACACCGATTTGCATTCCCTTTTCACCTGAGTACACAGGCACCAGCACCCGGCGACAGTCTGCCAATCGCCGGGGCGTGTCAAGAATGAGGGGCGACGCCATGACCAACGAAAACGACCGCCACGCCGCCAAGATGAAGAAGATCAAGGCCGCGCGCGACAAGCTCATGGCGACGAAGACCGAGGAGAAGGGCCTGATCGTCGTCCACACCGGCCCAGGCAAGGGCAAAAGCTCGTCGGCCTTCGGCATGCTCACCCGCTGCATCGCGCACGGAATGCCGGCCGCGGTTGTCCAGTTCATCAAGGGAACCTGGTCGACCGGCGAACGCGACTTCTTCACCCAGCGCTTCCCCGAAGAAGTCCAATGGGTCACTTCCGGCGAAGGTTTCACCTGGGAAACCCAGGACAAGGCGCGCGACATCGCGGCCGCGCAGGCGGGCTGGGAAAAGGCAAAAGCCTTCATCCGCAACCCCGGCTACCGTTTCGTCCTTCTCGACGAGATCAACATCGCGCTGCGCTACGACTATCTCGACATCGACGACGTGGTGGCCTTCCTCCTCGAAGAAAAACCGCCCATGACCCACGTGGTGCTAACGGGCCGCAACGCGAAACCCGAACTCATCGAGGCCGCCGACCTCGTTACCGAGATGACGCTCCTGAAGCACCCCTTCAAGGATGGCATCAAGGCGCAAGCGGGAATTGAATTCTGACACGCTCCGGTCATCATCGGCCCGAAAATACTCCGGGGTCCGGGGCAGAGCCCCGGCGGATCGGCGCCACAGGCGGCGAAACCCTGCCATGACCCGCGCGCTGATGATCCAGGGCACCGGCTCGAACGTCGGCAAGTCCATCCTTGTCGCCGGTCTCGCCCGCGCCGCCCGCAATCGCGGCCTCTCCGTCGCCCCGTTCAAACCCCAGAACATGTCGAACAACGCCGCCGTCACCGTCGATGGCGGCGAGATCGGCCGCGCCCAGGCGCTCCAGGCGAAAGCCGCCGGCCTCGCGCCGCACACCGACATGAACCCGGTGCTCCTCAAGCCCGAGACCGAGACCGGCGCCCAGGTCGTCGTACAGGGCAAGCGCCTCACGACCGTGAAGGCCCGCGACTACGCGACCCTGAAACCCAGCCTCATGGCCCCGGTGCTGGACAGTTTCCACCGCCTGAAAGCCGCCCACGACCTTGTCCTCGTCGAAGGCGCCGGGTCCCCCGCCGAGGTGAACCTGCGCGCCGGAGACATCGCCAACATGGGCTTCGCCACCGCCGCGAATGTGCCCGTCGTCCTCGCCGGAGATATCGACAGGGGCGGCGTCATCGCCCAACTCGTCGGCACCCAGGCCGTTCTCGCTTCCGGGGACGCGGCCACCATTAAAGGCTTCCTCGTCAACAAGTTCCGGGGTGATCCTGCCCTCTTCGACGACGGCTATCGCCTGATCGAGGAAATGACCGGCTGGACCGGTTGCGGCGTGCTGCCGTGGTTCGCCGACGCCTGGAAACTCCCCGCCGAGGACGCGCTCGACATTCGCTCCGGCACAGGAGACGGCCTCCACATCGTCTGCCTGCAATTCTCCCGCATCGCCAATTTCGACGACATGGACCCGCTTGCCCAGGAACCGGGCGTCCGCCTCACCATGCTCGCCCCCGGTCGGCCGATCCCCGGCGACGCATCCCTCGTCATCCTGCCCGGCAGCAAGTCCACCCGCGCCGACCTCGCCTTCCTCCGCGCGCAAGGCTGGGACATCGACCTCGCCGCCCATCACCGGCGCAGAGGACGCATCCTCGGTCTCTGCGGCGGCTACCAGATGCTCGGCCGCACGATCCACGACCCGCACGGTATCGAAGGCCCGCCGGGCAGTGCCGAGGGTCTGGGCGTCCTCGCCGTAGAGACCGAGATGACCGGCGACAAGCGCCTATCGGAAACGCAGGCCATCCACACCGCCACCGGCGTCGCCTTCTCGGGCTACGAGATGCACAAGGGCGTCACAACAGGCCCCGATTGCGCCCGTCCCTTCGCCCGGATCAGCGCTCGCGACGAAGGCGCGACAAGCCCGGACGGCCGCATCACCGGCAGCTACCTCCACGGCATGTTCCGCGACGACGCCTTCCGGCACGCCTTCCTCGCCGCGCTTGGCGCGCAGCCCTCCGCCACGGCCTACGATGCGACGGTCGAGACCACGCTCGACGCGCTCGCCGCCCACATGGAAGCGCATCTCGACCTGGATCGACTGTTTGCGCTCGCGACGTGAGGCGGACTGACCGGTGCGGCGATCACGATCCATTGAAACAAAGTTCCACGTTCACCGTGTGTTAAGACGCCGGCACTAAATCTAGGGGTGGGCGGACGGTGGCATCACGGGTCGAAATTTTGTGGCGATTCGGGCGCGCTGCAACGCGCCTCAAATCGCTGAAACAAAGAACAAAAGCAGCGCGAAAAGCCCCACCGCCCGCCGGTAGAGCCGCAGCCCCCGCCGCACATCCGCGCCCGTCGGATCGTTCGCCACCGGGTTCAGCCAGGGATCGTCGCTCGGCACGCCGTCATAGACCCGCGGCCCAGACATCCGCACCCCCAGCGCCCCCGCCATCGCCGCCTCCGGCCAGCCTGCATTGGGCGACCGATGCTTGCGCGCATCGCGCTGCATCGTGCGTAAGGCCGTCCGCCGCACACCTGTCGCGGCAAGCGCGATCAGGACGCCGGTCAATCGCGCCGGGAGCAGGTTCGCCAGGTCATCCAGCCGTGCCGCCGCCCAGCCGAAATCCCGATACCGCGCGTTCCGATGCCCGATCATCGAATCGAGCGTGTTCAGCGCCTTGTAAACGACGATCCCCGGCAACCCGAAGATCGCTCCCCAGAACAGCGGCGCCACCACCCCGTCCGACGCATTCTCCGCCAGGCTCTCCAACGCGGCACGCCCGATTGCGGGTGCGTCCATCGTCTCGGGGTTTCGGCCGACGATATGCGAAACCGCTCTCCGCGCGGCTTCCGTTTCGCCTGCCTCCAAAGGGTCCGCGACGTTCGACACATGCTCGTGAAGCGACCGCGCCGCGACGAAAGCCCAGGCCAGGATGCCGGTCAGCAGCACACCCGCCCAGCCCCCCTGCAAAAGTGAGGACAAGCGCCACGCAATCGCGGCACAGACACTCAGCACGAGAACGACCAGGATCGCCCCAGCACCCCTCCGCGCCCGCGAATTTCCCTTGTTCAGAGCCTTTTCTCCGGCCGAGATCGCCCGCCCGATCCAACTCACCGGATGTCCGATGCGCCGATAGAGCGCATCCGGCCACCCCACCGCCACATCCAGCGCCAGCGCCACCAGCATGGCCCCGGCAAAGCTCATGACAAAGGCTCGTTGACCGCCGCCACCGCGAACCCCGACGCGTGGCACCGCAGCCGCGTCGCCGCCAGGTGCCCGACCTCGAAAGCCAGGGCGGAGGCCGTGTCTTCCAGGGCCAGCGCCAGCGCCGCCCGCACCGTCCCCGCATGGGCAACGATCACCATCCGCGACTTGCCCGCCCAAGCGATCTCCGCCGCCTCCTCAAGCGCAGGCCGAACCCGCGTTACCATCGCCCGGAAACTCTCGCCGCCGCCGCCGGCATGATCGGCCAGCGCCTCGCGCGACATCTCGCCCAGATCAGGCAGATCGGAATAGTCGCGCCCGTCCCAATCCCCGAAATCCTGCTCCCAGAGCCGCGCATCCTCGCGCATCGCCAGACCGGGAAACAGCCCCGCCGCCGTCTCCCTCGCCCGAGTGGCGGGGCTGACCCAGAGACCGTCCGGGACCAGCGCAACCGGCCCCGGCCGCGTGGCCAGCGCCACGTCCGTCCGTCCGTTCAGCCGCCCCGGCGCCACGGTAGCTCCATGACGGATCAGGATCAGTTCGGCTCCGCTTGCCACCCGCCTCGCCCACTTCCCATTCAATCGGTTCTCTGATTTGTCATGGCCCCATGAGAAAGTCGATACTCATCACAGGTGGCGCCCGCTCCGGCAAGAGTCGGATCGCCGAGGACCGGGCCAAGGCGCTCGGTGACGCGCCGATATACATCGCCACGGGCCAACCGTTCGATGGCGAGATGGCCGCCCGCATCGCCGCCCACCAGGCGCGCCGCGGGGCGGAATGGACAACCGTTCAGGAACCGCTCGACCTGCTCGGCGCACTCGCCGAGACCGATGGCAAGGGACCGAGGCTGATCGACTGTCTCACCCTCTGGCTTTCGAACCTCATGCACGACCACCGCGACTGGGCCGAGGCGACCGACGCCCTCGCCCACGCCCTTCCCGACCAAATCAGCCCCGTCATCCTCGTAACCAACGAGGTCGGCCTCGGCATCGTCCCCGAAAACGCCCTTGCGCGCACCTTCCGCGACGCACAGGGCGCAGTAAATCAACGGGTTGCCGCGGCCGTCGACGAAGTCTATCTCGCCGTCTCCGGCTACCCGATGAAAGTGAAACCGAATGACGCCTGACCTGACCGCGCTCGCCGACATCAGGACACTGGCAGGCAGCCTGCCAAAGCCCGACGATGCCAGCATCGAGGCCGCGCGCGCACGCCAGGACCAGCTTACAAAACCACCCGGATCGCTTGGAAAGCTCGAGGAAATCGCCCTCTTCATGGCCGGCTGGCAACGCACCGAGCGCCCGAAGATCGACCGCGCGCAGGCGCTGGTCTTCGCCGGCAACCACGGCATCTGCGCGCGGGGCGTCAACCCCTTCCCGCAAGCCGTCACCGCCCAGATGGTCGCCAACTTCGAGGCAGGGGGCGCCGCCATCAACCAGCTCTGCCGGGCCAATGGCGCTGACCTCACCGTGATCCCGCTCGATCTCGACCGGCCTACGCAAGACTTCACCCAGGCCCCCGCCATGACCGAGGCCGAGACCCTGGCGGCCATCCGGACGGGTGCCGAAGCGGTTGACGAAAACGCCGACATCCTTCTCCTGGGAGAAATGGGTATCGGCAATTCCACCATCGCCGCCGCGCTCGCCTGCGCGGCCTTCGGCGGCGCGCCCTCGGATTGGGTCGGCGCGGGAACCGGCTCGGACGAGGCCGGCATGGCCCTGAAAGCAAAGGTCATTGCAGACGGCATCGCCAGACACGGAACCGCCGATCCGCTGATGACGCTCGCCAATCTCGGCGGCCGCGAACAGGCGGCGATCTGCGGCGCGGTGCTCGCCGCCCGCCTCGCGCGCGTTCCCGTCCTGCTCGATGGATACATCTGCACAGCCGCCGTCGCTCCCCTCTACGCGGAAGACCCGACGCTTCTCGATCATTGCCTCGTCGGCCACGCCAGCGCCGAGCCGGGTCATGCCCGCCTGACACTGGCGATGCACAAGCCGCCCGTGCTCGACTTCGCCATGCGCCTCGGCGAAGGCACCGGCGCCGCGCTCGCGCTCGGCATCGTCCGCGGCGCACTTGCCTGCCACAACGGCATGGCGACCTTTGCCGAAGCCGGGGTCGCGGGCGGGTGAACGACCGGGTGAAAGAGGCGCAGGTCGCATGGATGATCCTGACCCGCCTGCCCTCTGGCCGGATCGAGGGCACTGCCCCCCCCATCGCCAGCGCCGCCTGGGCCTTCCCCCTCGTTGGTCTGGTGATCGGCGCGCTGATGGCTGCCGCCTTCAACTTCGCCCTCTGGCTCGGCCTGCCGTCCTTCGCTGCGGCGCTCCTGGCACTCGCAACCGCAGCCCTCACAACGGGCGCACTGCACGAGGACGGCCTCGCCGACCTGGCCGACGGCTTCGGCGGCGGTGCCACAATCTCGCGCAAGCTCGAGATCATGCGCGACAGCCGCATCGGAAGCTACGGTGTGCTCGCGCTCATCCTGATCCTGGGCCTGACGGCATCCGGCATGGCCGAAGGCGGCACAACCGGCCTCTTCCTCGCCATCGGTGCGGCAAGCCGGGCAACCATGCTCCTGCCCATGTCGCTTCTTCCCCCGGCACGCGAGGACGGCCTCGGCCGATCCGCGACCATGCCGCTCGATGCGCGCTTCGCCGCCGCCTTCGGCATCGCGCTCCTCGTGACGCTCGCCACCGGCACCCTTGCGATCGTGCTCCCGACGCTCCTCGCGACTGTCGCAGTCATGCTCCTCGCCCGCGCCCAGATCGGCGGCCAGACCGGCGACGTCCTCGGCGCCACCCAGAAACTCGCCGAATGCGCCGGCTGGCTCACCGCCGCCGCGCTTGCGACCTGAACGCCGACAATTCGCCTAAGGTTTCCGCTTCTTTCTGGTGAAAATATCCCGGGGGACGGCGCGCGGAGCGCGACGGGGGGCAGCGCCCCCGCTTGCGCCCGGTCCCAAACATCGCTCAGATGCCGGAGCGAGGGAGACCGTCCATGACCAAGAACACACTGTCCGGTGCCGAGGCGATGGTGCGCATGCTCGACGCTTACGAGGTTCGCCACATCTTTGGCCTCTGCGGCGATACCACGCTGCCGTTCTACGACGCACTCTATCGGCTCGACCACGGGATCGAACACATCCTGACCCGTGACGAACGCTCGGCTGCCTACATGGCCGACGGCTATGCCCGCGTCACCGGCAAGCCCGGCATCTGCGAAGGCCCTTCCGGCGGTGGCGCGACCTACATCCTGCCCGGCCTCATCGAAGCCTCCGAAAGCTCCGTGCCTGTCCTCGCCATCACATCGGACGTGGGCACCCGTGCCAGCGGCCACTACCCGCTGACCGAGCTTGACCAGGAAGGCCTGATGCGCCCGCTCACCAAGTCGACACAGGTCATCCAGCACGCCGACCAGGTGCCCGATGCCGTCCGCGCCGCCTTCCGCACCATGACCACCGGCCGACCGGGTGCTGCGCATCTCGGCTTTCCCATCGACGTTCAGCGCGGCGAGGCCGACGCCGATGCGCTCTGGCACGACCCCGCGCACAGCCGCTTTCCCGCCTATCCTTCCGGTCCCGACCCGGTGGCGGTCGAGGCGTTGCTGGACGCCCTGCTCTCGGCCAGGAACCCGCTCGTGATCTGCGGCGGCGGCATCGTGCTCGCGGGCGGAGAGGACGCCTTCAAGTCCTTCACGGAAACTCTTGATATCGCAGTCGCAACAACGATCTCGGGCCAGGGCTCTCTCCCCGAGACCCATCCCAACTGCCTCGGCGTCGTCGGCTCGAACGGCGGCGTGCCCGCCACCCGCGAGGTCGTTTCCGCCGCCGACCTCGTGCTCTTCATCGGCTGCCGTGCCGGGTCGGTGACCACCGAGCTCTGGCGCCATCCCGCGAAAGGCACGCGCATCCTGCATATCGACAGCGATCCCGGCGTAATCGGCGCCTCCTACCCGACCGAGGTCGGCCTCGTCTCGGACGCCCGCCTTGCCATCGAGGCCCTGAACGCCGCGCTCGCCGACCGGCCCGCAACCGGTTTCGGAGGCGCGGCGCGGGTCGCGCCTGCCAAGGCGAAGAAATGGGAACCGTTCCACGCCCTTGCCGCATCGGCGGAGCGCCCGATCCGGCCCGAGCGCACAATCGCCACGCTGCGGCGCGTGCTCGACGACGATGCCATCGTGGTCGGCGATCCCGGCACCCCCTGCCCCTACATCTCCGCCTGGTACGAGTTGCGCCGCTCCGGCCGCTGGCTCTTCTCGAACCGCGCCCACGGCGCGCTCGGCTACGCGATGTCCGCCGCGATGGGCGCGGCCATCGGCCGACCCGGCCACAAGGTCGTGGCGCTGATGGGCGATGGCAGCTTCGGCTTCACCTGCGGCGAGTTGGAAACCGCCGTCCGCAAGCGTCTGCCGATCACCTTCGTGGTCTTCTCCAACGCTGTCTACGGATGGATCAAGGCCGGTCAGAAGACCAAGTTCGACGAGCGCTATTTTTCGGTCGACTTCAACCGCACCGACCATGCCGCCGTCGCCAGCGCCTTCGGTCTGCCGTCCTGGCGCGTCGAGGACCCCGACGAACTGGAGGCGGTGCTGAAGAAAGCCGTCGCCACCGACGGCCCGACCCTCGTCGACGTGATCAGCCAGCCCCTGCAGGACGCCGCGGCCCCGGTCAGCGAATGGATCGCCTGAGCGCAGCGCCTAGTTGACCGCCAGCGTCACCCGCACCGACGTTCCCTTGCCGGATTTCGGCACGCCGATCTCAAGCCCGCCGCCATAGGTATCGGCGATCTTGCGCAGCACCGCGAGGCCCATGCCCGCGCCCGGATCGACATCGCGCGACACCAGCTTGGTCATCGGCTGCTGCACGAAGTCGCGCCTTTCCGCGGGAATGCCGGGGCCGTTGTCGCAAACCTCGATTACCCATTCGCGTTCGTTCTGCGGCCCGCCCGAGATCTCGATTCGTGGTCGGTGCGCGGGATGAAACCGCACCGCGTTGACGATCAGGATCGAGAACACCCGCGCCAGGTCGGCATCGCCCATCTGCACGCTGCCCCGGTCCATCTCGACCTTCAGAACGATATCCTCGTCCAGCCCGAGGTCGTCGATGACATCCGCCAGCACTTCGGCCGGCTTGATCGGCGCGATAGGCTGCAGCCGCCCGACGCGCGAGTACTCCAGAAGCCCCGTCAGCATAAGGTCGAGCCGGCTTGCGTGGCTGCCGATCAGTTCGAGATGCCGTGTCGTCGGCGCGGGCAACACGGTCGCGGATTTCTCCAGGTCCTCGACGATCCAGCTTGGAAGTTCCTGAAGCGCGCGGACCGAAGCGCGCAGATCATGAGAGATCCGGTAAATGATGTCATCGGTTTCCGAGGTGCGATCCGCCACCGGAATGGACGGATCGAATCCAAGCTTCGAGTTCAACATCTGGAAACACATCCCTGACTGCCCCGGAGACTGTCTACGGGCAAGCCGTTTATCAATCGTGAACCTGTGCTGCGCGCGCCCTGACCGGCCCCCGTTAATCTTCGATAAAAGGTCCGCTGCTATAAATTTCGGCACCAGTTTCGATAACCGTGAACGGAGCCCGTTAATGCTCAAGCCAGCACAAGACATCGACACCCCGCTCGTCGGCGACCAGAAACGCCCGATGCAGGTCCTCGTCCTCGACGACAGCGAAGTTGACCGCAAACGCATGTTGCGTCTTTGCGAAGATGCCGGGCTGAATATCGACGGCACCGAAGCGGCCACGCTTGACGAGCTTCGGGCGGTGCTTCCGGAAAAGCAGTTCGACATCATCTTCATCGACTACCTGCTCGCGGGTGAGGACGGGCTGGATGCCGTCGATATCGTCGCCGCCGACCCTCATCAGTCCGCGGTCTCGATCATGATCGCCGGGGAAGGCCGCCTTGACATCGCGGTCGAGGCGATGCGGCGCGGCTGTCTCGACTACCTCACAAAGTCCGGCCTGACGATCGAGGCGCTGCAAAAAAGCGTCGCCACGGCGATGGAACGTCATTTTACCGGCATGGCGCTGGCCGCCGAGCGTGAGCATCGCGAAAAGCTCGAACGGGCGGTGCGCCGATATGCAAATGCCTGCTCGGTCGAGATGCGTACAATCCTCGCCGGCACGCTCCGCAGGGTGCGCAAGCTGCGCGCGCACAACATTCCCGAGGATCACGCCAGCCAACTCTCCGAACTCGAGACCAGCATCACCCAGCTTTGGGATACACTGCCACAGTTCGAAGAAAGCGCCCCAGGCCTGGCGCCGGAAGCGGCGGCGCCGCTGCAACTTCGCCAGCAATGAACCCGCATTTTCCAGGGGCGGTCCAAAACCGTCCCTGCCGCGTCGCAGACAGGCTTTCCGAGCCGGAGACCATTCGCTAACAGGGACCTGATACCTCTGATCGGTCCTCATGCGCCTCCTGATTTCCTTCACCGCGCTCCTCTTCTCGGTGCTGCTTCTTCAACTCGGTTCCGGCGGGCTGGCCCCGCTTGATGCCGTCTCAGGCGTTCAGCTTGAGTTCTCGACCTCGCAGATCGGGCTTCTCGGCTCCAGCCACTTCTTTGGCTTCTTCCTGGGCTGTTGGTGGGCGCCCCGCCTGATGGGCAGCGTCGGGCATTCACGTGCCTTTGCGGCCTTCACGGCCGTCGGCACGATCGGCATCCTGAGCCACATGCTGATCGTCGATGCCACTGCCTGGATGGTCATGCGCGTGATGACGGGCCTCTGCATCGCAGGCAGCTATACCGTGGTCGAGAGCTGGCTGCAGGCAAAGGTCACCAACGAAATCCGAGGGCGGACAATGGGGATGTACCGCGTGATCGACATCGGCGGCGCGCTCGTGGCCCAGCTCATGATCTCGGTTCTCGAACCGGCGCACTACGTCTCCTACAACATCCTGGCGATCCTCTGCTGCGCGGCGCTTGTGCCCCTCGTCCTCACCCGCGTCGAGCAACCGGCCATGCCGGACGCGCCCCGTCTACGCCCTTCGCTTGCCTGGCAGCGCTCACCGCTCGCGGCCGCCGGGGTCGTCTCTTCCGGTCTGACCTCGGCGGCTTTCCGCATGGTCGGGCCGGTCTATGGCATCGAGATCGGGCTTTCGATCGACGACATCGCGCTCTTCCTCGCCGCCTTCGTCCTTGGCGGTGTCATCGCCCAGGTTCCCGCAGGATGGTTCGCCGACCGCTATGACCGGCGCGTGGTGCTGATCGGGCTGTCTGTACTGGCGGTGCTCGCCTGCTCGGCAACGGTCGCCTTCTCGGGACAGGGCACCGCGGCGGCTTTCCTTACGGCAACATTCTTCGGGATCGCGACCTACCCGATCTACTCGGTTTCGGCCGCCCACGCCCACGACTTCGCCAGCGATGATGAACGGGTCGAGCTTTCGGCCGCCCTGATGTTCCTCTACGCCATCGGCGCCATCGCTTCACCCTGGGCCGTCTCGGCACTCATCGAAGCCTATGGCCCGTCTGCAATGTTCGTATTCGTTTCGGTCGCGCACATCGGCTTGATCATCTTCGGCCTGATCCGGATGCGAAGCCGCCGGACAGAGACGCGGACCTCCTACGTCTACGCGCCCAGAACAAGCTTCCTGATCGGTCGGCTGCTCAGCGGCGCGCGCAAAAGCCCGCGCGGAGACTAGAGCCGGGTCGTCTCGACCTCGGCGCCCAATCCCTGCTCGAGCGACGTGATCGCGGAACCCGGTTCGGCAATTGAGGCAAGACCGGCCACGCCCAGCGCGACCATGAAACCCCAGAAAATAAGACTTTTCATCGACATGGTCTCATCATCATCAGGCAATTGGGGCAATGACATGGCGGATTACCCCCTGATCAGTTTAGAGAATGTTTCGAAAATGGAAGCATTCGCCGCGATGAACGCCCCGGTCTCGACCGGGTCCGTTCCGGCCTCCAGCCCCTCGACGAAACCTCCCGCCTCGCGCACCAGAAGCACGCCCGCCGCGATGTCCCACGCGTTGAGATTGCGCTCCCAGAACCCCTCGTAACGGCCCGCCGCGACATAGGCGAAATCCAGCGCCGCCGACCCGAACCGCCGCACGCCCGCGCATGTGGGCATCACGCGCGCCAGGTCCTGAAGCGTCTGCGGCAGGTCGCTGCGTCCACCGAAGGGAATGCCGGTGGCGAACACCGATTCGATCAGCTTCTTGCGGTCACTGACCCGCAACCGCGACGCGTTCATCCACGCGCCCTGCCCCTTCTCGGCCTGGTACATCTCGTCCTTGGCCGGGTCGAAGATCACACCGGCGACGATCTCTCCCTTGTGCTCCAGCGCGATCGACACCGACCAATGCGGCAGCCCGTGCAGGAAGTTCGTCGTGCCGTCCAGCGGATCGACGATCCAGCGCCGCGTCGGGTCCTTGCCCTCGACCGCCTCGCTTTCCTCACCGACCCAGCCATAGTTCGGGCGCGCCTCCATCAGGATGTCGCGCACAATCCTTTCCGCCGCGATATCGGCGCGGCTGACAAAATCGCCGGCCCCCTTGGAAGAAACCTGGAGGTTCTCGACCTCGCGAAAATCCTTCGCGAGACTGCGGCCCGCGGCGCGCGCGGCCTTGATCATGACGTTGAGATTGGCACTGCCCTGCATGGCGCGCGCTTTACGCGGATTGCCCGCCGGTCACAAGCCGGAAAGGACGGGCTGCGACGCAACGGAACGGGATCGCTGCGGGCGACGTCACGCTCGGGCGGGGGATTCCAGCTCGCCGCGCTGCAACTGGACCGGTATGCGCCGCGCGAGCTTGAGCAGATGCGCAAGATAGGGCTTCGTCGTGTCCTCCTCGCGCGTTGCCGCGTATAGCCGCCGGGTCAGGCCGCCTTTCGTCAGCGGTCGGGTGACATAGTCCGAATTGTAGCGCACTTCGCGAACAACCCAGTCCGGCAGCACCGCGACGCCGCGTTCCGAGGCGACAAGCAACAGGATCACCGCTGTCAGTTCCACCTGCCGCACCGCGCGCGGCTCGACCTTCGCGGGGATCAGAAGCTGGCTGAAGACGTCCAGCCGGCTGCGCTCGACCGGATAGGTAATCAGAAGCTCGCCCCGAAAATCCTCGGCTTCGATATAGGCCTTTTGTGCCAATGGATGCTGCGACGAGGCGACAAAGACCGGTTCGTAGTCGAAAAGGCCGGTGAAATCGACGCCATCGAGTTTCTCCGGATCCGAAGAGACCACCAGATCGACCTCCTCGCGCTGCAACGCCGGCAAGGCATCGAAAGCGAGGCCCGGGCGAATATCGACGTCCACATCCGGCCAGGCCTTGCGGAATTCCTCCAGCACCGGGAACAGCCACTCGAAACAGGCGTGGCACTCGATCGCGATGTGAAGCCGGCCGGACTTGCCCTTTCGCAGCCCCTCGAACTCGACCTCCAGCGCTTCCAGTTCGGGCAGGATTCGCTCGGCCAGCCTGAGCAGGCGATGCCCGGCAGCAGAGAGCTTCAAGGGCTTGGTCCGCCTCACGAAAAGCTCAACCCCCACCTGCTCTTCAAGCCCCTTCACCTGGTGGCTCAGGGCCGATTGTGTGATGTTCAGCACCTCGGCCGCCCGCGCCAGACCGCCGGTCTCGTGGATCGCGCGGATGGTCCGGAGGTGACGGAACTCGATGTGCATTATGAGCCGACCTTCATAACAATCTTTAGAATTATGAATTTGTCTCACATGACGCGATGTGAGACAAGGTCTCCAATCAATCAGGGATCAGCCCCATGCCCGCCAGCATTTCCTACGAATTCTTCCCGCCACGCTCGATCGAGGCTTCGTTCCGGCTCTGGGAAACCGTGACCGCGCTTCAACACACCCAGCCCGAGTTTGTCTCGGTCACCTACGGGGCCGGCGGCACAACCCGCAAACTGACCCACGAGGCGGTCGAAGCCATCGGCAAGCACACCGGGCTGAATGTCGCGGCGCACCTGACCTGCGTGGATGCCTCGCGCAGCGAGACGCTTGAGATCGCCGACCGCTATGCAGAGGCGGGTGTCTCGCACCTCGTGGCGCTGCGCGGCGACCCGCCGAAAGGCAGCGCCGGTTTCACGCCTCGCGCGGACGGCTTCGCGTCGTCGGTCGACCTGATCGAGGCGTTGGCTGGGACTGGAAAGTTCGAACTGACCGTCGGCGCCTACCCCGAGAAACACCCCGAGGCGACCGATGCCCGCGCCAATGTCGACTGGCTGAAGCGCAAGATCGACGCCGGGGCAACACGTGCGATCACCCAGTTCTTCTTCGATGCCGACTGCTTCTTCCGGTTCCGCGACGATTGCGCCGCCGCCGGGATCGACGCCCCCATCCTGCCCGGCATCCTGCCGATCCAGTCCTGGTCCGGCGTCAAGCGCTTTGCCGCCCAGTGCGGCGCGACGATCCCGAACCACCTTGCGAATGCCTTCGAGACCGCCGAGCGCGACGGGCGTACCGAGCTTCTTGCCACGGCGGTGGCGACCCAGCTTTGCACCAAGCTCCTGGAAGGCGGGGTCGAACATCTGCATTTCTATACGCTGAATGACCCGACGCTGACCCGCGATGTGGTCCATGCGCTTGGCCTTGCGCCGGAACCGGCCTTGGAGAACGTCGCCTGAGGCCTTGCGGCCCGGTCAGCAACCTTATCCGCGGATAAGGTCGAGCGCGGCCGAACCGCGGGCCCGGCAGCGAACATGTTTCAGGACGTCACCGGGTCGCCGGCACCCATCGCGCGTTTCGAGCGCCCGATGGCAGTGGGGTGAATGCTTTCGGACGGGTCTTCGCCCACGACACGCTTCTTGCGGGCAAGGAAGTACTTCCCCCAGCCACGCCATGTACCAACGCACTCGGCATCCGGATCCATCGGGAAACGCGCACGCCAGGCCGGCGGCAGCGGCAGGTCACAGCCATCCAGCTTCTCGACCATCCAGACAAGCGGGATATTGGACAGAAGCCGCGCCGAAGCCTTGCCTGTCAGCTGGCCGCCCACGTCCCCGTGG
Source organism: Silicimonas sp. (assembly GCA_022340315.1). GTDB lineage: Bacteria > Pseudomonadota > Alphaproteobacteria > Rhodobacterales > Rhodobacteraceae > JAJDOD01. The sequence continues at coordinate 21,859 of JAJDOD010000070.1, read as the reverse complement.
CTGCCGCGAAACCAGACCTGCTCGACAATTCCCTTGTGCCCCGGCGGACATCTCCAGAGCACAGGCGTAAACGCCTCGCGCGTTTCATCAAGCGCCAGCGCGTGATAGCCCCGCTTCACATGCTCGCCCAGAGCGGCATTGTGGAAGGCGTGCTTTACCTCGGCCCAGCGCACCACGAATGGCGCCCGGAACCCCAGAGATTTCACCGTGTCGAACACCCCGATCATCTCGATGGGCGCGTCGTCGAGACAATAGGCGCGTTTGAAGGCCTGGGCCGTTTCATAAGACGTTCCGTCCTGGTAGTGGCGATAGGCCTCGCGCACCATCCGTTCGGTCGCATGTTCGCGCCTGAGAAGCCCAACTTCTCCGATAACGCCCGCCAGCGAGCGCACGGCATAGCCGCCGCGCGAGAAGCCGATCAGGAAAATCCGGTCGCCAGGCCGATACCGCGAAGCGAGCCAGCCATAAACCCGCCGGATCTGACGGTTGATGCCGCGCCCCTCGATGATGTCCAGCGTCTTGGACCAGTCTTCCCACTGGTTCCCCGCCTCGTAGAGAATGCCGATGCGGTGGTTCTGCGCGGCCTCGTCGAGCAGTTTGTAAATCAAACCGACGTTGGTTTCCTCCCCCTCCTCGAGCGAGGACATGGTGCCGTCCAGCAGCACAACATGATCGACGGGTTCGCGGGCATGGGCATGGACCGTACGCTCGGTGCGCCGAAAAAACCCCAGAAGGTCGCGGAGGCGCTCCTTCAACATCATGGGGTTACACGCAATTTATCCATAACCCCAACGTAGGGTCGCAGGGGTTACGAATCCACAAATGTGACGCCCGCTCGCATTAACGTGCGGCAATTCTGTGACGTCTCACTCCGCCGCGCGCGGTGCATTCAGCGCGTGCCATACCTTCGCGGCGGTAAACGGCATGTCCACCGTGGCCACCCCTCGGCTCGCCAGCGCATCGGCCACCGCGTTCGAGACGGCGGCCAGAGCCCCCACCGTTCCTGCCTCGCCGCAGCCCTTCATGCCCATCGGGTTGTTGATCGAGGGCGTCGGCTCGGTGACGAATGAGAACATCGGCAGATCGTCGGCCCGCGGCATCCCGTAGTCCATGAATGTCGCCGTCAGAAGCTGGCCGTCCTCGTCAAAAACCACATTCTCCGTAATGGCTTGGCCGATTCCCTGTGTCACCCCGCCATGCACCTGACCCTCGGCCAGAAGCGGATTGATCAGGTTGCCGAAATCGTCCGTCACACTGTAGCGCACCACCTTCACCACACCGGTGTCCGGGTCGATCTCGACCTCGGCGATGTGGCAGCCGTTGGGAAAACTCATCGCGTCCAGCGTGGTCTTCTCGCGCACATCGAGAAGATCGGTCCGCCCGTCCGCCCGCGCCATCGCGGCCACATCCATCATGCTCGGCGTCTCGTTCGAACCGGGAATGCGAAACACGTCGTCGTCGAACTCGACGCCATCGGTGTCGTTCTTCTCTCCGAGATAATCCGCGAACTGCTTCGTGATTGTCGCGACAGTGGCCAGGGTCGCGGTGGACTGAGTCGTTACCGAGCGCGACCCGCCCGTTCCCCCACCGGACGGGATCATGTCACTGTCGCCCTGCACGATGCGGATAGTCTCGACCGGGATGCCGGTCTGGTCCGAAAGGAACACCGCATAGACCGTCTCGTGCCCTTGTCCGTTCGACTGGGTGCCGACGTAGAGGCTGACCGTGCCATCCTCTTCAAAGACGACGCGCGCCCGCTCGGCCGGATCGCCGAGGATCGATTCGATGTAATAGCAAAGCCCGAAGCCGCGCAGCTTGCCATCCGCCTCGGATGCCTCCCGCCGATGCGTGAAGCCGTCGGCGTCACTCTCCTGCGCCGCCCGCGTCAGCACCTTGTCGAACTCGCCCACATCATAGGTGTCGGCCAGCGTCGTCTTGTAGGGGAACCTGTCGGGGCGGATGAAGCTCTTGCGCCGAAGCTCCCAGGGATCGACGCCAAGCTCGCGCGCGGCGTTGTCCATCGACCGCTCAAGCGCGAAAATCGCCTCGGGCCGCCCCGCCCCGCGATAGGCGTCCACCTGCGTGGTGTTGGTGTAGATGCCCAGGCACGACAGCGCGATATTCCGGATGTCATAGACACCTTGCGCCACCTTGGCGAAAAGCTCGGTCTGGATGAACTGCGCATAGCCCGAGTTGTAGGCGCCGATATTGGACACCGTCTCGACCCGGTAACCGATCACCTTCATGTCCTCATCGAAGGCCAGTTCGGTGTTCGAGACCAGGTCGCGCCCGCTGTTGTCGGTCAGCATCGCTTCGGTCCGTTCCGACATCCAGCGCACCGGACGTCCCACCGCCTTTGCCGCCGCGGCGATCACGAAATACTCGGGGTAGTCGAACCCCTTGGTCCCGAACCCTCCGCCGACATCAGGGTTCATCACGTGAACAGCATCGGCCTCGACGCCGAAGCAGGCGGCCATCGCCGTCTTGGTGCCCCAGACGCCCTGCCCGCCATAGCTGAAATGCAGCCGGCCGTCCTCCCACGAGGCCCAGCAGCCGCGCGGCTCCATCGGGTTCGAGATCACGCGGCTGTCGACCACCCGCGTCTTCACGACATGCGCGGCGCGCTCGAAAACCTTTGCCACCGCGTCATGGTCGCCCACCGCCCAATCGAATACGACGTTGTTAGGCGCCTCGTCATGAATGGTCTCGCCGCCCGGCGCATAGTCTATCTTTGCAGGCAGATCCTCGGTTTCGGCATAGACCATCTCGGCAGCATCGCGCGCCTGGTCACGCGTCTCGGCAACGATCACGGCGACCGCTTCGCCCACGAAGCGCACCTTGCCGGTGCCCAGCAAGGGCCGTGCCACATCAGCGCCCCGGGTGCCGTCGCGATTGGCCACAAGCTCGCCCCGCATCACATAGTCGATCCCCATCGCAGCCAGATCCTCGGCAGCGAAGGCGGCGACAACGCCCGGCATCTCGCGCGCCTCTGACAGGTCCACCGACGAAAGCCGTCCATGCGCCACCTGGCTGCGCACGAAAACCGCCACCAGCGCGCCATCGGGCGCGGTGTCGTCGATATAGCGCCCCCGGCCTGTCAGAAACCGCTGATCTTCAAGCCGCCGAACCGGCTGGGACTTGCCGAACTTGTCCATGAAACTCGCCTCCGCCTTCGGCGCAGAACCTAGCGGCGCGCGCCGTGGTGTCCAGCCTCATGCGGCGACATTTCGCGCCCGCCCCTTCATCTCTTTGCAAATACGCCGTCGCGCCGGGCAAACACCCTTTCCCTCCGCTGCCTGCAAGGCTAAATCAGCCCCCGGACGCGAAAGGGACGAGCGAGATGGAAAAGACATTCGACGCAAGCGAGGCGGAACCGCGCCTTTACTCGGCCTGGGAACAGAGCGGAGCCTTCAAGGCTGGCGCCAACGCCTCGTCGGATGAGACGTTCTCGATCATGATCCCGCCGCCCAATGTCACGGGCGTGCTCCACATGGGCCACGCCTTCAACAACACGCTGCAGGACATCCTGACCCGCTGGCACCGGATGCGCGGCCACGACACGCTCTGGCAACCGGGCCAGGATCACGCCGGGATTGCCACGCAGATGGTCGTCGAGCGCGAATTGGCGAAAGACGGCGCCAACCTCTCCCGCCGCGAAATGGGGCGCGAGGCCTTCACCGCGAAGGTCTGGGAGTGGAAGAAGCAGTCCGGCGGCACCATCATCGAGCAGTTGAAACGCCTAGGTGCCTCCTGCGACTGGTCGCGCAACGCGTTCACCATGTCCGGGGCGCCGAATGCCCCCGAGGGCGAAGAGGGCAACTTCCACGATGCGGTGATCAAGGTTTTCGTCGACATGTACGACAAGGGCCTGATCTATCGCGGCAAGCGGCTGGTGAACTGGGACCCGCATTTCGAGACCGCGATCTCCGACCTGGAAGTTGAGAACATCGAAGTCGACGGCCACATGTGGCACTTCAAGTACCCGCTGGCCGATGGCGTCACCTACGAATACATCGAGCGCGACGAGGACGGGAACGAGCTCTTCCGCGAAACCCGCGACTACATCTCCATCGCCACGACCCGCCCCGAGACCATGCTCGGCGACGGCGCGGTGGCGGTCCACCCCTCGGATGAGCGTTACGCGCCAATCGTCGGCAAACTCTGCGAGATCCCGGTCGGCCCGAAGGAACACCGCCGCCTGATCCCGATCATCACCGACGAATATCCCGACCCCGACTTCGGCTCGGGCGCGGTCAAGATCACCGGCGCGCATGACTTCAACGACTATGCCGTTGCCAAGCGCGGCAACATCCCGATGTACCGGCTTATGGACACCAAGGGTGCGATGCGCGACGACGGCGCGCCCTATGCCGAGGCCGCCGCGATCGCGATGTCCGTCGCCAAGGGCGAAAAGACCCTCACCGAAGCCGAGGCCGACACCATCAACCTCGTCCCGGACGATCTCCGCGGCCTCGACCGCTTCGAGGCCCGCAGACAAGTCGTCGCCCAGATCACCGAAGAAGGCCTTGCTGTCATGGTCCCCGGCAACCCCGAGGACAGCGAGGGCAACGTCTGCCTCGATCCCGGCGAGGTGCCTCTGGTCGAGGCCAAGAAGATCATGCAGCCTTTCGGGGACCGCTCGAAGGTCGTCATCGAGCCCATGCTCACCGACCAGTGGTTCGTCGACACCGCCAAGATCGTCGGCCCCGCGCTGGAAGCCGTCCGCAATGGCACTACCGAGATCCTCCCCGAGCAGCACAGACGGGTCTACTTCAACTGGCTCGAGAACATCGAACCCTGGTGCATCTCCCGCCAACTCTGGTGGGGCCACCAGATCCCGGTCTGGTACGGTCTCGATCTCGACCCCGGCCAATTCGCCGATGACGAAGGCGACGACGCCCTCGACGAAGTCGAACTGTTCCGGCTCCTCGGCGAAGGCCTTGTCCGCTGCGGCGAACGCCACCATGCCGGCGAGGACTTCGAGGATGTCCGCGCCAAATTCGACGCCGACGAAGCCCCGCTGCCGACACCGCTCAACCACGCCCGGCTGATCGAGGTCGCCAATCGGACCGAGGCCATCGACGCCTTCGCGGAGGGGCTGGCGGCATACAACCTGTCGCAGGACCCGACGAAGCTGGTCTATCCGCTCTGGCGCGACCCCGACGTGCTCGACACCTGGTTCTCCTCCGGCCTCTGGCCCATCGGTACCCTCGGCTGGCCCGAGGACACGCCAGAACTGAGAAAATACTTCCCCACCTCCGTCCTCATCACCGGCTTCGACATCATCTTCTTCTGGGTCGCCCGCATGATGATGATGCAATACGCCGTCGTGGGCCAACGTCCCTTCGACACCGTCTACGTCCACGCGCTGGTCCGCGACGAGAAGGGCAAGAAGATGTCCAAGTCCCTCGGCAACGTCCTCGACCCGCTCGAACTGGTCGACGAATACGGTGCGGATGCGGTGCGCTTCACTCTCACCTCGATGGCCGCAATGGGCCGTGACCTGAAGCTCTCGACTGGCCGCATCCAGGGCTACCGCAACTTCACCACCAAGCTCTGGAACGCCGCGCGCTTTGCCGAGATGAACGGTGTCTTCGAGGTCGCACGCGGCGGCACGCCCGCCCCTGCCCAGACCGTCAACAAGTGGATCATGGGCGAGGTCGCCAAGACACGGATGGCCGTCGACAAGGCCCTCTCAGACTTCCGCTTCAACGACGCCGCAAACACGCTCTACGCCTTCACCTGGGGCACCTTCTGCGACTGGTACATCGAGTTCTCGAAACCCCTCTTCGACGGCGACGCGGCGGGCGAGACCCGCGCGACGATGGCCTGGGCGCTCGACCAGATCCTGATCATGCTCCACCCCATCATGCCCTTTATTACCGAGGAACTCTGGGAACTTAGCGCCAAAACCCGCGACAAGATGCTGGTCCACGCCGACTGGCCGGAATATGGCGCGGACCTGGTCGATGCCGAAGCCGACGCCCAGATGAACTGGGTTATCGACCTGATCGAAAAGGTTCGCTCGGTGCGCGGCGAGATGAACGTGCCCGCCGGGGCGAAAGTGCCGTTCCTCAAGCTCTCGCTCGACGCGAAGGGCGAGGAAGCCTGGGCCGCGAACGAGGCCATGATCCTCCGCCAGGCCCGGATCGAAAGCCTTGACGCCACCGATGCTGCGCCGAAGGGGTCGGCCACCATCGCCGTCGAAGGCGGCACCTTCGCGCTGCCGCTCGCCGGGCTGATCGACGCCGGGGCCGAGAAGGCGCGGCTCGAAAAGTCCGTCGGCAAGCTGCAAAAGGATCTCGGCGGGCTGGAAGGCCGGCTGAAAAACCCCAAGTTCCGCGAAAATGCGGGCGAGGACGTTGTGCAGGAAACCGAGGAACTCGCCGCGTCGAAGCGCGAGGAACTCGCCCGGCTGGAAACCGCGCTCGCGCGGCTTGCCGACCTGGCCTAACGCTCGCCGTCCGGGTCCGCTTTTCCGACGCCCCGGAAGACCGCCTTGAACGGCAGGATCCAGACGATGCCGAGCACGACGTAGATCAGCAGCTCGACCAGGAAATGCGGCCGGTCGAGCCAGTTCACCACGGTGACGGCCGCCACGATGTAAAGCGGCATCCCGATCAGCAGGATGACAAGCGACCAGCGGCGGCGGGCTTTGTAAGACAGGGCCATGCAGGGGGTTATGGATCAATCGCCTGCCAGGTCAAGCAATCGGCGGCCCGGGGCTATCGGTGGTAAAGGCCCCCGTTGACGTCGATCGTCGCGCCGGTGACATGGCGGCCCGCGTCTCCGGCCAGGAATGCAACCGCCTCGGCAACATCCCGAGGCTGACCCAGCCCCAGGGGAATGCGCGATGCCACGTCGGCCAGCTTGTCGCCAAATCCCTGCCGCAGCATGTCGGTTTCGATCATTCCGGGCGACACGGTGTTGACCGTCACGCCAAACTCGCTGGCCGTGAACGCCAGCGTCTGCGCCAGCCCGACCAACCCGGCCTTTTACGCGCCATAACCCACGGCCCCCGCGGGCGCGCCGCGCTGACCGGCGAGTGAGCCTATCATGATGATGCGTCCCCCATCGCCCTGCGCCCGGAAGATTTCCAGCGCCGCCTTCGAGCAGACGAAAGCCGATGTCATGTTGCTGCGAAGAATATCGTCCCACTCGTCAGGCGTGGTCTCGAAAATCGTCTTGCTCAGCAGCACACCGGCGTTGTTCACGAGAATGTCGAACCTGCCATGTCGGTCGCGGATACGCCGCATCGCGGCTTTGACCGCCGGCTCGCTGCAAGCATCGAAAGCTTCGCCGTCAACGGCCATCCCGTCTGAACGCAAGGCCTCCAGCGACTAGGCAAGCGGCGCTTCGCTGCGCCCGTTCAGAACCACCGTCGCGCCTGCCTCGGACAGCCGCCGGGCAATCGCCAGCCCTATTCCCTTGGAACTGCCCGTGACGAGCGCGACTTTTCCCTGCATTGCATTCTCCCCCGGTCGCCGGACCGGTCGCGGAACAGAACCTCAGATTGGCCAACAGTACGACGAGAAACCCCTTCCAGCCAACGTCTCACGGCCGCCGTTCCTCAGTCCGCGAAGGGATCCGTCACAAGGATAGTGTCATCGCGCTCGGGCGACGTCGACAGCAGCGCCACGGGGCACTGGATCAGTTCCTCGATCCGGCGGACATACTTGATCGCCTCGCCCGGCAGATCGGCCCAGCTTCGCGCGCCAGCCGTCGACGCGCTCCAGCCCGGCATGGTCTCGTAGACGGGCACACAGCGCGCCTGCTGGTCCGCCGCCGTGGGAAGATAGTCGAGCACGGCGCCGTCAAGCTCGTATCCGGTACAGATCTTGAGTTCCTCGAACCCGTCGAGCACGTCGAGCTTGGTCAGGGCGATCCCCGAGACGCCCGAGGTCGCGCAGGTCTGGCGCACCAGAACAGCATCGAACCATCCGCAGCGCCGCTTGCGGCCGGTCGTCGTCCCGAACTCGTGCCCGCGCTCGCCCAGCTTCTCGCCATCGGCGTCGAGCAATTCGGTCGGGAACGGCCCCTCGCCCACTCGCGTGGTGTAGGCCTTGACGATCCCCAGCACGAAGTCGATCGAGCCGGGCCCGATGCCGGTGCCGGTCGCGGCCTGTCCGGCGATGACGTTCGACGAGGTGACAAAGGGATAGGTGCCGAAGTCGATGTCCAGAAGCGCCCCCTGCGCACCCTCGAACAGGATGCGCTGACCGGCGCGCTTGCGCTCGTTCAGCACTTTCCAGACCGGCGCGGCGTAGGCGAGGATCTTCGGCGCGATGTCCCTCAGCCTGGCAAGCAGCGCATCGCGGTCCACGGGCTCCAGCCCAAGGCCCCGGCGCAAGGCATCGTGGTGCACGAGAAGCCGGTCCACGCGCTTTTCCAGTGTCGCGGCATCGGCAAGGTCCGCCACGCGCACCACGCGCCGCCCCACCTTGTCCTCGTAGGCCGGGCCGATCCCGCGTCCCGTGGTCCCGATCTTGGCCACCGAGTTCTGGCTTTCGCGCGCCCGGTCCAGCTCGCCGTGCAAAGGAAGGATCAGCGGCGTGTTCTCGGCGATCATCAGCGTCTCGGGGGTGATCTCGACGCCCTGGGCGCGCACGGTCTCGATCTCGCTCACAAGGTGCCAGGGGTCGAGCACGACACCGTTGCCGATCACCGAGAGCTTGCCCGAGCGGACGACACCGGAAGGTAGCGCGTGGAGCTTGTAGACGGTCTCGCCGATGACAAGCGTATGGCCTGCGTTGTGGCCACCCTGGAAGCGGCAGATCACATCCGCGCGCTCGCTCAGCCAGTCGACGATCTTGCCCTTGCCCTCGTCGCCCCACTGTGCGCCGACCACCACCACGTTTGCCATGCGATGACTCCGTTCAAACCCGCGCGTCTATAGCCCCGGCGGCGCCGACGCGAAAGGGCAAATGCCGGCTCTGGCTGTGAAACTCCTCCGTGCCGGTGGATGCCGCGCACGGATAAAGGCACCGACGCAATACCGACGTGATACCGACGTGATACCGACGTTGCGAAATCCCTGAAATCCCGGTCCCGCGACCTTTGACCTTGCCCCGCCCATCCCGCTTGTCTACCCAAGGGCAACGACCTTACCGGAGACATACCTCATGGCCGATGCCCCCATGTTCCACGACCGAATGCTGTCCCTCGGCCTTGCCCGTGTCAGCGAAGCCGCCGCTCTCGCCTCGGCCCGCCTGATCGGGCGTGGCGATGAGAAGGCTGCCGATCAGGCCGCCGTGGACGCCATGCGAACCCAATTGAACCATCTTGAAATTCAAGGCGTTGTGGTCATCGGTGAAGGTGAGCGCGACGAGGCGCCGATGCTCTATATCGGCGAAGAGGTCGGCACCGGCGAAGGCCCGCAGGTCGATATCGCTCTTGATCCGCTGGAGGGCACGACGCTGACGGCGAAGGACATGCCGAACGCGCTTGCCGTGATCGCGATGGGCCCGCGCGGCTCGATGCTGCACGCGCCCGACACCTACATGGACAAGCTCGCCATCGGCCCCGGTTTCCGGCGCGGCGTCGTCACGATGGACATGAGCCCCGCCGAACGGGTCAACGCACTGGCCGCCGCGAAGGGGTGCTCGACCGAGGATATCACGGTCTGCGTGCTGGAGCGCCCGCGCCACGAAGAGATGATCGCGGAATTGCGCACGACCGGGGCCGCGATCCGGCTGATCACGGACGGGGACGTGGCAGGCGTCATTCACTGCGCCGAACCGACCACTGGCATCGATATGTACATGGGCACCGGTGGAGCGCCTGAAGGCGTGCTTGCGGCCGCCGCGCTCAAGTGCATGGGCGGGCAGATGTTCGGCAAGCTCGTCTTCCGCAACGACGACGAGAAAGACCGCGCAAGGAAGGCGGGGATCACCAACTTCGACCGCGTGTATACGCGCGACGACATGGTGACCGGCGACGTGATCTTTGCCGCGACCGGCGTTACCGATGGCTCGATCCTGCCCGGCATCAAGCGCGAACCCGGCGTCCTGACCGCCGAAACGATCCTGATGCGCTCGAAGACCGGATCGGTGCGGCGCATGAATTATCGCCATCCCATCGGAACGTGACCGCGGGAAGTTTTCTCGACGTCGATGCATCCTTGTCGGGCCGCCGATGGGTTGGTCCGGCAGTCGAGGAATTGCGGCTTGCCGAAGCCATTTCCCAAGCCGCCGACCTGTTCGAGCCAACGGCTCGCGTCCTCGCCCGGCGCGGAGTGCCACCTGAGGAGGCCCAGTCCTATCTGACGCCGAAGATCCGCGACCTGATGCCCGACCCGAGGCATCTGAAAGACCTCGAACCCGCCGCCGCGCGCATACTGCAAGCGGTTGACAGGGCAGAACGCGTTGCGATCTTTGCCGACTACGATGTGGATGGTGGCGCCTCGGCGGCGCTTCTGATCGACTGGCTGCGCCAGCATGGCCGCGAGGCGACGCTATATGTCCCCGACCGCATCGACGAGGGCTACGGCCCGAACCCGGATGCCATGCGCACGCTCGCGCAGAACCATTCGCTGATCATCTGCGTGGATTGCGGAACCCTGTCCTTCGAGGCCATTGCGGCGGCCAAGGGGGCGGATGTCGTCGTCATCGACCACCACTTGGGCGAGGCGACATTGCCCGAGGCGCTGGCCATCGTGAACCCCAACCGGCAGGACGAAACCGGCGAATTGGGCCACCTCTGCGCCGCCGCCGTCGTCTTTCTGGTCCTGGTCGAGGCCAACCGCCAATGCCGCGAAGCCGGACGACGCGCGCCCGACCTGATGCAGCTTCTCGACCTTGTGGCCCTTGCGACGGTCGCTGACGTAGCACCGCTTGTCGGGCTGAACCGTGCGCTGGTGATCCAAGGGCTCAAGGTGATGGGCGCCCGCGCGCGCCCCGGTATTGCGGCCCTGGCGGATGTCGCCGGCCTCGACGTGCCGCCTGCCGCATATCACCTGGGCTACGTGATCGGTCCGCGCGTCAATGCCGGTGGCCGCGTTGGCCGCGCCGATCTTGGCGCAAGGTGCCTTTCGACCACCGATGTCGACGAAGCCCGCGCACTTGCCGACCGGCTAGACGAGTTGAACCGCGAGCGCCGCGAGATCGAGGCACAGGTTCGTGCCGCGGCACTGGCGCAGGCGGAAACCCGCGGTCTCGATGGCCCGCTGGTCTGGGCTGCAGGCGAGGCGTGGCATCCCGGCGTAGTGGGCATCGTCGCGGCGCGTTTGAAGGAGGCCACGGGACGGCCTTCGGTGGTGATCGGGATTGAGAACGGCGAGGGCAAGGGGTCGGGCCGCTCGGTGCGGGGGGTCGATCTTGGCTCGGCCATTCAAAGGCTCGCGGCCGAAGGCCTGCTGCTCAAGGGCGGCGGGCACAAGATGGCCGCCGGCCTGACGGTGGAGGCGGGCCGGATCGAGGCGGCGATGGATCGCCTGGGAGAACTGCTTGCCCGCCAGGGTGCGGGCAGCGACGGACCGCGCGATATGAGGATCGACGCGGCGCTGATGCCCGGCGCCGCAACGGTCGACCTGGTCACCCAGATAGAGGCAGCTGGCCCCTTCGGGCAGGGCGCCCCTGCCCCGCGCTTTGCCTTTCCCGATGTCCGCATCCTGCACGCCCGGCAGGTCGGGACAGGTCATCTGAAGATCAGCTTCGGCGACGGTCTCGGCGCCCGCCTCGACGGCATCGCCTTCGATGCCTGGGACACAGCCATGGGGCAGGCCCTGGCAACTGCGAAGGGCGCGAGGTTTCACCTGGCCGGCCGTCTTGAGATCAGCCATTGGGGCGGGCGCCAGCGGGTGGAACTGAGACTCGAGGATGCCGCCGCGGCCTAGGTCTCTCCCGAAAAAATCCGCTTGCTCTCACCTTCGAGTTTCCCTAAGTAGCCCTCCACAGCGCGGCCCGTTCGTCTATCGGTTAGGACGCCAGGTTTTCAACCTGGAAAGAGGGGTTCGATTCCCCTACGGGCTGCCAGAATTCCTGACAAGTAATTGATTTAAGGTACTTAAAAGGAATACTTCCTTGCCAAACTACCCGCCATACCGAAATGCCCGACCGCCGAGGGCGCAAAGCTAACCTTGAAAGCCTGCTTCCTGACGACCGCGCTGTATGGGCGCGCGAGACGTGGACCGACCGTGAAGAGATCGCCAAGCTGCCGTCAGGGGCGGGGATGTTGAGAGAGGCCGCGAAGGTGCTGGCGCTGCCGGACTTGGCGGTATACGCGGCGTTGAGGGGTTAGTCCAAGGGCATCGTCTGCCAGGAGTGACGAAGCGGACGTTCACGCCGCAACCATTGAATGACCGCTGTGCGGACAAGCCTGCCCTGCGGAGTTCAACAGTCAACGACAGCTCATTGAAGGAAATTGACGCCGGGCCGCATTGACCCGGCATTGGAAGTAATCCTCGAACTTGGTGGACTAAATCTGACGCCAGTCACAAACTCGGTCTACACTTCGCAACTCCTCTCATATCGAAGTGCAAATGCGTTCCGACAGAGACTGATTCAGCCTTGCTGTGGAAGATTGACACGCGGACACCGACCAGGGGAGCGCTCAGGTCAATGAGATTGTTGATCGCTTCAAGGAATGCGCGGTCGGATTGCATACGGCTGTAAGTGGATTGTCCGTACAGGTAACACAGCGAAGCAGCGTCTACCTCCGGCTTCGCGCTGCGCTCAGAAGTGACCGTGAACGTCAGACCGATCACGTTTCCGGCGGTTGGTCCGCCGAACCGATCTGGTGCTTGAATGACCGCTACCGCTAGTGCTCCGCGCGCCCCTGATTTCAGGACAATCTCGTTCACCCTGCTGGTTGCAGGCAAGAAGACTCCCAAGAACGCCAATGCAACTGCAAGTTTCATGATTTCCAATGGTCAGGTCACGGAGCATCATACCGGCCAAATCCGGCGAATGTTTGTCTCACGCGAGGGTGTTTCCGGCCAGGGACTCCACCATCGAGATCGTCCGCGCCAAGACCGCAGCCGGTATCGGCACGCACTCTTCACTCCCCGGAGCATCTTCATGGTTGACTGCGCGAAATTGCGCAGTTACGACTGATTTTGCTCATTTGGGGAGGGATGTATTCGAAATGCGCTCACTAGCGATCAGTATTGCGCAGTGATGGACAGCGTTCGACTTGGCGCAGCGCGCCGCCGCAAGATCGTGGATCTGGTTGAAGGGCGTGGCTCCGTTGCGGTCGGAGATCTCTCCAGGGAATTGGGCGTGTCGGAAGCGACCATTCGCCGAGACTTGCGGGAACTTGGCGAGACCGGCGTGGTGACGCGCACCCACGGGGGCGTACTGAACAACGCAAGTGCCTTCGTGGATCTTCCAAATGAAGAGCGGATTCTGATCCACTCGGAAGAGAAACGTAGAATTGGGCGGGCAGCGATCGAACTTCTGGGTAACGACGAGACCGTGTTCCTCGATGCCGGCACCACCGCCCTTGCAGTTGCCGAATACGCCCATCTCAAGCCTGGATGCCGCTACGTCACGACCTGCCTGAGGATTGCATCGCGGTTGCGCGACCAGGGAATATCGAACTTTTATCTGATCGGCGGCGCCTATATCGGTGTGAACGACTCGTTCGGCGGTCACCTTGCCATCTCGTCAATCCGGACATTGTCTTTCGACATATCGTTTCTCTGCTGCTCCTCGATCGACCTTACCCGGAAATCAATCTCGATCGGAGACGAGGGCTATAGTCAGATTCAAGCAGAGGTCGTTGCTGCGTCGCGCCGGAACTTCGTCGTTGCCCACCACGAGAAGCTGCAAGCGGCAGGCTTTATCCGGACGGCCTCCTTCGACAGCATAGATTGTCTGGTCACCGACAAGGGGATTGACCACGCCAGCCGCACGCAACTGGAGAACGCCGATATCTCCGTGGTGCTGGCATGAGCGCCGCGGGTGTATCGCTCGAGGTCGCGAGCCTCGCCAAGAGCTGGGGCGCCGTGGAGGTCCTGAGGGACGTCAACTTCTCGATCGAACCGGGCGGGTTCCTGACGCTGCTCGGACCTTCGGGCTGCGGCAAAAGCACAATACTGCGGCTGGTGTCCGGTCTCGACGAGGTGAGCGGCGGACAGATTCTGATCGGCGGCAAGGACGTTGCCCGGACCCCGGCAGCCGAGCGGAACATCGGGATGGTGTTCCAGAACTACGCGCTGTTTCCGCACATGACGATCGCCGAGAACATCTCGTACGGCCTCAAGGTCAGAAAGGTTCCGAAGGCCGAGAAGGAAAAGGCCATGGCTCGGGTGGCGGAACTGATGGCACTCGGCAAGCTGCTGGACCGGAAGCCGGCGCAGCTTTCCGGCGGCCAGCAGCAGCGGGTTGCGCTGGCCCGTGTTCTGGTTTCCGACCGTCCGCTTGTCCTGATGGATGAGCCGCTCTCGAACCTTGATGCGAAACTGCGTGTCGAGATCCGAAGCGAAATCCGCTCCCTGAACAAAAAGCTCGGCATTACAGTGGTCTACGTCACCCATGACCAAAGCGAAGCTTTGTCGATGTCCGACAAGGTCGTTCTGATGAATGCCGGTGAAGTCAGCCAGGTGGGTACGCCGAAGGAACTGTACGACAGGCCCGCCAATACCTTTGCCGCGGGGTTCATCGGTACGCCGCCCATGAACCTGTTGCAGGCGCAGGATGTTCAGGCACCGGCAACGCTGGCGCCCGCAAATGGTGCCGGAAAGTCCGACGTGCTGTTCGGTGTTCGGCCGGAAAGCCTGGGGCTGGATGCGGGAGACGCCGGGTTTTCGGTCAATGCGCGCGTGGAAAGTCTCGAATACGAAGGCAAGGTCTTCCTCGTGCATCTCATCACGCCGTCGGGGACCCGATTTGTGGTCGCGCATTCGGGGGACGGCGTGCCGGAGGAAGGGTCCGAGGTCACTGCCAACTGGCCTGACGCGGCCACACATCTCTTTGACAAGTCGGATGGGGCTTCAATGGATTTCGCCCTTTAGACCGACACACGAAATACCGCCGACTTCGGCGGCAACATGGAGGAAAAGACATGAATGCAAGAATGAGAACCGCCCTGCCGCTGGTCATGAGTGCGGCAATAGCATGCTCCGCTTCAATGGCCCAAGCCGCCGATCTTGAGTTCTATTTTCCGGTTGGCGTCAACGCGCCTGCCGTGGCCACGATCGAGCAACTGACCAATGCCTGGGCCGCACAGAACCCGCAGCATTCGGTGAAGGCGGTCTATGCCGGCAACTACGAGGAAACCACAACCAAGGCTCTGACGGCGGCGCAGGCGGGCGACCCTCCTCAGGTGGCGGTGCTGCTGGCCATCGACATCTTCACGCTAATCGAAGAGGACGTGATCCTGCCGATCTCGGACATCGCGACCTCGGACGCGGACAAGGCGTGGATCGACAGCTTCTACGATGGTTTCATGGTCGACACGATGTTTGACGGGAAGGTATATTCGATCCCCTTCCAGCGCTCGACCCCTGTTTTCTATTACAACAAGGATGCGTTTCGCGCCGCCGGGCTTGACCCAGAGGTTACGCCCGCGACCTGGGACGAAATGGTTGAGATGGGCAAGAAGCTGACCGTCAAGGACAGCAATGGCAACGTGACGCAATGGGGCACACGCATTCCGAACCTGGGCCTTGCCGGTGCCTGGTTGTTCGGCGGTCTCGTGAAGTCGAAGGGTGACGGACTTTCCACCGACACCGGAACCGAGGCGCGTTTCAACACTGAAGCCGCCAAGGCATCGCTCGAATTCCTGCAACGTCTGGCCGATGAAGAGGTCATGGCACCGGGCGGCATCACCTGGGGCGATACGCCAAAAGCCTTCCTTGAAGGTCAGGCGGCCTCGATCTGGACGTCCACGGGGAACCTCGCCTTCATCAACGAGAATGCCGAGTTCGACTGGGGCGTTGGCTTCCTTCCCGGCGGGGACGGACCCGGAGCGCCTGTCGGCGGAGGCAACTTCTACATCTTCAAGGACATCACCGACGAAGAACGCGATGCGGCGCTGGATTTCGTTCGCTTCATGACGACACCCGAGAACCAGGCGATCTGGAGCATGGCCACCGGCTATATCGCTCCCAGCCAGGCTGCCTGGGAAACGCCGGAGATGCAGGCCTATTCGGAGCGTCTGCCGCAGGCACTCGTGGCGCTTGAACAGATGCCGCATGCCTATCGCGAGTTCGCGACGTTCCAGCGTGCGCGTGTAACCCAGTATCTTGTCGATGCGATCGAGGGTGTCATCACGGGCGGGACCGATGCAGCGACCGCCCTGGCGGAGGCCCAGGAAAAGGCGGACGAGGTTCTCGGCGAGTATCGCTGAGGCACGATGCGTCACCTGCGCGCCACGCCTCTCGTGGCGCGCGGGCAATCAAGCCAGCGGATGCGAGTGATCTGACATATGAATATGCGGTTGTCATACGGAATGGGGTTCATCCTGCTTTTCGTGCCCTGCTCGCTCCTGGTGGCATTCACGCACTACCCGGCGTTCAAGGCGCTACTGAATTCCTTCTGGAACAACGGAAGCTCGATACGGCCGTCACGTTTCGTCGGTGCGCGAAACTACGAGGCGCTTCTCGAAGACGACAAGCTGATGCAGGTTTTGAGCAACAGCTTCATCTACGCCATCGGAACGGTCCCCCTGGCCATTGCGCTGGCGATCGGCATGGCGCTTCTGGTCAACTCGAGGCTGCCCGCAACCGGATTGATGCGCCTGTCGTTTTTCCTGCCGACGATGCTGCCGATGGTGGCTGTCGCCAATATCTGGCTTTTCTTCTACGCCCCCGGAATCGGCCTGGCCTCGCAGATCCTCAATGCTTTCGGCCTGCCATCCATAAACTTTCTCGGCAGCACGGATACCTCGCTCGTTTCCATGATGGTCGTGGCGGTCTGGAAAGAGGCGGGCCTTTTCATGATCTTCTATCTTGCCGCACTCCAGTCGATTCCGACGAACCTGAAGGATGCGGCCCGGCTGGAAGGTGCCGGTTCGGTGCGCATCTTCTTCGATGTGGTGATGCCGCTTCTCCGACCGACGACGATCTTCGTTGCGGTCAACGCGCTTATCAACGCCTTCCGCCTGGTCGATCATATCGTGGTCATGACGCGCGGCGGGCCGAACAATTCAAGCTCGCTTCTGCTTTACTACATCTACGAGGTGACCTTCGGGTTCCGCGACTTCGCCTATGGCGCAACCCTCACGGTGCTGATGGTGGTCATCCTCGGTTTCATGGCGGCCATTCAGTTCTGGGTCCTTAACAGAAAGGCGCACTATCAATGAGCGATGGTCTGAACAGGATCGCATTTGCGACGGTAGCTTTCGTGTTGGCGGCGGTTTGGGGATTGCCGTTCCTGTATTCGGTCTGGACCGCGTTCCACCCGGAAAAATATTCGGCCAACTTCGTTTGGAACGCACCCTTGACGCTCTCAAACTTTACAGAGGCGTGGCAGGCCGCGCCTTTCGCGCTCTATTTCCTGAATACCGTCATTCTGATCGTCACCGTGCTGGTTGCGAACCTGATCCTTTGCACGCTGGTTGCCTATGCATTCGTTCGCTACCGGTTCCGCTGGGCCGGGTTTCTGTTCAGCCTCGTCATGGTGCAGTTGCTGATTTCCCCCGAGATCCTCATCGTCGAGAACTATCTGACGCTGTCGACAATCGGTTTGACCGACACGATCATCGGCATCGCCCTGCCCTATCTGACTTCGGCGTTCGGGATCTTCCTGCTGCGGCAGACATTCCTGACCGTGCCAAAGTCGTTGGACGAGGCGGCACAGATGGAGGGCGCCGGCGCCTGGCGCATTCTTTGGACCGTCTACGTGCCGCTCGCGCGGCCGGTGTACCTGGCCTATGGACTGGTTTCGATCAGCTTTCACTGGAACAACTTCCTGTGGCCGCTGATCGTCACGAACTCGCCCGAAGTGCGGCCTGTGACCGTCGGTCTCAGCGTCTTCGCAACCGTGGAAAGCGGGATCGAATGGTCGCTGGTCAACGCGGCGACGCTGATGACGACGGCACCGCTGATAATCGCTTTCCTCATCTTCCAGCGGCAGTTCGTCGCCAACTTCATGCGAGCGGGGATCAAGTAATGCGAGGGTCGGTCACAAGGCGCCACTTGTCCGGGAGCCTGCTATGAGGCTGGCCCATGTGTCAGACCTGCATCTTGGAATGCGCGAAATCGCACCCGGTGGAGGACGGCCCGCTGCCGAGGTCGCAGAAGCGGTCGCCCGCGATCTGGCCGGCATCTCCGAGGCAGTCGATCTGGTCATTGTTTCGGGCGACTTGACCGAACGCGCCGACGCGGCGGCATTTGCCGACTTCGAGCGGATGTTCAGCGAAATCGGCCTGCCGGTCGTCATCGTTCCCGGCAATCACGACGGGCCAGCGGGGATGCGCGCCTATACGGCGTCTTCCGAGGTTTTTGCCGACTGGAACATCACTAACCGGGTCAAGGAGTTCGGCGGCATGCGCTGCCTCGGCCTGGACACATGCATCGAGGGTGCGGTCGAAGGCGAGCTCGACGAGGAAGGCCTGGCGCTGGTTGCCGAAGAAGTCGCCCGCGATGGCGGCGAAGGTTCGCTTCTGATCGTAATGCACCACCCCCCACTTCTTCTGGGCCTCGACAAATTCGATGGCTTCTGCCGGCTGAAAGGGCACGAGCGTTTGATGGATATCCTTCGCGGCTCAGGCATGACCATCAAGATCCTGTCGGGCCATGTCCACCGGCCCTTTTTCGCGTCGGAGCACAATATCGACTGCTATGTGGCCGGGAGCATGGTTGCGCCGTATGATTCCGCTCTGCCCTTCGGAGATCACCCGATCCGCCCGACAATGCTCCAGGATTTCTACTACTTGCACGACTTCGGACCCGGAGGCCGCCACCTCGTGACGCCCCAGCGCGTGCGCGGGTTGGCCAGGTGATCCCGACGGGGCAGGAAATCGAAGAGTTGACCAACGTGGTGCGGCGCGCCGGGGCCGAGGTGATCATGCCGCGGTTCCGCAATCTCGCAGCCGATGACATAGCGACGAAATCAGGCCCGATGGACGTTGTCACCGTCGCAGACCGTACGGCAGAGGAGGCAATACGAAAAGGCGTCGAGCAGGTGCTTCCGGGCGCCGCCGTGATTGGCGAAGAGGCCGTCGCCGACGACCCCCGCCTTCTTGACTCCATCGGTACCCGTCAAACCTGTGTAATTGTAGAACCTATTGACGGCACTGGAAATTTCGTCGCCGGCCTGGCCGTTTTCGGATCCATCCTCGCGGTGGAGCACGAGGGGCAAACGGTGTTCGGGCTGTTGCACGATCCCGTTTTGGACGATTGGATGTTCGCAATTTTCGGAGGTGGCGCCTGGTTTCGCAGCCGTAACGGAGCCCAATCGCAGATCCGACTGCGCGCAGTGACCCGCGCACTGGGCGAGGCCCGGGGGTTCGTGACGCTCGATGACTACGAAACAGAGACACGAAAAATCGTCCGGGAAGGGTTCGATGCCGTGTTCCATATTCGGGATATACGGTGTTCATGCCACGAATACCGCCTTCTCGCTTCCGGGTATGTCGATTTCCTCCGCTCCTTCACACTGAAGCCCTGGGACCATGCGGTCGGCCTGCTGCTTCTCGAAGAAGGCGGCGGACGGGCTGCGGTTGACGGCAAACACCCCAATTCCCCAACCCATTCGGACGGCAGGATCGTCGCAGCCCGGTCCGAGGCGATGGGCCGGGATATCGCGAATTTGGCGGCGGCTTTGCCCTGAGACGATTACGGGCACGCGGCCGGGTCGAGACGGGAAAGACAAACAGAATGAACTTCGAGGAACACCCGCATCGGCGCTACAACCCTCTGAGGCGTGAATGGGTTCTGGTGTCTCCGCACCGGAACCGGCGCCCGTGGCAGGGGCAATCCGAAGACCCCTTGCCGAACGATCGCCCTCGGCACGATCCGAACTGCTATCTCTGCGCGGGCAACAGGCGCGCAAACGGCTCTGCCAACCCGGACTATACGGGGCCCTTTGTGTTCGAGAACGACTTCCCCGCGCTTTTGAAGGACACGCCCGCAGATGCAGTTGCGGACTCGCCACTTTTCCAGGCGCAGACCGCGCGCGGCACTTCGCGGGTCATATGTTTCTCCGAGCGCCACGATCTGACGCTCCCGGCATTGCCGGAAACGGCTGTCCGCAGCGTCATCGACGTCTGGATCGAGCAATACGAAGAGTTGGCGCGCGACTACGCCTGGGTCGCCATTTTCGAGAACAAGGGCGCCATGATGGGGTGTTCCAACCCGCATCCTCATGGGCAGATCTGGGCGTCGGATTTCGTCCCGAGCGAGGTCGAGCGCGAGGATCGTTCGCAGAGGGACTATCTCGGTGAGAGTGGATCGAACCTGCTCGTTACCTACGCGCAAGAAGAGCTCGATCGCGAGGCGCGCGTGGTCGCCCAAAACAAGGACTGGGTCGCAGTGGTCCCGTTTTGGGCCGTCTGGCCATTTGAAACGCTCGTGATGCCATTGCGGCACCGGCCGCGGCTGACCGATCTCGATGCGACCGAGCGCGCCTCGCTTGCCGGCATCCTCAAGAGCCTTTGTGCGCGCTACGACAACCTGTTCGGGACGGAGTTTCCGTATTCAATGGGATGGCACGGAGCGCCTCCGCATCAAGCCGACGTTGCGCATTGGCAGCTTCATGCGCATTTCTATCCCCCGCTCCTGAGATCGGCGACGGTGAGGAAGTTTCTGGTCGGATACGAGATGCTGGCCGAGCCGCAAAGGGATCTCTCGGCGGAACAGGCGGCATATCGGCTGCGGGAGCAATCCGACACGCTGACGCACTCGGAGCCGGGCTAGATGACCGAGGCGGCGCCTGGTCCCTGCTAACCGTGCCGCATCAGAAACGCTAGGACATCCGAGCGGTAAAGCAGCCCCTCCACGTGCCCCGATTGCAGAGCCGGAAAGACACGGTGCGGGTGCTGAATGAACATCTCGGCGCTTCGGATGACTTCGTCCTCGAAATCGACGGTGACAACGCTGCGGGTCATCATGTCGGCGACCTTGCCTTTCCATTCGTGATGATAGCTGGCGTGGAGCGCAGTGATGAAACAGTCCTTCTGCGACAGGATGCCGATCAACTCGCCGTCGTCGCTGACCACGGGGGCGGCAGCCGATCTTGCATCGACAAGAACAGCGGCCGCGCGCCGAATCGGAGTCTCCGGGGTCAGAACCGGCGTGTCCTTGCGGACAATCTCGCGGACAAGATACGCGGTCATGATCCCTCGCTTCCCACCGCGCGACGGCGAAGCGGACAATCGACGCAACGGCCCCGAGCCAGGCGATCCGTCGCCCCACAGCTCGTTCGGGCAGGCCCGCGCCCGAACATCAGGCCGAGGCCGAGGCCTCCGGCTGCAAGGGTGAAGATCGCAATGGCGAAGATGAATTCGGTCACGACAATGGTTCCTTCATAGCATCAACTGCCCCATGCGGCCTGTTTCGACGGACCGGAGTGCCCTGCCCTCCTCGATCAGGAAAAGCGCGGAAAGGCCGAGCGATCCGGCAAGTGCCGGGCCGTCTTTTGCCCCAGCGGCAAACAGGGCCGTCGCCCAGCCATCTGCCGACATCGCGTCCTGGCTCACCACCGTCACCGAACGAAGCGCGTCCGAGACCGGTTCAGCGGTAGCTGAATCGATGATGTGGCCATAATGCCTGCCCGCCAGTTGATAGCCCTGGGTCCAAAGCCCCGATGTCGCGACCGCAGCGGTGGAAGGCAGTCGAATGGCAGGTGGCGCGCCAGAAAGAGTGCCAGGTGTATCGACGGCGACGCGCCACTCGCGCCCGTCCGGGTGCTGGCCCCGGGCAAGAACCTCGCCGCCCAGTTCAAACAGGAAGTTTTCGATGTCCGCCGCCTCGATC
>JAJDOD010000065.1 GCA_022340315.1 Silicimonas sp. | reverse complement strand
GGCGGCTTCCGCGCATAGGTCCCTACTAGTAGGGGATTAGTAGGGGATGTTCGTCCAACGTTCTCCTGCAGCGTCTAGGGTGTTCCAACAGCGCCGCGCAGGATTCGTAATTCAAAACAACGTGTTAGCAAGCGTGGAAGGACGTGCGCCAGCTCTTTCCAACAAGTCGCCTCCAAAATTCGTAAATAGTAGGTCGGCGGTTCGAGTCCGTCTTGGGGCACCACATCATTCGCATGTCCGAATTTCGCGAAGCGGTGACGCTCAGATGCGTTCTACCCGCCATGTCGGGGTAAGCGCCGAGAGTTCGCAGAACCGCGCGCTGTCGAGGCCCGAGAACATGCCGTCGCGGGTTACCAGAACGGTGCGCCAGCCGCGCGCCGCAGCGCCGAGGATGTCGGTGTGCAGCGTATCTCCGCACATTGCGATGCGGTGTGGCGGTATGTCCTTCAGCGACGATTCGATCAGATCGTAGACCTCGGGAAAAGGTTTTCCGAAGAACCTGACGTCGGGCACGCCGTCATCGGCAAGCAGGTGGCCGTAATGCCCCGGCTCGAGCGAGAATCCGAAGTCGCGAGGGGCCGCCAGGTCGGCATTGGCAATAATCACAGGTCGCGGATGGTTGAGGAGGCTGTCCCGCAGCATGTCCTGGCGCTCGGGGGTCCAGACCTCGGTCGAGAGGAACAGGAACCCTTCTGCCTGCGAATACCCGTCCGGATCGTCCTCCAGGCGCAGGGTGTCAGATGGAATGTCCGACAAGTTGTCGGAAGGCGCTGCTATGCAGCCCCAAAGCCTTTGCTCGAGACCGGAAATGGCCGCGTCGCGGCTGGTCACAATCTCGTCCGGAGCTATTCGCATGCCGAGTTTGCGGAACTTCTCGGTGGCACCCTGATGATCGTAGCTTGCAGCGTTCGACAGGATGCGAAGGCGGAGGCCTGCATCGCGAAGCTGGTCCAACCTCTCGGCAGCGCCGGGAATCGGAGTTTCGCCGACGTTGAGTACGCCGAAGGCGTCGAAGACGAAGGCATCCACCTGAGATGCAATATCGAGCAGCGAGCCGACCTCTGTGGTTCCGGTGCCGAAGTTCGCCTCGGGCAATCTGTGGCGCACGGCCTGGTAGCGGTCGAAAATGCTGGCAGCGTCATCCATCCGAGAAGGGCCCTTTCCGCGACCGTCTTTCCGGACGCAATACCGAGCCGATGGTAGCGACGGCTGAGAAAAATGGAAGAGAAAACTACAAAACGACATTTTTTGAAGCGCGATCAAATGACTAGTTGTTTGAAAAGGCTCTACAATATCAAATCCGCAAAAATACATGCCAAAATTCTAGCCGTTCCAGGCGATATTTTTGTTGTTTTGTCGCTTTTTTTGGATATCATTCCAACAAAACGACAGGGATAAGATGGCATCCAAGAAGCTGAGACGGCGCGATCTCATTCAGCAGGTCGTTCAGGAACGGGGGGGCGTGAGCGTGGGGGCTCTGGCCGAGATGCTTGCAGTTTCTACACAGACGATCAGGCGCGATCTGGACGTGTTGTGCGACGGCGGCGGTTTGCGCCGCGCGCATGGACGGATAGAACTGGCCGAGGACCGTTTGAATACGCCGTTCGACCAGCGGGCGGGTACGAACCTGGTCGGCAAACGCGCAATTGCCGAAGTTGCGGCGGCACAGATTCCGGACGGCGCCACCATGTTCATTTCGATCGGATCGACCGCGCTGAGCGTTGCGCGGGCATTGCACCGGCGAAAGGAACTGACTGTCATCACCAACAACCTCAGCGCTGCGATGGCGCTGAGCGAGGAGGTCTCGAACCGGATCATCCTGCCCGGCGGTGAAATTCGCCTGCCGGATCGGGATTTCGTCGGTGAGGAAGTCGTCGAGTTTTTTGCGCGCTATCGCGCCGAATATGCGATCTTCGGCACCGCCGGGATCGGCGCCGAGGGCGAGTTGCTGGAGTTTCACCAGGCCGAGGTGCGCGCCACCGAGCGGATGCGGCGGAACGCGCAGGAGTCGATCCTGGTTATCGACCACAGCAAGTTCGGGCGCCTTGCCCCCGCCGTGGGCGGCAATGTCGCTGACATCGACCTGGTGATTTGCGACAGGCCTCCGCAACCCGAATTCACGGATCTGGTCGAGGCACTCGGCCGTCACATCCATTTCGCAGAGGAGGCGAGATGAGCATGCCAAATGCTTTTGTACACGTTGACAAGGTCGCAAAGCGCTGGAACGGGCAGCTTGGCGTCGAAGACATTTCGCTTTCGATCCCTCGCGGCTCCTTTGTGGCGCTGCTTGGACCGTCGGGATGCGGAAAGTCCACCACCCTGAGACTGCTTTCAGGCCTGGAATTGCCGGACGAGGGGCAGATCACGATTGACGGCAAGGATGTGACCCTTGCCGCGCCCTCGGATCGAAACCTCTCGATGGTGTTTCAGTCCTATGCCCTGTTTCCCCATCTGAGCGTGGCCGAGAACGTGGTTTTCGGCCTGAAGGTCAGGAAGGTCGGCGCGGCGGAACGGCAGGAGAAGCTGAAACGGTCGCTCGAGATCACCGGGCTTCTGGGGTACGAGGACCGCAAGCCCGGCGAGTTGTCGGGCGGTCAGCGGCAGCGTGTTGCGCTGGCGCGCGCGATCGTCGCGAACCAGCCGCTTTGCCTGATGGACGAACCGCTCTCGAACCTGGACGCGAAACTGCGCGCTTCCGTTCGGAAGGATATCAAGAAGCTTCAAATCGACCTGGGCATCACGGTGGTTTACGTCACTCATGACCAGACCGAGGCCATGAGCATGGCAGATATGGTCGTGCTGATGAAGGACGGGCACATCCAGCAAACCGGTACGCCGGAAGAACTTTACTACGAGCCCGCGAATACCTTCGTCGCCGAGTTCGTCGGAGCGCCGCCGATGGCGCTGATCGACGGGAAGGCGCTACCGGGCTTCGGCGATGCGGAGACCATCGGGTTAAGGGCCGAGAATGTGCATGTCGCCGATGCCGGGACCGGGCGTCTGACCTGCCAGGTTTCGGAGTGCGAGTTCCTGGGCTCGGAAACATTCATCGGCCTGTCACATCCGGCTGCCAATGGTCTGACCGTCAGCATGCCGGGGCTCAAACATATTCCGTCTGGCCAGGATATCGAAATCGCCTTTGCCGACGAAGACCTGCACTTCTTCGACACCGCAGGAAAGCGGCTGGCGCGCCAGGGCGGCGCCCGGGCCATCTGACACGCAATCTAAACAAAACAGTCACCAGGAGGAAACCATGAAGACACTTAGAAACTTTGGACTTGCAACCGCTTCGGTCGTTGCAATGGCCGCGCCAGCCGCGGCGCAGACCGAACTGACCATGTATTATCCAATCGCGGTTGGCGGTGCGCTTACCGAGGTGGTCGACGGTATCGTTGCCGATTTCGAAGCGGCAAATCCCGACATCAACGTTACGGCCATCTATTCGGGCAACTACGACGACACGCGAGTGCGGGCGCTTTCCGCGCTGGCGTCAGGTGAATCGGCGCAGCTTGCCGTGATGTTCTCGATCGACGCATATGACCTGATCGAACAGGATCTGATCGTGGCCTTCGAAGACATCGAGGGGGTCAACCCGGATTGGCTCGACAGCTTCTATCCCGCGCTGATGGCCAACAGCCGGATCGAAGGCAAGACCTGGGGCATCCCGTTCCAGCGCTCGACCATCGTGGCCTATTACAACAAGGACATGTTCCGCGAGGCGGGACTTGATCCCGAGAGCCCACCGGCGACCTGGGACGAACTTGTAAGCATGGGCAAG
This sequence comes from Silicimonas sp., assembly GCA_022340315.1. GTDB lineage: Bacteria > Pseudomonadota > Alphaproteobacteria > Rhodobacterales > Rhodobacteraceae > JAJDOD01. The sequence goes on along the minus strand of JAJDOD010000065.1, from coordinate 3,069 downwards.
GCGCTGACCAAGGATGGTACCTATGGTCTGATGATCCCGTCGACCGGCTATCCCTACTGGATGTTCCAGGCGCTTGCGATCCAGAACGGAAAGGAAGTCATGTCGGATGACGGGCTGACCACCTACTTCGATGACGAGGCCGTGGTTGACACGCTGGAGTTCTGGAAGTCGCTTTCGACCGAACACGGCATCATGCCCGAGGGCACGGTCGAATGGGGTACGCTGCGCCAGGCCTTCCTCGAGGGTCAGACCGCGATGATGTGGCACTCGACCGGCAACCTGACGGCGGTGAAGAACAACGCGAGCTTCGATTTCGGCGTGGCCGAGTTGCCTGCGAATGTCCGTCCCGGCTCGCCGACAGGCGGCGGCAACTTCTATGTCTTCAAGGACACCACGCCCGAGGAGCAGGCCGCGTCGCTGAAGCTCATCGAGTTCATGACTTCGCCTGAGCAGGCAGCCAAGTGGTCGATTGCCACGGGCTACATGGGCGTATCGCCGGCGGCTTACGAGACGGATGCGCTTAAGGCCTATACCGCCGAGTTTCCGCCAGCACTGATCGCGCGCAATCAGCTTGAAAACGCTGTTGCCGAGTTCTCGACCTTCGAGACGGCCCGGGTGCGTGACGGTCTGAACAATGCCATCCAGGCGGCCCTGACCGGGGCGAAGTCCGCAGCGGACGCCTTGGGCGAAGCGCAGGAGTCCGCGGTTCGGCTTCTGCGCGATTACCAGTGATCTCGTAATCCTCCCTGGCGGGTGCCCGGAATGTTCCGGGCGCCCGCAAACCAAAGGTGAAAGGCCGGATCATGGCAGACCATGTAAATCTCGAGCGGCGGAGGCAGGCGATATACGGCTGGCTTCTGCTGGCGCCTGCTGGAATTCTTCTGACGACGTTTGCCTTCTATCCGTCGCTCTCGACGTTCTGGTCCAGCCTGTTCAGTCGTGGCACGCGCAGGCGGCCCAGCGAATTCGTGGGCGGTGAGAACTACGCCGATCTGTTTGCCGATCCGACGTTCTGGAAAGTTGTCACCAACAACCTGCTTTATGCCGGAGTGACGATCCCGGTCTCTATCGCCATTGCCTTGTCGATGGCGCTTTGGGCCAATTCGAAGATCCCCGCGCGCGGGTTCGTGCGCACCGCTTATTTCACCCCCACCGTTCTTCCGATGATCGCCGCCGCGAATCTCTGGCTTTTCTTCTATACTCCCGGGCTTGGCGTGCTGGATCAGATCGGCTCGCTCTTCGGGCTGCCGTCGGTCAACTGGCTGGGCCAGCCGGAAACCGCGCTTTGGGCCGTCATTATCGTGACGATCTGGAAAGAGGCGGGGTTCTTCATGATCTTCTACCTCGCAGCGCTTCAGACGATACCTGAAGACCTGAAGGAGGCCGCCGACATCGAAGGTGCGAGTCGCTGGACCTATACGCGCCGGATCGTGCTGCCGCTTCTGATGCCGACGACGCTGTTCATCATGGTCAATGCGCTGATCAACTCGGTGAAGCTGATCGACCACCTGTTCATCCTGACCAAGGGCGGGCCGAACGACGCCTCGAAGCTGATCCTCTATTACATCTGGGAGATGGCCTTCGCCTTCTTCGACGCGCCCCATGCCGCTGCCATGACGATCATGGTGCTGGTGGTGCTGGGCGTGGTGGCCGCGATCAAGTTCTCCTACCTCGACAAGAGGACGCATTACCAATGAGCAAGCTTACCCGACATATCGAAACCTTTGGCGCGCTGCTTCTGGCCGTCATCTGGATCTCGCCGCTGGTCTTTGCCTTCTGGGCCGCGTTTCACACCACTTCTGATGCGGTGAACTTCAACGTCACTGCGCCCTGGACGCTGGACAACTTCCGCACCGCCTGGGCGGGTGCGCCCTGGCTGAGGTATTTCCTGAACACCTTCATCCTGGTCACGGTTATCCTGATCGGCCAGTTCATCCTGACGACGCTTGCGGGCTTCGCCTTTGCCAAGGTCACGTTCCCGGGCCGCGACTTCCTTTTCATACTCGTGCTGATGCAGCTTTTCATCCTGCCCGAGGTTTTGATCGTCGAGAACTATGCGATGGTTTCGCGCCTTGGCCTGTTCGACACGATTCTCGGCGTCGGCATGCCCTATATGGCATCGGCCTTCGGCATCTTCCTGATGCGGCAGGCCTTCAAGGGTGTGCCGATGGAACTGCACGAGGCGGCGCGGGTCGAGGGTTGCGGCTGGTTCGGGATCCTGTGGCGGGTTTACGTGCCGCTCGCGCGGCCGACCTATCTGGCCTATGCGCTGGTGTCGGTCTCGACGCATTGGAACAACTTCCTCTGGCCGCTGATCGTCACCAACTCGCCGGAGACGCGGCCGCTGACCGTGGGTCTGTCGATCTTCGGCGCGCCTGAGAACGGCGTCGATATCTCGGTGATCTCGGCGGCCACGATGATGTCGGTGGCGCCGCTGCTGATCGCCTTCCTCGTCTTCCAGCGCCAGTTCGTGCAGGCCTTCCTGCGTGCGGGGATCAAGTGACGGAATGGCGCGGATACTGCAACTGAGCGACTTGCATGTGGTGGCGCCCGGAACGCTGTGTTCGGGCGTCCTCGACACGGGCGCGATTCTCCATTCTGTCATTGATCAGCTTCGTGACAGACTGGAGGCGCTGGGTCCGTTGGATTGCGTTCTGGTGACCGGCGACATCAGCGACGATGGCAGTCCGGACAGCTATTCCTTGGCGCGGCGGGAGCTCGAGCGACTTGGACTGCCGCTTCTGGTCATCCCCGGCAACCACGATGCCCGCGAGCCCATGCGCGCGGCGTTCGCTGATCTGCCGGAGATGCCCTCTGAGGGCCTGATCGACTGGTCGGCAGAGGTTGGCGATACCGTTGTGATTGGCCTCGATACTCTGGTGGATGGGCAGGGCGGCGGAAAGTTGCGGCCCGAAAGCGTGGGACATCTCTCCGATGCGCTCGCGGCTGCGGGGCAGTGTCCCGTCGTTGTAGCGCTTCATCATCCGCCGTTGCGGACGGGCATCGGATTCATGGATGCAATCGGTCTGGAGAACGCAGACGAACTTGCGCCGGTTCTGGCCAGGGCGC
>JAJDOD010000037.1 GCA_022340315.1 Silicimonas sp. | reverse complement strand
CCGACCGGTTGCGCGGTGATCGACACTGGTCCCGGCGGAGTGTGGAGCGCGGTACCGCTTGACCGGGCGGGCGGTCCGTATCCATTCGGCGGAAGCGCGGACTAGGTCCGCCAGGGAGTTGTGACGACATCATGGATGGTTCACCGATACTCATCCTTCTGAACATGGCCGCCGCCGCGGCGCTGCTGATCTGGGCGGTGCGCCTTGTCCGCACGGGCTTCGAGCGTGCGTTCGGGGACCAGTTGCGCCGCTGGCTGCGGCGCTCGACCTCGAACCGGGTCATGTCGGCAGCGACGGGCGCGGTCGCCGCAGTGCTGATGCAAAGCTCGACGGCGGTGGCGATGCTTCTGGCGGGGTTCATGTCGGCCGGGGCGATTGGTGCCGCGGCCGGGCTGGCGATCATTCTCGGCGCGGACCTCGGTTCGGCCATCGTGGTTCAAATTCTCAGTTCGAGGATCGCGCTTCTGACACCGCTTCTCTTGTTGGTTGGCGTGATTTTCTTCCTGCGCAGCTCGCGGCGGGATCTTCGACAGATCGGCCGCATTCTGATCGGCCTCGCCCTGATCTTTCTTTCGCTCGACCTGATCCGCGAAACAAGCCAGCCGCTTGCCAGCAGTGGCGGCGCCAAGGCGGCAATGCTGTACCTGGCAAGCGATCCGATATCGTCGTTCCTGCTTGCCGCGGTTTTTGCATGGCTCGTGCATTCGAGCGTCGCCGCCGTTCTGTTGTTCGCCACGCTGGCGCAGCAGGGGCTTTTGCCGCTTCCGGCGGCTTGTGCGATGGTTCTGGGGGCGAACCTCGGCGGGTCCGTGATTGCTTTCGTGCTGACACTGAGCGCGCGGGTTTCGGTGCGGCGCGTGGTCTGGGCGAACCTGGCTCTGCGGGGCGGTGGTGCGGCTCTGGCGTTGCTGGTTCTCTCGCGGTTCGATGTGGCGGGGCTGGTGCCCGGTGCATCGACGGCGCAGCAAACGCTGAACGTGCATCTCTTCTTCAACCTGGCGTTGTTGGTCGTCGGACTGCCGTTGGTCGGCGTGCTGATGTCGTTCTTCACCAATCTCCTCCCCGATCCGTCCGAAGCAGGCGGCGATGGATCAAAGCGGTCGGCGCTGGATCACGGGGTTCAGAATCAGCCCCGCCGGGCGTTTGCCTGTGCCCAGCGCGAGCTTGTCGAGATGGCCAACCGGATCGAGAACATGCTGCGCGAGGCGTTCGGTCTGTTCGATGTCTACGACGAGGCCACGAGAGAGCGGTTGCGGGCAGACATGAAAGATATCGCCCGGATGTCGCTGGATTTGAGAGTTTACCTGTCCGGGATCCGTAGCGACGACCCTGACGAGGATACCGGAACGCGTGCCTTCGATCTCTCGGGTGTGGCCGTAAACCTCGAAGCGGGCGCCGATGTTATTGCCCGCAAGATCGCCGAGCTTGCTCGGCGCAAGAGCGAGGAGCACCAGAATTTCTCGGAGCAGGGCTGGCGCGAGCTTTCGGACTTCCACGACAGCGTACTTCGGAATGTGCAGCAGGGCATTACCGTATTGATGTCGGAGGATGTCGGCCTTGCGCGTGAACTGGTCGAGCAAAAGGAAAGGATCAGGGACCAGGAACAGGTTCTTGAGCGGCGGCATCTGAAGCGGCTCCGCCAGGGGTTGGCCGAGTCCATCGAGACAAGCGCGATGCATCTGGAGCTTTTGCGGGCCCTGAAGATGCTGAACACGTCTTTCGCGATGATCGCGTATCCCCTGCTCGAGCAGGAAGGCGAACTTCTCGAGAGCCGCCTGGCAGGGTCCTGACCTCGCAGCCATTGCTCACAGACCGAACGTGCCGGTTTGCCCAAAGCCTCGCCGAACCCATTGTTTGAACAGCGGGCCAGATAATGGCAGAAGACGCGGGAACGACCGGAGCATACGGCTTCGGCGCGGAAGAGTTAGGGATGCCGATGACGTCGATATTGGCAGGGGTGACATGAGCTATCTCGGGATTGATCTGGGCACGTCCGGGCTGCGGGCGTTGCTTGTGGCGACCGATGGCGCGCCTATCGGGTCCGTCGAGCGGAGCTATTCCGTGGACAACCCTCATCCGGGCTGGTCAGAGCAGGATCCGGCCGACTGGATCGCGGCGCTTGAAGGCGCCATTGCGGATATGCGCGGGCGCTTCCCGGAGTTCTCTGCGCTGAAGGGCATCGGTGTGGCCGGGCACATGCATGGGGCGACGCTTCTGGATGCCGGTGGTGCCGTCTTGCGGCCCTGCATTCTCTGGAACGACACGCGCTCGCATGTCGAAGCGGCACGGCTGGATGCGACTGACAGAGTACAGGAGCTGTCTGGCAACATCGTTTTTCCCGGTTTCACCGCTCCCAAGCTGGAATGGGTGCGGACGCATGAACCGGCGGTGTTCGACAAGGTGGCCAAGGTACTGCTGCCCGCGGCCTATCTGAATTATTACCTGACCGGAGATTTCGTGGCCGACATGTCCGACAGCGCCGGCACGTCCTGGCTTGACGTCGGCGCGAGGGACTGGTCGGAGACGCTTCTGGCCGCGGGGCACATGACGCTCGACCAGATGCCGCGGCTTGTCGAGGGGTCGCAAGCCGCCGGTGCGCTTCGGAGTGATCTGGCCGGGAAGTGGGGTTTGTCCGGTGACGTGGTCGTGGCAGGCGGGGCAGGAGACAATGCCGCCGCCGCTTGCGGGATCGGTGCGCTGGAAGAAGGGCAGGGCTTCGTCTCGCTTGGCACCTCCGGCGTGCTTCTGGTGGCGCGCGATGGCTACAGGCCCGCGCCGGAGACAGCGGTTCACACATTCTGCCACGCGGTTCCGGCGAAGTGGTACCAGATGGGTGTGATGCTCTCGGCCACCGACAGCCTGAACTGGCTTTCGCGGATTGCCGGGAAGAAACCGCGCGATCTGACCGCCGGGCTGGGCGAGGATTTGCGCGCGCCGGGAGAGACCCGTTTCCTGCCATATCTTTCCGGGGAGCGGACACCGCACAACGATGCCGCGATCCGGGGCGGGTTCACGGGACTTGCGACCTCGACCTCGCTTGACGACATGACGCGCGCTGTTCTGGAGGGCGTGACATTCGGACTGCGTGACAGCCACGAGGCGTTGATGGCGACTGGTGCCAGGCCCGAGGCGTTGATCGCGATCGGTGGCGGCACTGGTTCGCGCTATTGGCTGAGGCTGATCGCGACGGCACTTGGACTGCCGCTGCGGCTTCCGGCTGGAGGCGAGTTTGGCGCGGCGCTGGGGGCCGCGCGCCTTGGCATGGCCGCCGCGACAGGCGCGGCGCCCGAGACATTGATGACGCCTCCCGCGATGCGCGAGACAATTGAACCTGACGAGACACAGAGAGCTGCGTATGATGATGCCTACCAGGCGTTTCGCGCGGCCTATCCCGGCCTGAAGGCCATACAGTAGAAAGGCAAACCCATGACGAACGCACTTGAACAACTTCGCGAGATGACGGTCGTTGTCGCGGATACCGGCGAGATCGAAGCCGTCAAGAAGCACAAGCCGGTCGATTGCACCACGAACCCTTCGCTGGTGCTTGCCGCGCTGAAAGACCCGGCGTCGGAGGATCGGATTGCCCGCGAGATCGCGGCTGGCCAGTCGAAAGGCCTGAGTGCCGAGGAGATCTGTGCGACACTGACGGTCGCGGTCGGCGCCGACCTCGCCGAGCTGGTTCCGGGGCGGGTTTCGACCGAAGTGGATGCGTGTCTTTCGTTCGATACCGAGGCTTCGGTCGAGCGGGCACATGCGATCATCGAGGATTATGCCGCGCGCGGCGTCGGCAAGGAACGCATCCTCATCAAGCTTGCCGCGACCTGGGAAGGTGTACAGGCGGCCGAGATTCTTCAGAAAGAGGGAATCGACTGCAACCTGACGCTGATCTTCTCGATGGCTCAGGCTGTTGCCTGTGCCGATGCCGGTGTCTTTCTGATCTCGCCCTTCGTTGGCCGGATCACCGACTGGTACAAGAAGGCCGAGGGTCGCGACAGTTATCCCTCCGACGAAGACCCCGGCGTCAAGTCGGTGCGCGCGATCTACAATTACTACAAGTCGAACGGGATCAAGACGGTCGTCATGGGGGCCTCGTTCCGAACAGCCGAGCAGATCAAGGCGCTGGCCGGGTGCGACCGGCTGACCATTGCGCCCAAGCTTTTGGCCGAACTGGGTGCCGACGAGAGCGATTTGCCGCGGCAGTTGTCGGAGAGTGATGTCACGCCGATGGACAAGATCACGCTGGACGAAAAAGCTTTCCGCTGGGAGATGAACGCCGATCCTATGGCAACCGAGAAGCTGGCCGAAGGCATTCGCAACTTCGATGCCGACCACAAGAAGCTGATCGCGCTGATCGCCGAACGCATGTCGTAATGAGCCGCTGCGCCGGGAGCTGGATTCAGTTGCCGGCGCAGCATTGCATTCTAGGTCAAGCACTTGCAGACTGACCACGAATACTAGAAGGCCTGGGCGTGTCGCTTTTCATCATTGTAGCTCTACCGTTCCTCGGCGCGCTGCTTCCCGGCGTTATGAGTTCCGCCGGGCGCGCGGCCTGTGCCGGGATTACCTTCACGGTTTCCTTGCTGGCGTTCCTCGGCCTGCTTGCCAACCTGCCTGCAGTCCTTGCGGGCGAGGTCGTAACGGCGCGGATCGACTGGATTCCGCTTCTGGGTCTGAATTTCAACCTGATGCTCGACGGGCTCGGGTTCTTTTTCGCATTCCTGATCCTCGGGATCGGATTGCTGATCATCGCCTATGGTCGCCATTACCTGAGCCGCGACGACAACATGGGCGAATTCTTTACCTATCTGCTGCTTTTTCAGGGCGCGATGGTGGGGATCGTCCTTTCAGACAACATCCTGCTGTTGCTGGTGTTCTGGGAGCTGACCTCGCTCTCGTCCTTCCTGCTGATCGGCTACTGGAAACACCTGCCCGAGGGCCGGCAGGGCGCGCGCATGGCGCTTGCGGTTACCGGCATGGGCGGGTTGGCGATGATCGCTGGCATGCTGATCCTCGGCCAGATCGTGGGCAGCTACGACCTGAGCGTGATCCTTGAGCATCGCGAGGAGATCCAGGCCGACCCGATGTATCTGCCCGCGCTGATCCTGATCCTGCTGGGTTGTTTCACCAAGTCGGCGCAGTTCCCGTTCCATTTCTGGCTGCCGCACGCAATGGCCGCGCCGACACCGGTTTCGGCCTATCTGCACTCGGCCACGATGGTGAAGGCCGGCATCTTCCTGATGGCGCGGATGTGGCCGGTGTTGTCGGGCACGCCCGAGTGGTTCGTCATCGTGACCACGGCGGGCCTTGTGACGATGGTTCTGGGCGCGGTTATCGCGCTTTTCAAACACGACCTGAAGGCTCTGCTGGCATTCTCGACTGTCAGTCACCTTGGACTGATCACGATGCTTTTGGGTACCGGTACGGCCTTCGGAGCCTTCGCGGCGGTATTCCACATTCTGAACCACGCGACATTCAAGGCCGCGCTTTTCATGTCGGCGGGGATCGTCGATCACGAGGCGCATACGCGTGACATCCGGCGGCTGGGCGGGCTCAGGACGCTGATGCCGGTTGTCTTCACAATTGCAACTCTCGCCGCATTGTCGATGGCGGGGATTCCGTTCCTGAACGGGTTCCTGTCAAAAGAGATGATGCTGGAGGAAGCGGCGCACACCAAGCTTTACGGCAGCTATTACATCGTGCCGGTAATGGCGACGCTGGGTTCGCTTTTCTCGGCGGCCTATTGCTTTCGCTTTATCGGTCACACGTTCCTTGGCCCGGTACGTGACGACTATCCGCACAAACCCCACGATCCGAATCCAGGCATGTGGATGCCACCCGCGATCCTGGTGGTGCTCGTGGTCCTGATCGGGGTGGCGCCGTTCCTGGTCGAAGACCTCGTCAAGGTAGTAACGGCGGCAGTTCTGGGCGAGGCGGCCGAAGTGCCGGACGCGCATCTGAAAATCTGGCACGGGGTAACTCCCGCACTCTACATGTCCGGAATTGCGGTTGGCGGCGGTCTCTTGATGATGTTGGTTTTCGCACCGCTCTCGCGGCTGTGGGAGACGGCGCCCCGACCGGAGGCGAAGGTCATCTTCGAGGGTCTCGTCGAGGCGGTGGCGGCCCTGGCGCGCAGCTTTACCTTCACCCTGCACAATGGCTCGTTCACCCGTTACGCGATGATCGGGACCGTCGCCATCGTGGCGGCGGGGTATCATGCCTGGGCAACGGGCACCGTGAGCGAGACCACGCGTACGGTTCAGGCGGCCGGGCCGGTCGCGATTGCCGCCTGGGGTATGCTTGTGGCCGCGACATGCGCACTGGTTCTTCTGCACCGCAACCGATTCCTGTCGCTGATGCTGATCGGCATCGTCGGGTTGATCGTCTCGATAGGCTTCGTGTTCCTGAGCGCCCCGGACCTGGCAATGACCCAGTTCACGGTTGAGGTGGTGACGATTATCCTGCTTTTGCTGGCACTGAACTTCCTGCCCAACCGGACACCTGTAGAAAGCACCGTGCTTCGCCGTGTTCGCGACGCGGGCGTTGCTTTGGTGGCAGGGTTGGCGGCGTTTGGCCTGTCGATCCATTATCTTCTGCGCGATGCGGTCACGACGCCGATTTCCGAGTTCCATCTCGCCAATTCCTACAAGGGCGGCGGTGGCACCAACGTCGTGAACGTGATCCTCGTCGACTTCCGGGGCTTCGACACCTATGGCGAGATCATCGTGCTGGGCATTGCCGCGCTGATCATCTTCGCGCTGACCGAGGCCTTGCTGGACGGGCCTGTTCGTGCGCGCCTGCTGAACCGGGTGCCGGATCAGCCGATTGCGGGCGACATGCACCCGATGATGATGGTGGTGGTGACGCGCGTCATCATGCCGGTGGTGCTGATGGTGGGCTTTTATATCTTCCTGCGCGGCCACAACGAGCCGGGCGGCGGTTTTATCGCCGGTCTCATCGTCTCGATCGCGGTGGTCATGCAGTACATGGCGAGCGGTTTTGCATGGGCTTCGGCCCGGCTGAGGTATCCCTATCACGGGGTGATCGGCGCAGGCGTTCTAGTGGCGGGATTGACGGGCATCGGTTCGTGGTTCGTTGCCAAGCCGTTCCTGACATCGGACTTCACGTATGTTCGCATCCCGCCCTTCGAGAAGTTCGAGTTGGCCACCGCGGCGCTTTTCGATCTTGGCGTGTTCCTTGCGGTTGTCGGCGCCGTCATGCTGTCGCTCGAGAGTTTCTCGCGGCTGGCACGGCGCGCCCATGTCCCGGATACCGAGCATCCGATGGATATCGACCCTTCTCGCGACGAATTAGCTTCGGAACAGGCGGGGGGCTGAGATGGAGTTGCTCGTCGCATCCGCTATCGGAGTACTGACTGCAGGGGGAATATACCTCGTTCTGAGGCTCAGAACCTTTCCGGTTATCCTTGGCATGTCGCTGCTGACCTATGCAGTGAACGTGTTCATCTTCGCCTCAGGCCGCCTGACCGTAGGTGCACCGCCTGTGCTGCACGATGGTGCCACCGTCTATACCGACCCGTTGCCGCAGGCACTGGTTCTGACCGCTATCGTGATCAGCTTCGGCATGACTGCCGTTGTGGTGATGATCGGCCTCGGCGCCTTCCTCGGATCGGATGACGATCACGTGGACGATCAGCCCGATCCCGATCCGGAGGGCCGCTCGTGACCCACTGGATCATTCTGCCCATCGTGCTGCCCGCGATGCTGGCGCCTTTCATCGTACTGGCCGCACGCTATCATATTGGCATCCAGCGGGTGTTTTCGGTCACCGGGGTTCTGGCGCTGATCGCCATCGCGGCGGGGCTTGCATGGGAGGTCTCTGACGGTTCGGTGATCCTTTACCAGTTGAGCGACTGGGCCGCACCCTTCGGCATCGTCGTCGTCGGCGACCGGCTATCCACTCTCATGGTGCTGTTGACGACAATCCTGGCGCTGGCGGTGCTGCTCTATGCTATCGGCTCGGGTTGGGACAACCGGGGGCGGCATTTCCATGCGCTTTTCCAGTTTCAACTCATGGGCATTCTTGGCGCCTTCCTGACGGGCGACCTTTTCAACCTTTTCGTGTTCTTCGAGGTTTTGCTGATCGCTTCCTATGGTCTGATGATTCATTCCGGGGGGGCACCGCGGCTGCGGGCAGGCGTTCAGTACGTGCTTTTCAATCTTATCGGTTCGACGCTTTTCCTGTTCGCGCTGGGTTCGCTCTATGCCGAGACGGGCACTCTGAACATGGCTGACCTGAGCCAGCGGGTGGCCTTGATCGGTGCAGAGGAAACGGTCGGCATTCGTGTGGCAGCGGTGCTTCTGCTTCTGGTCTTCGCGATCAAGGCGGCTTTGGTCCCGCTGCATTTCTGGCTGCCATCGAGCTATGCCGAGGCGCCGGCGCCGGTGGCGGCGCTGTTCGCCATTATGACCAAGGTTGGCGCCTATGCGATCATCCGGGTCTACACTATGATCTTCCCGCCTGGTCTGGAGGCCACCGCGGGACTTCACGATCTTTGGCTTTTGCCCGCGGCGCTGGTGTCGCTGGCCATTGGCATGGTCGGTGTTCTGGCGGCACAGACGCTCGATCGTCTCGTGGCCTATTCGATCATCGGCTCGATGGGCATGGTGCTGGTCTCGATCGCACTTTTCTCGCCCGAGGCGATCGCAGCATCGCTTTATTACATCGTGCACTCGACACTGGCGGGCGCGGCGCTGTTCCTGATATCCGACCTTGTTCGCACGGGGCGTGGCAATCTGGAGCTGACGGCTCAACCGGTCATGGCGGGAACACATATGACGGCCGCGTTCTACTTTGCCGGCGCAATCGCGATGGCGGGCCTACCGCCTCTTTCGGGATTTCTTGGCAAGCTCCTGGTTCTGGACGCCGCATACGGAACCGAGCTGATGGCATGGATTTGGGCGGTGGTCCTGATCTCGAGCCTGATCAGCATCGTCGGGTTCGCTCGCGCGGGTAGCGTTCTTTTCTGGAAGGCGCATGGATTGGAGTCAGCTGTCGCGGACGATCAGCAGTCTCTGCCAACGGTCTTGTCCTATACGGCGACGGGAGGGCTGATCGCACTTCTGGCACTGCACACCATTTTTGCCGGGCAGGTTCACGGATATACCTCGAAGATTGCGGCTCAGTTGTTCTCGCCGGATACCTACGTATCGACCGTTCTTGAGACGCCCGGCAAGCTGAGCGATGCGAAAGAGGAGGACCACTAATGGCGCGCGCCTTTAACTGGTTGCTTCCACACCCTCTGCTGACGCTGATCCTGACGGTTGTCTGGGTCCTGCTTCAGAACAACGTCAGTGCCGGGATGGTCGTTTTCGGGATCATCCTTGGCATCATCATCCCGTTGATCACATCGGCGTGGTGGCCCGATCGGCCCAAGGGCTTCCGGCTTGGGAAGATGTTTGTCTATAGCGTGATCGTCATATGGGATATTCTCGTGGCGAACGTGCAGGTTGCCTGGATCGTGCTGACCGTGCCCAATGCCAAGCTCAAACCCGCCTGGATCGCGATACCGCTCGAGCTCAGGCAGCCCGAGGCGATCACGGTTCTGGCCGGAACGATCACGCTTACGCCCGGCACGGTTTCGTCAGATCTGTCGGACGAGGGGCACAGTCTGCTGGTTCACGTTTTGCACACCGACGACCCGGACGGTGTGCGCGACGACATAAAGAACCGTTACGAGCGCCGCCTGTTGGAGATATTCTCATGACTTCGACATTCGATTTCATGACGGTCGCGCTGATTGTCGCCTACGTGAGCCTCGCGGCAGGTCAGGTCATGTGCATGGTCAGGCTGGTGATCGGCCCGAACTCGGGCGATCGGATCCTGGCGCTTGATACGATGGTTATCAATGCGCTTGGGCTTGTCGTCGTGCTGGGCATTCACCAGGGAATGCAGATCTATTTCGAGGTCTTCCTGCTGATTGCAATGCTCGGGTTCGTTTCGACCGTGGCGCTGGCGCGCTTCCTTCTGAGGGGGGATATCATCGAATGACACTTGAGATGATCGCGGGTTTCGTAGCCGGACTTTGCCTCCTGATCGGGTCGTTCTTCGTCCTCGTCGGGGCGATTGGGCTGCTCAAGTTCAATGACTCCATGTGTCGGCTTCATGCGCCGACAAAGGTTGGCACGGTCGGCATCGGCATGATGCTTCTTGCCTCCATGTTGAATGCCATTGCTGCGGGCACCGGCTCGATGCACGAACTTCTCATCATGGCATTCCTGTTTGTCACCGCTCCGGTTTCGGCGAATTTCATCGCCAAGGTGAATATTCATCGCCGGTCCTGTGAGACGCCGCCACCGCCGCTTGAGGACGACACCTGGTCGACCCTGAATTCGCCGGAAGCCGAACAGCCCTGACGGCAACTTCGCAGCCGTCATCCTGTTACGTCTGAAACACGAAAGTGTCCCCGCTGACGTCAGAGTGAAACATCCACCCCCGATACGGGGCTCCATCAAATTTGTGCGGAATGCCGGACAGACCGGCTGCAACCCGCAGAACACGAAGGAGAGAACGGATGCAAGCTCAGACCATTTCCACGCCAATGAACATTGTCGGTCCTTACTCGATGTGGCCGCGCCGAAGGGTGTCGTTCCGCACCAAGATGCTCAGCGCCGCTGGAGTCGCCAGCGCGGCGGTCTTCGTGCACTGCATCGCGCCTATGCTCTGACAACGGGAGCTTTCAACGATGATGCGGCACGTCAGCACCGAAACCGACAGGTGGAAGATGGTCGCCATAGTGGCGACGATCCTTGCCGTCATCATGGGCCAGCTTGTAAACGGCCTGTCCTCGTTCTTCACTCCCCTTGAAGCGGCGTTCGGTTGGACGCGAGCCGATATCGCGCTGATAAATACCGCTGGCCTTGTCGGTCTGGCGATCGGTGGCATCGGCATGGGTGTGCTGGCGGACCGGATCGGCGTACGTGCGGTTTCCCTGGTGGGCGTCGCGGTCAGTGCCGCGTGCTTCGCAGCCGCGTCGGCTGCGCAATCGCTTTGGCAACTCTATGCGCTTTTCTTCGTGGCCGGAGCCCTTGGTGGGGGTGCTGTGTTCGGTCCGCTGATCGCTCTCACCGGGCGCTGGTTCACCACCGGCGCGGGATTGGCGCTTGGTCTCGTCGCGGCGGGACAGGCCATCGGCCAGGGCGCCGTGCCTGTTTTCAATGTCCTGATGATCGAAGCTCTGGGCTGGCGCGGCGCGCTATTTTCCTATGGTGCGATTACGGCGGTCGGGCTGTTGCCGCTTGCGTTCATGTTGAAGTCACCGCCACCAGCCGCCGTTGCGGCCCAGGCGCATGCTTCGAGAAACAACGCGCGTTTCGGCCTGGTGGTGGCTCTCATGTCGGTTGCCGTTTTCTGGTGCTGTACCCTGATGTCTATTCCGCTGGTTCACTTGCTGCCGCTGATCGAGGCCTGCGGCATCCCGTCGGCACAAGCGGGCGGCGCCGTCTTCGTAATGATGCTGGCGGCAATCGGCGGGCGAGTGGCGTTCGGGCGCGTCGCTGACATGATCGGCCCGGTACAGGCATGGTTCGTGGCTTCCCTGTGGCAGACTTCGCTGGTGTTCGGATTTACCGGGATCGGTTCACTGCCACTGTTCCTGGCCTTCGCGCCGATCTACGGATTCGGCTATGCCGGGGTCATGACGGCGATCCTTGCAAGCCTGAAGTCGCTGACCCCTCCGGAAAGCCGCGCCTCGGCCACAGGCATTGTGATTGCCTTTGCCTGGGTTGGGCACGGTTTTGGCGGGTACTCGGGCGGTGCCATTTTCGACTGGACGCTGAACTACACTGCCGCCTTCGGTTTCGCTGCCGTGGCCGGATTGGTGAACCTGTGCATAGTCGGAACGCTCTGGGTCATGACGAGCACGCCTCGAGAAGCCGGACTTGCGGCCTGAGGCCTCAGTTGGTGGGCAACTCGATCACAAACGCTGCTCCTGCAACGCCCTGCTCCAGCGTAAGAGAGCCACCGTGAGCCACAACGATTCTGTGGCAAAGCGCCAGTCCAAGGCCCGTTCCCTCGCCGACATCCTTGGTCGTGAAGAGCGGGTCGAAAACACGGTCCGCCACGGCTGCCGGAATTCCCGGACCGTCGTCGCTGATACGGATTCTGATGCCGGACACGGTCTCTTCCGCGGTGATCCGAATGGTCCCGCCAATGCCTGACGAGGCGATGGCCTGCGAGGCGTTGGTCAGGATGTTGACCAGAACCTGAACCATCTGGATTTCATCGACAGAAATGGCGGGCAGGTGGTCGGCCCTTTCGCAGGAAAGAGAAACCTTTCCCGCATGGTCGCTTGTTTCGAAGGCGCTTACCGCCGCGTCGATGATATCGTCCGGCTTGCGCTGTTCCAGTTCGAGCGGGCGGTCGCGTGCCATCGAAAGGAAAGCCCGAACGATGCGGACACAGCGCTCGGCCGCTTCTGTCATCTTCTCGATGCGCGGACGAAGTCCGGCGGGCATGTCTTCTTCCAGAAGAAGATGGGCGTTGCCGACCACCACGGAGAGTGGATTGTTCAATTCGTGCGCGATACCGGACAGCACTTCGCCCAGCGCAGACAACTTCTCGAGCTGGAAAAGCTGCTTCTCCTGCCGCTCGATCTCGGCCTCGGCTTCCAGGCGTTCGGTCAGGTCGTCGATGCTGGCAACGATCACATCCTCGCCGCGATAGTCTATCAGGCGCGCGGATATCGAGGCCGGAAACCGGCGGCCATCGGTGCTGCATGCGGTGATGCGCATGTCGTCAATCCGGGCGCTCGGCAGGAGCTCGGCAAGGAAATCTCCGCGCTCGGCGCGGTCCGCAAAGTGCTCGAGACTGTTGAATCCCTTGCCAAGCAGATCCTTGGCGGCAGGCGAGCGGTAGAGGATACGCCCGTCGCCGATCCTGGACATGGTCAAACAGGTTGGGCAGGCTTCGAGCACTTTGGACATGATGACTTCAAGCTCGGACTCTGCCTCGTTTGGCGCTTCCGTTTCGGGCTCAAAAGCCAGGACAAATCCATCATCCGACGTCTTCTTGAGCCGCGCCCTTGCTGCGTTGCCATTGGACAGGCGCGCATGGGCTTCCGGTTGTGCCTCGGGGCGGTCGAGAAGCCGTTCCTCGGACACTCTCAATGCAGCGGCATCTTTTTCGGTCAGGATGCCCTGGCGAACAGCCTCGGACAGGAACACCGACCAGGGCATTCCGGGCCTCAGGAATGCTTCGAGTTGCCTGGCCGCCGAGTGAAACGCCGGGTTGGCCATCCGCAGGTTTGCCTCGGCATCGAAAATGGCCAAGGGCTCGGACGTCAGCGAAACCGCTTCTTCAAAGGACAGCGATTCCGGCATGTGATCAGGCCCCCGCTCCATCCTGACTCACTCCGTCATCCAGAAGGCCGGCAATCGTCTGATCCTTACGAATCGACATGGGTTCGGCGGCAAGGCGTTGCTCCGAAGCGCGGGAAACGGCGGGTCCGAAAACGTCGTAAACGTAGCGTTGCACGCCGACAACCGAGCCAATGACCGGGCCGGTCGCAAGTCCTATGCGCACCTGCCACTTCAGACTGTGGTTCTCGTTCCGGCGCTCGATATAAGCAAGGAATCGCTCGGCGGCGCCCGCGACGGCGCCGGCATGGTCACGAACGGGATCAGGCACGCCTGAGACCGCGAAGTAGCGGTCACCCATCGTCCGGATGCGCTCGCAGCCAAACTGTTCTCCGATCCTGTCGAAGGCGGTAAAGATGTCGTTCAGTTCGGATACGATCAGGGCAGGATCGTTGGCCATCAGGATCTCGGCAAAACCCTCGAAATCGACCGACATGACCGAGACGCTGTCAAAGAGGCGCGGCTCGACGGCACCGAAAGACTTGAACTCCTCGTATGCTGTCCGCGGCATGAGATTGAGAAGCAGCTTCTCGACCTGTTCCTTTTCTCGCCGGATTTCGTGCGTGTTGCGCTCGACCATCATGGCGTAGGAGTCGATCATCGACTCGAGTTCCTTGATGCGGCTTATGTTCTGGCAAACGAGGACTGCGAGATTCTCCTTGGACAGAGCCTTGTTGAACTCGACAGCAACAGTCACCGTACGCCGGCCCATCTTGAACGAAACCTCGACAGTGTGCCGCCCCTCCGCGGCAAGCTTTTCGAGCGCGGCATGAAGATCCAGCGAGCCGAGCTGCACCGGTTCCGCCGCGTCCTCGGACTGTCCGAACCACTCCGCGAACGTGTCGTTGGCGAAATGCAGCGCCCCGGTCTTGCGGTCGACGAGTGCGACGCCGACGCCGATTGCACGCAGGAGCTGTTCGTTGATGGCCTCGATCATGCCGTTGGAGCCTTTACCAGCACGGAACGCCGCGCCTCGATCGCGCCTTTTACGGTTTCGGTATCATCCGGTTCAACGCCGAACTCATTCAGCGTTTCACCAACCAGGCTCACCAACCGGTCGAAATGCGTGTGGTTGATGTCAAGGCCGCGGTGAGCTCCGGTCAGATGCGCGTCCGTGAAAGACGCCGGTCCGCCCATGAGCGAGGCGACGAACTTGGTCTGATGGTCGATCAGTTTCGGCATATCGGTATCCTCGAAGAACGGACCCAGGTCGTCGTCGTCGAGAATCTTGTCGTAGAGCCGCATGACGATGCGGCTGACGGTTCCGAAACCGCCATACTTCTCATAAAGTGAGTTGGCCATGTGACTGCCTTTCCATTTACTTCGAAAACGTTACCCACGTCACAAACACCAAGACGCGGTGCGATGCGACTATCGAACTGGCTCGCAACATTTCGGGGTGTTCCGAAGTGACTACCTATCCCGTTGCCGAGTTTCAGCCGTCGAGACTAAATTTTCAAGCCGCGAGCGCCTCTGGCTCAAAGGCCTCGGACATCCAGGTTTGTTCGGCGCGCATGGCCTGAGCCAGTTCATGGTAAACTTGCTGCAATTCGTCCGTGTGCATGTCGAACGCCGCGATGCGGTCGGTGATGTCCCAGATGTCCGCGGTCACCGCGTCCCGCTTTTGCTGGTAGCTGGTGACCGAGACATCGCCCAAGGCGGCAGCATTGGCCAGCAACTCGGCATCGCGGAATGCATCAGTCATGCCATGCGCAGTCACCGGATCGCGGAAGTAGCTGGCGTCTCCGACAAGCGCCCAACCCGGGCCGGCGCAATCGCGCGCGAAGCCTTGTACGCCCGAGAAGATACGAACGGGCTCAGTTGGAGTTGCATCCCGCAACAGTGCGCCGAAGCCGTTGCTGCAGTGATCTGCAAGTGCCTGCAGGATGCCGGAACCGTCCTTGTCGACCCGAAGCTGTTGCAGCCGGTCCGGATGGAGCGAGGCGATTACGACATGTGCGCCATCGTTCGTCGGTGTCGATGCGATGGACGCGCCGTTGACGAAGAAGGCATGGTTCTCGGTGAATGGCAGGTCGCGGTAGTAGCCATAGACATGGGCAAGCATGTTCCTTGCCTGCTTTCGTGTCGCGGCCCCTACGCGGCGGGCCACGGTCGAGCGGATGCCGTCAGCGCCGATGATAAGCGGAGCGTGTATCTCGACGTCGATGCCTGCCCCGTCGGTGACGATGGCGCCTGTGATCCGACCCGCTTCGTTCCTGATAACGTCACGAAAACTGGTGTGGTACCAGATCTCGGCGCCCGCGTCCTTGGCTGCTTCTGCAAGGATGCGGTCCAGGATGAACCGGCGTGTGCCGAGGATGCCAGGTGCGCGGCCGACCGGCTTGATGTCGATCGGCAGCTTGCTATCGCCGAAGTAGAAAATTGAACGCGCAATCCAGGGTGTGCCGGCTTCCATGATCCGGTCGGTCATTCCCCATCGGACAAGCTGCTGGACGCCTCCGCGCGTGATGTTGTGTGACGACAGAGTGTCGGTTCCCGGTTCGGCGCGCTCGATTACAAGGACGCGCAGTCCCTTTCGCGCCATGAGCATCGCCGTCGCGGCGCCCGCGTTGCGGGCGCCTACTATTACGGCGTCGTAGTGATGGGCTGACATTGCTGGTGTCCTTTCAGGCGGCTTCGGTAACAAGCGGTGCACCAATGTGCGCCGCCAGGTGTTCAACGATGGCGCGAGCGTCCTCTCCGACCCCGTCGATGTATGACGAGTTGCGCTTGCGCATGAAGGGCAGTCCCAGGGCGTAGAGGCCCGGACACTCGGTCACGCCTCCGGTTTCGCGAAGTTCGCCGTGGGCGTTCAGCGTAGGTACACGGAGCCACGAATAGTCGCGGCGGAATCCCGTGGCCCAGACGATCGTGCGAATGCCCGCACGGTCCATGTCGAGTACCCGTTGCGCGTTGGGCACAAAGGTCGGTGCTTTCGCGCGACGCCTCTTCGGAGCCGAGACACCGGCGGCGTCAATGAAGGTGTCGATCTGGTCAAGTAGTCGGTCTGCGCGCTCATGGGCCATCCGGATCTCGGCCCCAAGATCGCCGGAAAGAAGCAAACGGCTGTCTTCGGCGCCGAGCACGCGGGAAATGGGAAGGACATCGTTGCTTGCAAGAGTTGCAAGAGAGATGTCACGGCGAGGCATGCCGCCGACGAGTTGAAGCGAAGGGTGCGTGAGCGTTCTTGCGCTCGCGACAGAAGGATCACGCGCCTCGGTCAGGATGTCGGCCGCGTCGAGCCATGCCATGATGTCGCGACCGCGATAGCTGCGGGGCAACGGCATGTGGCGCCCGGCTGCGATGGCCACTTCGTGGCCCGCGCGCCGGATCTCATCGGCAAGCTGCACGCCTGTCGCCGAAGCACCAACGACAAGTACGCCGCCCGGATCAAGCTGGCCGGGATGAACATAGTCGCGGGTCGTCACCTGTGCGATGCGCGCTGGCAGGTGTTTGGCCCAGGCGGGAATGGCAGGTGTGTCGCATGCGCCGGTGGCGATGATGACGGAACGCGCCCGGAAGCTGCCCGCGCCGCTATCGACGCGAAACTCGCTACCCTCTCGCACGACCGAGGAGACGGGGGCGTTTGCCCGGATAGGCGCGTCGATACGGCGCGCGTAGCGGGTCAGGAAAGCAGTCACGTCATCCTTGTGCATGTATCCGCCTGGGTCCGGGCCGTCATAGGCATGGCCGGGAAGTCGGGTCATCCAGTTGGGGGTAAGGAGTCTGAGCGAGGCCCAACGCTCGTTTCTCCAGCGCTCGGCGACCGCGCCTCGTTCGAGCACGAGGTGGTCGATGCCCGCCCTGGTCAGGTGGGCACTTGCGGCAAGTCCGGCCTGACCGGCACCGATAACAATGGCATCAATACGTTCCAGCACCGGGGAGTTCCTTCAAGGTTGGTCTCGATTAACCGCCATTATTCAGTTGGTTGGCGGTGATCTGTTTGAATTGTTTTCGCTGAGCGGGTGTTTCGGCTACCCGCTCAGGTGATCCAGTGTTCGCCCTTACGCGGGGTCACCGTCGGAAGGGTGACCGCGCGGCGAAGTGCGCGCATGGGCGCAATACCGCGGGTCACCAATCCTCGGCGCATCACGATGCGGTCCGGAAGGCTGCCGCTTTGCGCTGGTTGTCGCGCAGCATGCGGGCGGCTTCGTGGTGGCGGCGGCCCAGTTCGGGGTTCAGGCGGGGCGGGTTCTTCATCAGAGTGGGAAGCATCGGTCTATCTCCTTGAATGATGCGTTGGGATCGAGGCGGCCCCGGCATGGCGCCGCCCGTTGGGCTGTGGGTTCAGGCGACTTCCACCTGGACGTTGGTGCCGTTTTTCAGCATGTCGAAGGCTGCCGAGCGGGCGACGGACTGCTGCACGATCTTGGCGAGCTTCTCGGCATCCGCGTCGCCCTCGATGGCAACCGTTGCGCGGATCTCGTTGTAACCGTTGCGCGTTTCGCTGTTCAGGCCGAGCATGCCGAGAAGGTCGATGTCACCTTCAACGGTGGTCTTGACTGAAGTCAGTTTCACCTGACGGGCGGAGGCGATGTTGCCGATGCCGGCGGTGATGCAGGCGGCGAGGGCCGAGAGGAGCATTTCGGGCGGGGTCATGGCGCGGTCGCCGCCGCAGAGGACTGCGGGGTGGTCGCCTTCCGCGACGAAGTCTTCGGCGCGCTCGTGTTCCTGGCCGGCACCGAAGTAGCCGTTCACCGTGGTGCGGCTGAAAGTGCCGTCGACCCATTCGCCTTTGGCGCGGAACTGAAACTTGGCGGCTTCCGGGTTTTCACCGACGAAGCCGATGGTCGCGAGAAGGGTGGGAACCTCGACGCCGTTCATGGCGACTTTGGGCTTGGTGATCTGCATGTTCATTTGGTCTCTCTCCTTTGGGGTCTAACGGCGATGTTGCCGTTCGCAGGGAGAGTTATGGCGCCACAAGGTTTCAGTTTGCGGTCAGAAACTGCGGCTTAGCGTTTCGAGTGTTTCAATCGGGAACCAGTATGTAACAGGCTGACAGCAAACAAAAAAAGGCCCGCCAAAATGGCGGGCCCAGGTGCGCGGTGGTAGCGTTGTGCCGTGCTACGTTGCGCGTAAGGACGGGCGGATGGGGAGGGAGGCATCCGCCTGGCGATCTGCCGCGGACCCGATGATATCCGAGAGCTCGAGGGAGGAGCCGAGGGCCGGCATCGGGCGGCGGCGGGAGGGTCTGCGTGTGTCGAAGTCGAAGCCGTGGCCGGGGTGAAATCCTGTGCGAGGCATTGCGGTCTCCTTCGTAAAAATCCTGTTTGCCGGCCCGGAACGACTTCGGGGAGGATGGGACTGAGCGATGGGTTTCGCTCCGGACCGGCGATGGGGAAGGGATAGCGCGGCCACGTTTCGGTCGTGTGCCAGGAACGGGCGGAAAACGTTTCAAATGCTTCAATGGGCACGTCGGTATTACGTCGGTATCACGTCGGTATTGCGTCGGTGCAGGGTAAGTGGGCGGCAGGGGCCAGATCCGGAAACCAGAACGGCGGCGCCCGCATGGGCACCGCCGCTGTTGTTTTGGCAGGCAGGACGCTTACCGCGGGTGCAGCCACTTGGGCAGGTAGCCGTAGGCGTTCTCGGCGGCGGCGATCATGGTGATCGACTGCTGTTCGAGTTTCTCCTTCAGGGCGCCCGAGTTGTAGGCGTCGAAGGTCTCGGTGGCGCCGCCGATGTATTCACCGCCGACGAAGATCTGCGGGATAGTCGGCGCGCCGCAGATTTCACGAAGCGCGGCGCGAATGCGCCCACCGCGGTTGTTGTCGCGATACTCGGCGCTGTCGAGGTCTACCGAGAGGTAGTCGATGCCGGCATCCTGGAAGAGACGGCGGACGGACCACGAGAACTCGCACCATTCCAGTGCGTAGAGCACGACCGGCGTGGTTGCGACGGTCCGGCGCACTTCTTCCAGCGCTTCCTGGTCGGCCTGCGGGCCGGGTGCCGCAGCGGGTGCCGGAGCGGCGGAGATGTCAAAGCGCAGGTCATCGGTCGATTTCGAGAGCGCGATTTCCTCGTCCGTCATCTCTTCGGGGATATCCGCGAAGAGCGGGGTGGACAGATAGCGCTCGCCGGTATCGGGAAGCATAGCGAGGATCCGGGAGCCCTTGGGAGCCGTTTTGGCGACTTCCAGCGCAGCGGCGAAGGTTGCGCCCGCAGTGATGCCAACGAAGATGCCTTCCTTGCGCGCGAGGTCTTGTGAGCACTTTACAGCGTCGTCGCCGCGCACGCCGGCAAACTTGTCGATCTGGCCGTTTTCAAGCGCCTCGTTGGCGATTTGCGAGATGAAGTCGGGTGACCAGCCTTGCATCAGGTGCGGGCGGAAGCCGGGATGGCTTTCGGCAGCCGAACCGTCATCGGCGAATCTCTGGACGTGGCCGCTTGCCATGATCGAGGAATTGTCCGGCTCTGCCGCGACGATCACGGTGGCAGGGCTCTCTGCACGAAGTGTGCGCGAGACGCCAGTGATGGTGCCGCCGGTACCGAAACCGGAAACGAAGTAGTCAAGACCGTTCGGGCCAAAGTCGTCGATGATCTCGCGCGCGGTGGTATCGGCGTGGGTCTGCGGGTTGGCCGGGTTTTCGAACTGGCGGGCCAGGAACCAGCCGTGCTTCTCGGCAAGCTCCTTTGCCTTGCGGACCATGCCGGTGCCCTTCTCGGAAGCAGGGGTCAGCACGACCTTGGCGCCGAGGAAGCGCATCAGCTTGCGACGCTCGACCGAGAAGCTCTCGGCCATCGTAACGACCAGCGGATACCCCTTTTGCGCGCAGACAATGGCAAGGCCGATGCCGGTGTTGCCAGAGGTTGCCTCGACCACGGTCTGGCCGGGCTTGAGAGTGCCGTCACGCTCGGCAGCTTCGATCACGGCCTTGGCCAGACGATCCTTGACCGAGCCGCCGGGGTTGGCGGCTTCGAGCTTGACGTAAAGCTCGACGCCTTCAGGCGCGATGTTGTTGATGCGGATAACGGGTGTGTTGCCGATCGTGTCGAGAATCGAGGTCTTGATGGTCATGTGATGGGGTCCTTGAAAAGGTGGCAGGGCGCGTGTCACGCGCCCTGGAAGTGGCGTTGAAGGAGCGTGCCGCGGAGATTGTCGCGCCAGCGGGTGTCGGGAGTGCGCGCCGGGGCGGCCCGGCGCGTTCTGAGAGCGGTTACCATTGCACACTGGCCTTGCGGAGGATCGCATCGACCGGGTCCTCGACGGGAGGCGTCAGGCCGATGTCGCGCATCAGGTGCGCATCCAGACGGCTGAGTGCGCGCCGGGTGCGGCGCTGGTCGTTGAAGGTGCGTGCGGCCTCGATGATGCGACCAAAGCCGACCCGCGGGGCGGCCGGGACGGAGGGGATTGCGAAAGTTGTCATGTCTCTCTGCCTTTCCTTGGGGACGGCGTGGGCCGTCGGTTTCGATGGGCACCTTGTCGCGCTTCTATGTTGCAGTGTGTTGTCTGGATCAGCCCGAGTGTGTTTCAATTGAATCCGGGATACGGATAATTGCCGGGCGGGCTGTTGGGCCAATGAAATAGCGGCGGATCGGCCATATTCGCGCCGGTTTCGGGCGCGCCGCTGATACAAATGAAACAAAACCCGCTTCAGTTGAAATAGGGGTGAAACATGAGCGCCTTAGAAGATAACGCATGACAACCGATCCCGACCTTTCAGAGATTCCACCCGAGCTTCTGGCAGAGGCTTTCGATGCACTTGAAGAAGGCATCGGCATATACGACGCCGACGAGCGACTGGTGGCCTTCAATCGCCGGTACAAGGAGCTGCTTGGCCCGACATCGGACATCATCGAGCCGGGTATCAGCTGGCACGATCTGATCCTGGGTTGCGCAAAGCGCGGCATGATTCCTGAGAAGCATGTCAGCGGCACGAACTGGCAGGACCTCCCGAGGGAGGACCGGGGGCTGCGGGCCAAGTGGACCGAGTTGCGGCAGCAGGGCGACCGCTTCTTCGAGCTTACCTATCATCCCACGCGTTCGGGCGGTTTCGTCGTGACGCGCAGCGATGTCACCGACCGGCGCCAGGCGGAGATCCGGGCGGAGGAGCGCGAAGAGTTGCTGACGCGCATCCTGGAATCGAACCCGATCCCCGTCGTCATGGCCGAGGCGGAAGGAGGCAAGGTCGTCTATCAGTCGCCGGCAGCGGTAAAGATGATCGGCGCTGTCGACCATGCCGCCCCGACGTTCGTCGATCCCGACATGCGGGGCGAGTACGTCGGCCGGATGCGCGAGCACGGCAAGGTTGCCGATTTCCGCACGCGGGCCTGGGGCGCGGACGGGTCGATCATCTCGGTTTCGCTGTCGGGTGTCCTGATCGAGTTCGGAGGCGTGGAGTGCGTCGTGTCCTCGATCACCGACCTGACCGAAGTGCAGGCGCGCGAGGCGCTGATCCGCCAGGTGGTCGAGGCCTTCCCGGCGCCGGTGCTGATGAACCGCGCGGAGACGGGAGAGATCCTGTATCGCAGCCCCGAGCTGGTCCGGTTGCTGGGCGAGGGGCTGGATGCGCGGGAATTCTACGTCGACCGCTCGAAGCGGTCGGGTTTCCTGGAGGCCCTGCGCAAGACGGGTGCGGTCTTTGATTATCGCGAAGAACTTTACAACGCGCGGGGTGAGCCCTTCCCGGCGGCGGTGTCCGGACGGCTGACCGAGTGGAATGGCGAGGAGGTGCTCGTCACGTTTACCCGCGACCTGACCGATCAACTGGCGATCGAGGGCGAGTTGGAGCGGCAGCGCGAGCAGATGTTCCAGAACGAGAAGATGATGGCGCTCGGCGGGCTCATGGCCGGTGTGGCGCATGAGTTGAACAACCCGCTTTCGGTGGTCGTGGGTCATGCGATGATGCTGGAGGACGAGGTTCGCGACCCGGAGATCCTGCGGAAAACCAAGAAAATCTCCCATGCGGCCGAACGGTGTTCGAAGATCGTGAAGTCGTTCCTGACGATGGCGCGGCACGAGCCGGTGCGGATGGAGGAGACGGATGTCAACGAGGTGATCCAGACCGCGATCGAAGTGGCGCGGTATGGCGACACGCTGGGCAATGCCGAGATCGAGACCTCACTTGCGGCGGATCTTGCGCCGATCTGCTCCGATCCGGACCAACTGACGCAAGTCGTTATCAATCTTGTCCTGAACGCCGCCCACGCCATCGAGGGGCGGCATGGCAGGATTTGCATCGAGTCTCACGGTTCCGACGACGGGGCGCAGATTGTCGTCGAGGACGACGGGCCTGGTGTTCCGGACGAGATAAGGGGCAGGATCTTCGAGCCGTTCTTCACAACCAAGGGTGTGGGCAAGGGCACGGGCATCGGCCTCGCGATGTGCCACCGCATCGTCGCGGCTCACAAGGGGACCATCTCGGTCGAGAATGGAAAGGACGGCGGTGCGCGGTTCCTGATTTCCCTGCCGTGCAACAAGGACAGCCGCAAGACCTCGAAACCAGCAGTCCAGGAGGCCGAGGCGGCAAAGCAGGTCTGCCGCGTCCTGGTGATCGACGACGAACCGGACGTGGCCGATCTGAATGCCGAGATCCTGAACCGAGGCGGGTTCGAGGCCCACGTGGTTTATAACGCGCGCGATGCTCTCGAAAGCCTCGATACAGCGAACTACGATGCGGTTCTGAGCGACCTGAACATGCCGGATATCGACGGGCGAGGTGTCTATGATGCCATCATGGCACGGCGTCCCGACCTTGCGGATCGAACCGGCTTCCTGACAGGTGATACTATGGGACGCCAATCCCAGTTGTTCCTGGGAGAGGTCAAGAGGCCCTACATCGAGAAACCGGTGTCGCCGAAGGAACTGCGTGCCTTCGTGACACGACTGATTACTGGAACTGCCGCATGAGCGATGCTCTGATCCTTGTCTGCGACGACGAACCCGACCTGCGCGAGATGCTGCAGGAATACCTTGAAAAACGGGCGTTCCGTGTCGTCCTGGCCGCGAATGCCGACGAGATGCGCGCGGCGCTTGAGAAGGACAGACCGGACCTGATCCTGCTTGATATCAACATGCCTGGCCAGGACGGGCTGAGCGCGCTGCGCGCGCTGCGGACCGAGAACGATGTGCCGGTGGTGATGCTGACGGCGGCGGGAGAGACGATCGACAAGATCGTGGGACTTGAGATGGGCGCCGACGACTACCTTGGCAAACCCGTCGACCTGCGCGAGTTGGAAGCGCGGATCAAGGCGGTCTTGCGCCGCCGGTCGGGTCCTGCCCCTCAGGCGGCCAATGGCGCGCTGGGCCAGACCGTGGCTTTCGGAGAATTCACGCTGGATCTTGAAGGCGCCCGGATGACGGATGCAGAAGGCGAACCGGTACAATTGACCGCGATGGAATTCAGACTGCTGAAGCTCTTTGCCGAGAACCGGGGCCGCGTATTGAACCGGGACCAGATCCTTGAACAGGCGCACGACCGATCGTGGGATCCTTTCGACCGCAGTATCGACATCCGCATCTCGCGGCTGCGTCGCAAGATCGAGCGTAACCCGCAGAAGCCGAGCATGATCCGGACTGTGCGGGGGATCGGGTACGTTTTCGATCCAGAGTGAAGGCTTTCAATTGAGGCGGCAATAAGTCGACGAGATCGCATATTGTTCAGTGATAAGCGAAGGTCGCGAGCAAGAGACTGGATTGATCACGGTCCTGCAATACGTGAATTTTCTCACCCCTTTTAGTTTCAACGGCTTACCTGTCGACTCACAACAAGTTGCTGCCATCCCTCAGGAAAATTGGCATCTTCGGCATTGCCGAAAGCGGCATGCGGTTGACTGAGATTCGCCGTCTGCCGCCGCGGTGTGTTGTGAACGAGTGTGCTCATGGGGGGCAAAATGAAACTCTTGAAAGTCTTTCTCGACGATGAATCCGGCGCGATTACCGTAGACTGGGTTGTTCTTACTGCCGCTATCGTAGGCCTTGGTATTGCAGTAGTCTTTTCTGTTTCTGGCGGTATGACGGTCTTGGCTGACAAGGTCTCGAGCAATCTGGCAGATGGCGAGGTCGCCACGCTGGAAGGTTTGGCCTATGCGGGTTCTGGCGGCTCGTGACCTAATGTGATTGAAGGCCGCGCTGACGTGCGGCCTTCAAAGCGGCCAGAACACAAGGATCGCGGGCAGGCCGACCGCAATCACGATTGCCTCCAAAGGCAATCCAATCCGCCAGTAGTCTCCGAACTGATAGCCTCCCGGCCCGAGGATCAGCGTGTTGTTCTTGTGCCCGATGGGCGTGAGAAACGCGCAGGACGCGGCGACGGCGACCGCCATGAGCCAGGCGTCGGGGTTTGTGCCGGTCGCCGTCGCCATGCCAACACCGATCGGAGCGGCGATCAGTGTCGTGGCGACGTTGTTGAGAAAATCCGAGAGCGTCATGGTGACGACCATGAGCAAGAGAAGTGCCAGCCATGCAGGCGCGCCCTCGGTGAGCACGATCAGTTGGCTGGCGATCAGCTCGGCGCCGCCGGTGCGTTCGAAGGCCTCGGCAAGCGGGATGAGGCTGGCAAGAAGAACGATCACTTTCCATTCAATCGACTCATAGACCTCGCGACCGGAAACCAGACCGACGCCAACGAGCCCGATGACCGCGGCGGCAAGCGAGACGGATAGTGGCGCCCAGCCAAGGACAGCCGCGCCGATTGCGGCAAGAAATATGCCGATCGAGAGCCCGGCTTTCGAGCGTTGCACGACTTGCGTTTCCCGGCCCTCCAACGGCAGCACACCCAGCCAGGCTGCGGCCTCGGCGGTGCGTTCGGGTGTGCCAAGCAGCAGGAGTACGTCGCCCGGCCGTATCGTGAGCAGGCGCACGCGGTCGCGGAAGCGCTTGCCGTTGCGCGAGACACCGAGCAGCGTCACCGAATGGCGGTAGAGAAGTTGCAGCCCACGCGCCGTGCGTCCGGCGATGCGCGCGCTTTCGGGAACGATGGCTTCGACCAGCGTCAGGCCGCCGGCGTTTACGCCGTCTGCGTGTTTCTCCGAACCGGCGAAGTCGAGTTCGGTCTTGCCCATGAAGGTCTCGATGGACTTCGGTTCGCCCTCAACCACGATGAAATCGCCGGACCGAATCGACTGGCGCGCGGCAAAGCCGGGGAGGCGTTTGCCGTTCCGGACGAGGCCGAGGATGTGCACGTCATGTTCGTCGGCGAGCGGGTAAAGCGCCTTGAGGCTTCGGTCCTCGTCGGACTGGGCTTCGCCCACGCGCAGCTCGGCTATGTAGCGGCCCTCTGCGAACTCGGCCTTCTGGCTCATTGCCCCTTGGCGGTCGGGCAGAAGGCGCCAGCCGATGAGCGAGACGAACAGGATGCCCGCGGCCGCGACCGCAAGGCCGACGGGCGCGAAATCGAACATCTCGAAGGACTTGCCGAGTGCGTCCTGGCGGTACTCGGCGATGACGATGTTCGGCGGTGTGCCGATCAGGGTGACCATGCCGCCCAGGATGGTGGCGAAGGAGAGCGGCATGAGAGAGCGGCTGGCCGCGCGCTTGGCCTTGGCGGCAGTCTCGATGTCGAGCGGCATCAGGAGCGCGAGGGCGGCGACGTTGTTGATGATCGCCGAGATGCCGCCGCCGACCACGGCCATGACGGCGATATGGAGGGGCAGAGGACGTTCCGCGTCGAGTAGGCGGGTGGCGAGTTTCTCGATCGCACCCGAGCCGACCAGCCCACGCGAGACGATCAGGACAAGCGCGATGATGGCGACCGCCGAGTGGCCGAAGCCGCTGAAAACATCGTCCTTGGGGACAAGGCCGAGGGCGGCGGCAAGGATGAGGGCGCCGAAGGCGACGAGGTCATATCGGATGCGGCCCCAGACGAGCAGGACGAATAGAACACCGAAGATCGCGAAGATCAGGGTTTGGTCGCTGGGCAGGGACATGCGGGCCTCGCCGTCAGTTCCGGCTGATGCGCCGGCAGAGCAGGATCGTGGGTATCAGGCCGAGGCCCGCGATGACAAGGCTGGGGACGGCGGCGCCGTTGAGGCGCTCGTCGGAGGCGAGGCGGAAGGCCTGGACGGCCAGCGTGTCGAAATTGAACGGGCGGAGAATGAGCGTTGCGGGGAGTTCCTTCATCACGTCGACAAAGACAATAAGCGCGGCTGTCAGAAGGCTGGGAGTGAGCAGTGGCGAGTGGATGTGGAGCGCCGTTCGCAGCGGCGAGGCGCCGAGGACGCGGGCGGCGTCGTCGAGGTTTGGGTTCACCGCGCTGGCGCCGCTTTCATAGGCGCTGATGGCGGCGGCGAGGAATCGGATCATGTACGCGGCGAGGAGAAGTGCGATTGATCCGGAGATGAGCAGACCGGTCGAGACGCCGAAGGTGCGCTCCATCAGCGCATTCAGCCAGTTGTCGAAAGAAGCGACAGGAACCATCAGGCCGACGGCGATGACGCCGCCGGGTACAGCGTATCCGAGGCGGCCGGTTTGAAATGCGATGCGCGTGAAAGGACCGGGGAAGATGCGCCGCGCGCTTCCTAGCGCCAATGCGACGGTTACGGTGAGGGCCGAGGCGATGACTGCCAGCGTCAGGCTGTTGAGCACGAACCCACGGTAGCGTGGGCTGAGCAGGTCCTGGCCAGAGCCGATTGCCATGAAGATCAGCGCGACGGTCGGGATGAGCGCGCCAAAGAGAACGGGCGCTGCACAAAGAACGGTTGCTCCAAGCGCGCGCCAGCCACTTAGACGAAAGCGTGGAAATACGTCCTTGCGGCGCCCGTGCGTGCTGATCGTGGTCCTTCGGGTGATGCGTTCGAGCATGGCCAGCAGGATGGCAAAACTGAGCAGGCAAAGCGCAAGCTGCGCGGCGGCCGAGCGGTCGGCCATTGAAAACCAGCTTTGATAGATGCCGGTAGCGAAGGTCTGGACACCGAAGAAGGACACCGTTCCGAAATCGGCAATTGTTTCCATCGCGACCAGAAGCACGCCACCGAAGGCCGCCGCACGCGACATTGGCAGCGAGATGCGGAAAAACGTGCTCCACGGACCGTGGCCGAGGGTTCGTGCGGCGATGAACTGGGCGCCGCTTTGCGAGAGAAATACTGCACGCGCCAGCAGGTAGACGTATGGATAAAGGACCAGTGCAAGCATAGCCGCCGCGCCGCCAAAGGACCGAATCTCGGGGAACCAGTAGTCGCGCGGGCCCCAACCGAAGACCGAGCGGAGAATAGATTGCACGACGCCGGGATGATCGAGCAGATGTGTATAGGCATAGGCCATGACATATGCTGGAAATGCGAAAGGAAGCACCAGGACAACTTCCAGAAATCGTCGGCCGGGAAAGTCGGTCATCGTGACGAGCCACGCCGTCGACATGCCGATCAGGAGCGCGAGCGTGCCGGTGACGAACACAAGTCCGACCGTGTTGGCGGCGTAGCGCGGAAGAACCGTCGCCGCGAGGTTCAAAAGCGCTTCGCCAGGAACCGCCATCGCCGCCAGCGCGACTGCGATGAGAGGGAAAGCGCAGACGGCGAATGTCAACAACACAGTTCCGAATATCAGAATGTTCGATAGTCGCGTCACGTAAGTCACCAAGACTTGTTCCGGAAGCCTAGTTACCGATGCCGGGGCGATAAGCAAAGCAAAAGACTCGGAATTGAACTTCTCTGGAACTACTTGCCGATACTCGTTCTGTGGCAGAAGGTCCGATGCAACTGGCGAAAAGCGGGCAAGAGGGTATGTTCCGAGGCTTTGACCTGCATGCTTGGCGTCCGTTTCCCGGGGCATGCCTTGAACAGTGAAAGTGCGGAAGGCCGGAAATTGAGACTCCTCTGTTTCGGATTTGTCATGGGCCCGGCAATAGGGGCGATCTGGACGTTGTTTGTCGCTGTGGCGGCCTGTGGCCTGATCGGCTTCTTCACGGGGCAGGCGTTGCGCCCCGCCGTGGTGCCATGCATGGTCTTCGGGGCGTGGCTGGGGTTCGTCTGGATGCCCGACGGAAAGCGGACGCGAAGCGTGCGCATTGCATGGAGTGCAGGCCTGGCGCTGTTGCCGGCGGCGGCGTTCCTGTTTCTGCAACCTGCGATATACGGTTCGGCCGAGACGGACCGGACTGTTCTTGCATTGACCTGGGTCTGTTTTTCAATTGCCGCAGCCTGGCCCCTGGAGTGGATGCTGCGCCCGCTGCCCTTTGGTGCCGTGGATGGCGGTGTGCTCGAGAACGTGCTGCGCCGGCTTCTGAGCGGCCTCGTCTATGTGTTCTTCGTTTTCATCTTCGCGAGCCTGCTTTTCGTGATGGTTTCGCGCGCGCTGTGATTGTTAAAGCGTTGCGCGTTCAACACGTTGACAGCTCTGCGAGTTAAAAAACGGGATAGGCAGACTGCCGGGAACCGGATATATCGGAAAAAAACCAGCGTAAGGCTGATAAAAATGCGGGCAGTTTTCAGACTTTTGATCCTTGCGATCTTGATTGCGGGACTTTCGGCGTGTTCCTCGAAATTCCGGTCTTACAATGGGCCGGAGGTCACCAAGATCATCGTCTTCAAGCAGGCGCGCGCCTTGCATCTCATGCACGGCAAGAACGTCCTGAAATCATACCGGATCGGGCTTGGTTTCGCGCCAGAGGGACACAAGGCGGTTGAAGGTGACGGGCGCACTCCGGAAGGCCTGTACTACATCGACCGCCGAAACCCGAACAGCGACTACCATCTTTCGATCGGCATCAGCTATCCCAACAAGAAAGACGTAGAAAGGGCTCGCAAGCTGGGCAAAAGCCCCGGCGGAGACATCTTCATCCACGGGCGAGGCAATCCGGTCGATTATCTCATTCGGGACTGGACCTGGGGGTGCATCGCGGTGACCAACGAAGAGATCGAGGAGATCTATGCGATGGTCAGGGACGGCACGCCGATCGCGATCTACAAGTAGTCATCCCGACCCGTGTCTCAGCTGCCAGCGCCACTTACACCGGGCTGCCCGGTGATCAGCGTCCACCAGATCTTGCCGGAAGATTCCTGGTGCCAGGCGAAACCGAGATCGCGGGCGCGCGAATCGAGCATCACCTCGCGCGTTTCCGGCGTCTCCATCCAGGCCGAGAGCGTTTCCAGTTCGGTTTCGTAGGTCTCGGAGATGTTCTCGCCGATGAGCCG
>JAJDOD010000033.1 GCA_022340315.1 Silicimonas sp. | reverse complement strand
CGCATCATCCGCGTCGACCCCCTCACCATCCTCGACCGCCGCATCGCCAAGGGTGATGACGTCAAGCCGTTCCTCGCGGCGGACTGGGACGGCACCACGGTCAGCGGCGACGAGATCGTAGTCTCCGCCATCGGCGCGGGCACCACCTATCCCGATTACAAGCCCGCCCCATTCATCGTTTCGCGCAATATCGAGGGCATCGACAGCGTGACGGTGGTGACGGAAGCGATCTTCTCCTACTGCGGCCTCAAGGTGAAAATCGACACCGACCGGCACCTCGGCCACGAGACCGCGGCGGTCCGCGCCAAGGGCGAGGTCATCGGCCACGTCATGACCGCCGAATACGGCAGCCAGATGCTCTCGCTCGGCGGCGTCGAACACCTCACCGGCGGCTCCAAGGCCGAGGGCCGCGCCACCTGCGATGCGCTCATGCGGCTCGCGAACAAGGAGCCGGTTGAGCTCACCATAGACGGCGGCTCGACCGTCACCGTCGCCGCCGGGCAGGCCCCCGTGGTCGATGGCCAGACCGAGGTCCGGATGCGCGTCGGCTGCGGCTCGGCCACCATCGGTATGTTCGCCTCGCAATGGAAGGGCCATGTCGACGAGGTCGTGGTGGTCGACGACCACATCACAGGCGTCGTCTCGGAACACCAGGCGGGCAAGGTGATCGACTGGCCCGACACCGGCATACGGATCAATGGCCACCGCTCGACACCCGGGCGCTATTTCAAGGTCGCCGAACCCGGCCTCGGCTGGGGCGGCACCAATATCGACGACCCCCTCTCGATCCTCGGCGAGTGGCGACCCGCCAAGGGCGCGCGGCCCGGCCTGACGCTGCTGATGGTCTCAACCACGGGCGAACACGCCGCCTACTACCGGCTCGACGACGACCTAGTTCCGAAACCGCTGCCGATGCCGGACGTGCTGCAAGCCTCGGTCGATCTCATTGCCGAGAACTGCGAACCGGCGCGCGCAACCGTGCTTTTCATGGGCGGCGCGGGCGGCTCGCTCCGGTCCGGCGTGACAAAGAACCCCATCCGCCTTACCCAATCGGTTCAATCCGGGCGCACCCGCGTCACCCTTGGCGGCGTCCCGGCCTATGTATGGCCCGGCGGCGGCATCACCGTGATGGTCGATGTCGCGAAGCTGCCCGACGGCGCTTTCGGCTATGTGCCCACGCCGGCCCTCGTGGCACCACTGGAATTCACCCTGCCGCGCAGCGACTACATCGCGCTTGGCGGTCACGAGCCGTCGATCCGCGAACTCTCGGACGTTCTGAAGACCGGCGGCGAATACGGTGCATCGGCTCGGATCATCGGCGACCGGGAATGAGCGAAGGCCCCCAGGCCGCGCGGATCGAGGGTGATCGGCTGCACCTCCATCACGGCCCCATCGACCTGATCATCGACGCCGAAGGCGAAGGAAGGGAAGCGGCTTTCGCCGCAGGAGCGGCCAGGTTCGAGACCGTGCTAAGCGGCCTCACCGCCGAGCTTCCTACCCTCACTGCCCGTTACCTCGGCCAGGACGTCCAAGGTCCCGTCGCCCGACGCATGGCGCTCGCCGTCGCGCCGCTCGCAGACCGCTTCATCACGCCGATGGCCGCTGTTGCTGGTGCGGTCGCCGAGGAGATTCTCGCAGCGATATGCGAAACGCCAGGCCTCACAAAGGCCCACGTAAACAACGGAGGAGACATAGCATTTTACCTGACCAGTGGTGAATTTTTCCGCACCATTGGCCCCACCGGCACCATCGAGATTGCCGCAAGTGACCCTGTGCGCGGCATCGCCACCTCTGGCTGGCGGGGCCGCAGCCTGTCGTTCGGTATCGCGGACGCCGTCACGGTTCTGGCAACAGGCGCAGCGCGCGCCGACGCCGCCGCAACGCTCATCGCAAACGCGGTCGATCTTCCAGGTCACGCCGCGATAGATCGCCAGCCCGCAAGCGAGATCGAGGCCATTCCCCAGCTTGGCGACCGGCTGGTGACCACCGGTGTCGGCCCCCTCCATCCCGACGACATCAGCTTGGCGCTGGCTGGCGGCCTTGCCTACGCCGAGACGCTCATCGACCGCGACCTCATCCTCGCCGCAGCGCTCCTGCTGGGCGGCGAGATCCGCACGCTATCCGCGCCCGGCCCGCGCCGTTTCCTGACTTGACGGTTCCCGCCGCCCCGGCCATGTCACCGCCATGACCAAACTCGCCCTCATCACCGGCGCCTCGCGCGGCCTCGGCGCTGCCCTCGCCGAGGCGCTCGCGGCCGAATACCACATCGTCGCCGTCGCCCGCACCGTTGGCGGCCTCGAAGAACTCGACGACCGCATCCAGGCCAGGGGCGGCAGCGCCACGTTGGCCCCGCTCGACGTGACGAAACCGGATGCGATGGCGACGCTCTGCCGCTCGATCCACGACCGCTGGGGCAGGCTCGACCTCTGGGCGCATACGGCGGTCCATGCAGCCCCGCTGGCGCCCGCCAGCCATATCGACGTCAAGGATATGGAGAAAAGCATCGCCACCAACATCACTGCCACCGCCACGCTCATTGCCTATGTCGCCCCGTTGCTCGGCCAGAGCGGACAGGCGCTTTTCTTCGAGGACACCGGCGCCCAAGGCAAGTTCTTCGGCAGCTACGGCGCGACCAAGGCGGCACAAATGGCACTCGCCCGAAGCTGGCTGGCCGAGACCGAAAAGACCGGCCCGCGCATCCACATCCTCGCCCCGCCGCCGATGCCCACCGCAACGCGTGCGCGCTTCTTTCCCGGCGAGGATCGCGCGGTGCTGACGCGCGAGGCCGAGGCCGCAGAAACCCTCCTGCGCAAGATCTGACTTTTTTGCAGTTGTTGTCGATTTTTTCGCAAGCATCCACACGCCATGCATCCTAGCGGATCACATCCGCGACCGAGCGCGGGCAGCACTTCAGATGCACGTCCCTTGCCGACCCCTTCTGGCTCCCCTAAAGCAGAGGCATGCGGATACTCATCACCAATGACGACGGGATAAACGCGCCGGGCCTCCAGGTGCTCGAAGCCATCGCGACCGAGCTGGCAGGCGACGAAGGCGAGGTCTGGACCGTCGCGCCCGCCTTCGAGCAATCCGGCGTCGGGCATTGCATCAGCTACACGCATCCCACCATGCTATCTCAGTTTGGTGAACGCCGTTTCGCCGCCGAGGGCTCGCCCGCCGATTGCGTGCTGGCCGCGGTCCACCAGGTGATGAAGGACGCCCCGCCCGACCTCGTGCTTTCGGGCGTGAACCGTGGCAACAACGCTGCCGAGAACGTGCTTTATTCCGGCACCATCGGCGCTGCGATGGAGGCCGCGTTGCAGGGGCTTCCCGCCATCGCGCTCAGCCAGTTCTACGGGCCCGAGAACAACGCGCTCGACAACCCATTCGAGGCTGCGGCCGAACACGGCACCGCCACCGTCCGCAGCCTTCTGCGCCACGGCATATGGGATGACGAGGAGTATCGCCTCTTCTACAACGTCAACTTCCCGCCGATCCCCGCCGACGGTGTCAAAGGCCAGCGCATCACAACCCAGGGCTGGCGGCGCGAGACCAACATGGGCGTCGAGCCGCACCTCTCGCCCTCGGGCCGGATGTTCCTCTGGGTTAAGGGCGGGCCGCAGCATTTGCCGACCGAACCGGGCAGCGACGTCGCGGCCAATCTCGACGGTTTCATCTCGATCACACCGTTGAGGTGTGATCTTACTGCCCACGACACCATCGCCACGCTGAGGAAGCGCCTCGACACATGACGATCGACGCCGAGGCCAAGATGCAGTTCCTGTTCGCGCTCCGCTCGCGCGGCGTGATGGACAAGCGCGTGCTGGAGGCGATGGAGAAGATCGACCGAGGCGCTTTCGTGAAAGGCCTCTTCGCCGAGCGCGCCTACGAGGACATGCCGCTGCCCATCGCTTGCGGCCAGACCATCAGCCAGCCCTCGGTCGTCGGCCTGATGACCCAGGCGTTGCGCGTCGAGCCGCGCCACAAGGTGCTCGAGATCGGCACCGGTTCGGGCTACCAGGCGGCGATCCTCAGCCAGCTTGCCCGCCGCGTCTACACGCTCGACCGGCACCGCCGGCTCGTGGCCGAAGCACAAGCCGTTTTCGACAAGCTGAACCTGACCAACATCACAGCGATGGCGGCAGACGGCACGCGCGGCTTGCCAGAGCAGGCGCCGTTCGACCGCATCCTGATCACGGCGGCTGCCGAGGATCCACCGGGGCCGCTGCTGAACGAGTTGAAACCGGGCGGCATCATGGTCGTGCCCGTTGGCCAATCTGACGCGGTGCAGGTGCTGATCAAGGTCACCCGAACCGAGACCGGCTTCGACTATGACGAGTTGCGTCACGTCCGCTTCGTTCCACTGGTCGAAGGCATGAGCGGCGACTGACGCCATTTTTCGCCGGGTGAGTGTGCGAATTGCACACAAGAATGCTGGATCACCCGACCCAAAAAGTGTTAAGATGTGGTGTAATGGCAGGCAATCCGGACCACATGTGGTTGGTCCGGCGTTCGGACGGTCCCGGAAAGAGGATCGCGATCAGATGGTGAGGAGTAGGCAGAACATGAAACATCCCGCTTTCAAGGCCCTTTTGGCGACAAGTGTGCTGGCGCTGGCATCCTGCGGCGACACCGGCGGAACCAGGGGCTTTTTCGACAGCCTTGACCTCGACCTGCGCGGCAGCGCGGGCACGCTGGACACTTCGGACGCGGCGCGCAATGCCTCGGTCGTGCGGCCGAAACCGGACACCCGTGGCGTCGTCTCCTATCCTGGCTACCAGGTCGCGATGGCCCGCCGGGGCGACACCGTTCGTACGGTCGCTGCCCGCGTGGGCCTGCCCGCCGAGGAACTCGCGCGCCATAACACGCTGCCCGATACAGTGGTTCTGCGTGAAGGCGAGATTCTAGCCCTGCCGCGCCGGGTACCGGAGATGCCGTCGACCGCCGCGACCTCCGGTCTCGATGTGACCACGATCGCCGGAAGTGCGATCGACCGCGCCGATGGTGCGCCGACACTCGCTTCGGGCGCTGAGCCGTCGCGCCATCGGGTACGGCCGGGAGAAACTGCCTTCTCGATCGCGCGAAGCTACGACATCCCCGTCGCCGAGCTTGCCGAATGGAACGGCCTTGGCCCCGATCTTGGGCTCCGCGTCGGACAATACCTTCTTATCCCCGTTCCGGCGGCGCCCACAGGCAATCAGAACGTCCGCGTAGCCTCGATCGAACAGCCGGGCGCCGGCAGCACGACCCCGGTTCCGCCATCTGCCGCCCGCCCGCTTCCGACCGAGGACGTCAAGCCGGTCGCCGTCGCGCCCAAGCCCGAACCAGAGCCTCTGAAAGACAGGCAAACCGCCGCGTCCGACACCTCGAAACTGCGGATGCCGGTGCAGGGCAGCATTATCCGCGCCTACTCGAAAGGCAAGAACGAGGGCATCGGCATCTCGGCGAATGCCGGCAGCAAGGTCGTGGCCGCCGATGACGGCACGGTGGCTGCGATCACGCGTGACACCGACCAGGTACCGATCCTTGTGATCCGGCATTCGGGCAACCTGCTGACCGTCTATGCCGGAGTCGACGAAATCGAGGTCGAAAAGGGCGACACCGTGCGCCGGGGCGAGCAGATCGCGGTCATACGTGCCGCAACGCCGCCGTTCCTGCATTTCGAGGTGCGCGAAGGGTTCGACAGCGTCGATCCGGGCCCTTACCTGAACTAGGCGGCGGATGAAGCGGACCGACCTTTCAGAGTATCCCGACAGGTACTTCAGAAGAGTCGCGGACGGCTGAAGTGTTTCAAACGGTCGAAATACCCGTCTGGGTGATGGTCCTGATCGCGGTCTTCGCCGCACTTTCCATCCTCGAGCGCGTCATCGGCCCCTCGATCCGCTGGTTCCTGCGCAAACGAGCCGAGCGTGTCGTGGCCGAGGTGAACAAGCGCCTCCAGCGCCCCATTGAACCTTTCAAGCTGGCGCGCCGAACCGACATGATCCAACGCCTCAAGTACGACCCAGAAGTGGCCGAGGCGATCGTCGAGCACGCCCGCACCGAGGGCGTCCGGGAAGACGTCGCCTTCGAGCAGGTTGAACAGTTTGCGCGCGAGATCGTGCCCTCATTCAGTGCCACTGCGTATTTCGGCTTCGGCACTCGGGTTTCCAAGTGGTTCAGTCATATGCTCTATCGCGTCCGGCTCGGGGCCTTCGACCAGGGCCAGATCGCCACGATTGACCATGAAACCACGGTCGTATTCGTGATGAACCACCGCTCGAACATGGACTACCTGCTGGTCACCTGGCTTGTCGCAGACCGCTCGGCGCTCTCTTATGCGGTGGGGGAGTGGGCACGGGTCTGGCCACTCTCGACACTCATTCGCTCGATGGGCGCCTTCTTCATTCGCCGGCGTTCGCGCAGCGCACTCTACCGAAAGGTGCTTTCGCGTTACGTCCAGATGGCGACCCAGGGCGGCGTTACCCAGGCGGTGTTTCCGGAAGGCGGGCTGTCGCTCGATGGCCGGATGGCCGAGCCGAAACTGGGCTTTCTCAGCTACATCGTCACAGGCTACCGCCCCGAAGGCCGCGATGTGGTCTTTGTGCCCGTTGCGCTGAACTACGACAGAGTTCTCGAAGATCGCGTGCTGGTCGAGGCCAACCAATCGGGCGAGCGGCGCTTTCGTGCGGCCTTTCCCACAGCCATCGCCTTCGCACTCCGACAGTTTGGCCGGAAGTTGCGCGGCAGGTTTCTCCGCTTCGGATTTGCCGCCGTATCGTTCGGGGAGCCCGTCTCGCTGAGCACATTTCACTCCGAGAACGCCAATGAGACCACACGGCGGCTCGGTATCGAGCTGAAACGCCGTATCGAGGCCATCGTTCCTGTTCTGCCGGTTCCGCTGATCGCATCAGTTCTCGAAAGCCAGGCCAATCCGGTGCCCCGCGCCGCACTGCTGGATCAGGCACAAGCCCTGCACGCGCGCATCACCTCCACGCGCGCACATGCGCACATCTCTCCTGCCGGCATCGGGCCGGCGGTCGAAAAGGGCCTGGCGATGCTGCTTCAGCGCAAGATCGTCACCGAGGGCGACGCGGGCATCATGGTAGGCGCGGGCCAGGAGGCGATCGCCGGTTTTTACGCGAA
Organism: Silicimonas sp.; assembly: GCA_022340315.1. GTDB lineage: Bacteria > Pseudomonadota > Alphaproteobacteria > Rhodobacterales > Rhodobacteraceae > JAJDOD01. The sequence continues at coordinate 24,503 of JAJDOD010000033.1, read as the reverse complement.
TTCGATCCGGCATCTCGTCGACGCCGGCAAGGCCGGGACCTGAGCCGAACTGCACCCGTCAAAGTGCCGCCGCAACTCAGGCGCGTTCCGAGTACTCCATCGTCTCGGTGTTGACGACGATGGCCTCGCCCTCGCCCACGAAAGGCGGGATCATGACGCGAACACCGTTGTCCAGGACAGCCGGTTTGAACGAGTTTGCCGCCGTCTGGCCTTTGACCACCGGCTCGGTCTCGCTGATAGTGCAGGTGACTTTCTGCGGCAGCGTGGCGCTCAGCGCCTCGCTATCGTAATATTCGATCTGGATCACCATGCCGTCCTGCAGGAAAGGACGCCGTTCGCCAAGGATGTCGGAGGGAAGCTCGATCTGCTCGAACGTCTCGTTATCCATGAACACCAGCATGCCATCCGATTCGTAGAGGAACTGCTGATCCTTCTGCTCGAGACGCACGCGTTCCACCTTGTCGGCCGAGCGGAAGCGCTCGTTCAATTTCGATCCGTTGCGTAGATTCTTCAGTTCGACCTGCGCAAACGCCCCGCCCTTGCCGGGTTTGACATGATCGACCTTCACCGCGACCCAAAGCCCGTCATTGTGCTCGAGGATGTTTCCGGGGCGAATTTCGTTCCCATTGATCTTAGGCATCCAGGCAAACCCATGTTTTTGTTGATTCGTTGACCGAAGCCCCTATATTGCAGGTCGAAACGACCCGCAAGACGGGCGAAAACCTGGGGAGGAATATGTCGGGTATGCGCTCAGCGCATAGCTGCTATTCCAAAAAAGAAAAACAAAAGCGGTCATTGAGCCGTCATAAACGACGGACGCCATTGGCACGCGATAAGTTGAACAAAAAAGGACCAAGCATGGCAGATTTTGTGGACGGCACGGCATTCAATCACGAGCAGGGAAATCGCGCTCGGAAGCTTTTTGCGGCAGTTGTTCTGGCCGCCTTGGATGATGCCATCGCCGACGACAAGAAATATGGAAACGGGCCTGAGCAGATCGCCCGTTGGGCGCGCTCGCGCGACGGCCGCGAAGTGCTGTCCTGCGCTGGCATCGACCCCAACGAACGCGTGGTCAAGGGCCTGATGGAATTCGTGGGCAAGGGCGTTCGCACTTCCGTGGCGCTGTCCCGCGAGGAAAGCGAACGGCGCAACGCAGCGGAAGCAGCCGCGGCGGCGGAGGAAGCCAAGCGCGCCGCCTGATCGCTGCACGGAACTTCAGGTATGGGCGCGACCTTCGGGACGCGCCTTTTTCTTTGGCAGGGTTCGCTTTTGTCTCGTGACAGAAACCATATCGTCCAGTCATATAGTACAAAACTCGCCAACGCATCGCACCGGGAACCAGGGACGCTTCATCATGCAGGACCCCGCTTTCAGTGAGCCGGGCCGCTTCTGGCGCGGCAATCTTCACACCCATTCGACGCGGTCCGATGGCGTGATCCCGCCCGAGGAGGTCTGCCGCAGGTACAAGGCGGAAGGTTATGACTTCATCGCCCTGACGGACCATTTCATTGGTCATTACGGCTATCCCATCGTCGATACGGCACCCTTTCGCGACGATGGCTTCACCACGATCCTCGGCGCCGAACTGCACTCGGGCGCGATGGAAAACGGCGAGTTGTGGCATATTCTCGCGGTCGGCCTTCCGCCAGAATTCGCAGCACCCGACGCACCCGGTTTCCGGCCCATCGAAGGCCAGGAAACCGGTCCGGAGCTTGCCCGCCGCGCCCGCGAGGCCGGCGCCTTCGTGGCCATCGCACATCCCGAGTGGAGCGGGCTTGCCCTGAACGATGCCCGGTCACTCGAGGCTGCCCATTCCGTCGAAGTCTACAACCACGGCTGCCAGGTCGGGGCGGATCGCGCCGAGGGCTTCTGGCATCTTGACCGCCTGCTGGAAGAAGGCCGCAGGCTCACGCTGGTCGCAACCGACGATGCGCATTTCCACGAGCCGGACCATTTTGGCGGCTGGACGATGGTCAAGGCCGAGGAAAACACCCCTGAAGCTCTTCTGGCGGCGCTCAAGGCGGGCCGGATGTACGCGACCACAGGCCCGGAAATTCATGCGGTCGATTGGTCGGAAACGCATGTGTCGGTCGCGTGCTCGGCCGCCGCCACCGTCATCGTGCAGGGTCGGGGGTCGGCGGCGGTCGCTCTCCAGGGCGAGAGCATGACGCGCGCCGCCGTTCCGCTTGAGCGGTTCGTCGGAAGCGATTGGATGCGCTTGACAATCGTCGACCGCGCAGGACGGCGGGCCTGGACCAATCCTGTCTGGAAGATCTGACAAACCCGGCTTTCAGCCGGAATGCAGGAAGTGCAGGACGTCACCATCCTTGACGAGATACGACTTGCCCTCGGCGCGAAGCTTGCCGGCATCGCGCGCGCCCGCCTCGCCACCCAGCGAAACATAATCGTCATAGGCGACCGTCTCGGCCCGGATGAAGCCTTTCTCGAAATCACCGTGGATCACGCCAGCCGCGGCCGGCGCCAGAGTGCCCGCCGGAATGGTCCAGGCCCGCGCCTCCTTTGGCCCAGCCGTGAAATAGGTCTGCAAACCCAGAAGCGCGTAACCCGCCTTGATCATCCGGTCGAGCCCGGCTTCCTTCAGTCCCAGTTCTTCCAGGAACATCTCGGCCTCGTCGGGGTCGAGCTGGCTGATCTCCTCTTCGATCTTGGCGGAGATCACGACCGAGGCTGCGCCCTCGCCTTTCGCCATTTCGGCCACGCGGGCCGAATGAGCGTTGCCTTCGGCCGCTTCGTCCTCGGCGACGTTGCAGACATAGAGAACCGGCTTCGAGGTCAGAAGCTGGAGCATCTTCCAGGCCTTCTGATCTTCATGCGCAATATCAACAGTGCGCGCGGGCTTGCCATCTTCCAGAGCCGCAGCGGCCTGCTTTAGCAATCGCTCCTGCTGAATGGCCTCCTTGTCGCCGCCGCGTATCTTGCGCACGAGGTTCTGCATCCGCTTCTCGATGCTCTCGAGATCCGCCAGCATCAGTTCGGTCTCGATGGTCTCGGCATCCGCGACCGGATCGACCCGGCCTTCGACGTGGGTAACGTCACCATCCTCGAAACAGCGCAGTACATGGGCAATCGCATCCACCTCGCGGATATTGGCCAGGAACTGGTTGCCCAACCCCTCGCCTTTCGAGGCGCCCTTCACCAGCCCGGCAATATCGACGAAGGTCATCCGCGCCGGAATGACCTCCTTGGACCTGGCGATCTCGGCCAGCTTGGTCAGGCGTGTGTCCGGCACCGCGACTTCGCCCACGTTGGGCTCGATGGTGCAGAACGGGAAGTTTGCCGCCTGTGCCGCCGCTGTGCGGGTCAGGGCGTTGAAAAGCGTCGACTTCCCGACATTCGGAAGCCCGACGATACCGGTTTTGAAACCCATTGGAGCGGTCCTTCGATAACCCGGCACGACCTAGCGACTGCCGCACGGCTCTGCAAGCCTTCAGGGGACGTTGAACTCGGGCAAAAGATCGGGCAGAGGAGGACGGACCAAACGGGGGAGAACGCCCATGTCCCGCATCGACGCGAAATTCGCCGCGCTGAAGGCAAGCGGCCGGAAGGCTTTTGTCTCTTACATCATGGCCGGTGACCCCGACTACGAGACCTCGCTTGAAATCGTGCGCGGCCTGCCCGCCGCCGGTGTCGACGTCATCGAGTTGGGACTGCCCTTCACCGATCCGATGGCCGACGGCCCGACCATCCAGCTTGCTGGCCAGCGCGCGCTCGAGGCTGGACAGACGCTCATCAAGACGTTGGCGCTTGCCCGGACGTTCCGCGAAGACGATCAGGAAACGCCCATCGTCCTGATGGGGTACTACAATCCGATCTATTCGCATGGTGTGGAGCGGTTCCTTGCTGACGCCAAGGCCGCCGGCATCGACGGGCTGATCGTCGTCGATCTGCCGCCCGAGGAAGACGCGGAATTGTGCATTCCGGCGCAGAAGGCAGGGCTTAATTTCATTCGTTTGGCGACGCCGACAACTGACGAAAAGAGATTGCCAAAGGTGCTGCAGAACACCTCGGGCTTCGTCTACTACGTCTCGATCACCGGGATCACCGGGGCCGCCAATGCGGTTGCGACCGACGTGGGGCCCGAGGTTGCGCGCATCAAGAGCTCTACCGAGCTGCCTGTTATCGTCGGATTTGGCATCAAGACACCCGAGTCGAGCCGCGAGATCGCGTCCATTGCCGATGGTGCCGTGGTTGGATCGGCAATCGTCGAGCGGATCGGCATGGGCGAGAGCCCGGACGAGGTTCTGGCCTTCGTCAAGGGCCTCGCGGACGGCGCGCATTCGGCCTGACGGGTCGCTTCAAAGCCGGTCGCGCGGCAACTCCGACAGCTTTCGCCGCAAGAGCTTGCCATTTGCGCTATGCGGCAACGACTCGGACAGGAACACCTCGCGCGGCAACTTGTACGTGGCAATACGCGTGCGGAGATGTGCAAGGATCGCTGCGCGTTCGAGCGACGCCCCCTCGCCCGGAACCACCCATGCCGCGATGATGCTCAATCCGGGTTCCAGTTCCAGTTCCGTCACCCCGCACTCCGCCACGCCGGGACAGGACATCATCGCCGCTTCGACCTCGCCGGGATCGACGCGAAAGCCTTGCGCGTTCATCTGGTCGTCGCGCCGCCCGGCGTAGGAAATCGCGCCACTGTCGTCCATCCGCACCATATCGCCTGTGACAAACCATTCGCCCGCGTAGGCGGCTCGCGTTGCCGCCTCGTCGCGCCAGTAGCCCAGCATCAGGCCCGGATCGGTCTGGTGGACAGCCAGGGCACCGACCTCGCCTCGCGGAACCGGCGTGCCCGCATCGTTCAGAACAGCGACCTTTCGACCGGGCTGCGGCCAACCAGCGACACCCGGCGCGGCCTTCCGGTCAGGCGGTGTCGAGACATAGGTCGAGACCTCGCTCATCCCCAGAGCCTCCAGGATAGGTTTGCCCGTTTTCTCGCGCCATGCCGCCGCGGCGGCAGGGGCCAGCGCCTCGCCCGCCGTGACCGCGTGGCGGAGCGAGGCAAAGCCCGCGCTCAACCCGTCCCCGTACTTGAGAATGCGCCGGAAGACAGCCGGAGCACCCGCGAAGACGGTGGGCTGATGTATACGGGCCAGTTCCGGCCAGACCTCGGGGCTGCGCGCACCCGCGTTCAGGATCGCGGTCGCGCCCACCGACCAGGTATCGGCAAGCCCGACGCCAAGCGTGAATGTCCAGTTGAACGCGCCTGCGTGCATCACCCGGTCGCCCGCACGGATGCCGTGCCATCCGGCATGCATCGAGCGGCGCGCCCAGAAAGCCCGGCCAGCATGCAAAACCCCTTTCGGCCGTCCGCTGGAGCCGGAGGTAAAGACCAGCAGTGCCGGGTCTTCGGCGCTGCGCGGCTCGAAGCCGGAGACCTCGCCGGAACGGAGGTCTTCACGCGACAGTGTCTGTGCATCGCCACCAACGATGGCTTTCGCTTCGATTGCCTCGAGGATACCCGCGATCTCGCCTGGCGAAAGTTGCGATGATAGGGGTGTCGCCACCGCCCCCGCAGCCATCGCGCCGAAATACGCCATTGGAAAGTCCGGGACATCTCCAAGCAGAAGCGCCACGCGGTCGCCGGGCCGCACACCCGCCGCACGGTAGGCACCGGCAGCCCGCAACACGCGTTCGCGGGTTTGCGCGAAGCTCCAGGTCTCGGTCACGCCACGGGACGGATCGACGGCAATAAACGCCGATGTTTCCCCGTCAACATCCGCGCCTAGGCAGTACTCGGCCGCATTGAACCTGTCGGGGCAGCGATGCAATTGTCCGGAAAGAAACACGCTCTCCGCCACAGGACCGCCCTAGAACTGGATGAGGAAGCGGCTGCCGCCGTCTTCTCCGGCGTCCTCCAGGGTGATCCGCGCCCCGTGAGCCAAAAGCAGCGTTTGCACAATGGCCAGCCCCATGCCCGTTCCTCCGGAATCGCGGCGCGTCGTGAAGAAAGGCTCGAATACCTGTTTCTGGTTGCCGCTTGAAATGCCAGGACCGTTATCACTCACGCGAAGCCATGCCCCGTCGTCGTTGCGGCCGGAATCGAATGTCAAACGCGTCGCGCCAGCCTGCTCGGCGTTCTCCGCGAGATGGCCAAGCACGACTTCCATACCAGACCGCGCCAGCGGCAACTCTTCATCGTCGTTCACCACTTCGACCTTGGTCGTCGAAAGTCTGCTTTCGACCGATGGCAAACAGTCCCGGAGATAGGTTGTTCCCTGGTGCTCGGGCATCCGTGCAGCGGCGATCTGGCGGGCAGCACCCAACAGCTTGACGGCGCGTTTCTCGGCCCCGGCAATGGTCTGAACAAGCTTGCGCGTCTCCTCGGGCAGACCCTCCTCGGCCTCCAGCAACTCCGCAGCGCCCCGTATGGCGGTGAGCGGCGTTTTCAACTCGTGGGTCACGTGGTCGGTGTAGCTGCGCACGGCCATCTCGCGCGACTGCAGCACATCCGCCATGTCGAGCACATCCTGCGCCAACTCGCCGATCTCGGGCGTCCCATAGTGCTCAAGCCCCTCCGGCGCGGCCCCGCCCCGGATCGCCTGCGCACGGGCGGCAAGTGCCTGGACCGGCGCAAGGATCAAGCGCCAGAGCAGAAGCCCGAGCACCAGCGTCGCCAGAAACGAGCCAGCGGCCACGATGAACACCGCGTTGCGGCGGCCGGTCAGCGGGGTCAGGATATCGGCCAGAAGCGCGGCATAGACGGGCAAGACCAGGATGGCCATGAGCGAACCGCCGAGCACCAGCATCAGCGGCGGTCGCCACTTGGAACTTACGAACCGAGACACGGACCCATCCTGAGGCCGACACCGTGAAGCGTCTCGATTGCATCGGTGCACCCGGCATCGGCCAATTTCGAGCGTAGATTGCGCAAGTGGCTGTCCAGCGTCCGGTCGCTAACCACCATGCCCGGCCCCCAGATCGCATCGACCAGCGCGGGCCGGCTGAAGACCTGGGTCGGGCGCGACATCAGTTTCGAGAGGATGGTCAGTTCGGTGGAGGTCAGCGTGACATGCGACTCGTCCACCTTGCAGACGTGGCTCTCGGGCAAGAGCGATAGCCGGCCGATCCTCAGTTCGCCGGTTTCCTTCTTCTCGGACGCAGATGCGGCGCCGCCGGTGCGCTTGAGAATGGCGCGGACACGAGCGACCAGTTCGCGCGGACTGAAGGGCTTGGTCACGTAATCATCGCCGCCCAGTTCCAGGCCCAGGATCCGATCGACCTCGTCATCACGGGCAGTGAGGAAGAGGATCGGAAGATCGCTCTCCTTTCGGATCGCCTTGCAAAGTTCAAGCCCGTCCATTTCGGGCAGGCCGATATCAAGAACCGCAAGGCTGGGATTGATCGTTCGCGCCTGCGCCAGCCCCTCGGCGCCGTCGCGCGCCATAACGGCATCGAAACCGGCGCGTTCCAGCGCCATGCCAAGGACATCTCGGATCTGCGGGTCGTCGTCCACGACGAGAATGGTCTGGGAACTCATGAGCGTGCGAAACTACCCTATGTGACAGGCCAACCAATTTATGCGTGATGGCGGAGGAAGGTGCAAACCCGCCGGGACGCTAAGGGGACAGTGCGAACCCGGCGGGTGAAATGCGTGCCTGACAACAAACTACCCCTTGCAAGGTGCAGTTTGGGACGCCTCTTCGTGCAGCAGGCGTGCAGAGTGTGGCGAAATTAAGGCCGTGCTCTGCAAGCCTTTGAAATCAGGTATCTTCGTCGCATTGCCAGCAGAGCGCGAGAGCGGTAATTCGAGGCCATGCCGCGTTTTGCCTTCAGGATTGAATACGATGGTCAGCCGTTCTCGGGCTGGCAACGGCAATCGCATGTCTCCAGCGTGCAGGAATCGGTAGAGACCGCGCTGGCGAAACTCGAACCGAATCTGCCTGCGCTGGCGGCCGCGGGGCGAACCGATGCGGGCGTACATGCAGTAGGACAGGTGGCGCATGTCGATCTCGGGAAAGACTGGGACCCGTTTCGGCTTTCGGAAGCACTGAATTTTCACCTGAAGCCGGCGCCGATCGCCATCACCGGCTGCGCGCGGGTGCCGGAAGACTGGCACGCGCGGTTCTCGGCTGTCGAACGGAGGTATCTGTACCGTATCGTGATCCGGCGCGCGCCGCTGACCCATGACAAGGGTCTGTGCTGGCGCGTGATGAACGATCTGAACCTTGCGGCAATGGAGCAAGGCGCGGCGCATCTCGTCGGCTACCACGACTTCACGACGTTCCGTTCAACCATGTGCCAGGCCAAAAGCCCCGTGAAGACACTGGATGAAATCCGCTTTGAAACAAAACCCTATCCCGGTGGCGTCGAGATCCTTGCCCATCTGCGGGCGCGGAGTTTCCTGCACAACCAGGTCCGCTCGATCATCGGCACGCTCGAGCGCGTCGGCGCGGGCGCCTGGCATCCCGACCGCGTGGCCGAAGCACTGGCCGCCAAGGACCGAGCCGCCTGCGGGCCGGTTGCGCCGCCGGACGGGCTTTACCTGATGGAGGTGCGCTATGAGGCGCAGGTGTTCGGCGCGCCGGGTTAAGGGTGCGCGCGCGAGAGAGGCGTTGCGTCCGCGCAAGACGGCCGTTTACGCTTTGAAATGCGAGCGAACGGGCGGAATCGCAACGTCGGTATCACGTCGGTATTACGTCGGTATCGCGTCGGTGCATGTGTCGGTGCGCGCCAACGGGCGGCGGTTTCAGGTTGCGTGCGTTCACGAAGTTGAAGATATCCTTAACTGGTAACCGGAGCCGGTCCCGTCAGATGGTTGAAACCGTTTCCCAGCGCCTTGGAAATGCGCCTCCTGCCAAGGCCGACCAGCGACGTCGGAGCGGGCTCAACGGGCGGCGCGTGGTCCGACGCGCGACATGGCTCTGCAGGCGTGCCGAGCAGTTCATTCTGTGGAGAATGGTCGACTGCTGGATTATGGTGGCCGATCTCCGTCACAGGAAGGAATTGCCCGAGTACAGGCTGCCTTTGATCTGGAAATACCTTTCGCGCGCTGCCTTCTTCCAATGGCTTCTCGGGCGATTAAGAGTGTTGCAATCGAGAGCCGGTCGACGCTCGATACTCCTGGACAGGATCATTGCCAGGAAGCCAGAACTCAGTCGGGCCGTAAGACTCCATGTTCCTGCCGAACTGAGCGAGGCGCTCGATACCGGAGACGCCCCGTTATTTCTCCAGGTCCACGAGTTGCACTTGTCGCTGACCCTGCTCTTCGCGCGGCAAAGACGCCAGTTTGTCCGTCTTGTCGGAAACCCGGAGAGGCATGGCGCGAATCTCTCCGCGAGAGGCATCGACCTGTCACTCGTCCACTTCGTCAAAAACGACGGGAAGAGCCTTCTTGCACTCCGGGATTGCCTGAAACTTGGGTTGCCAATCTGTTGCGCCGTTGATTTTTCGGCAAGACGCCGGAAATTCGGGTTTGTCAGCCCGGCGATGTTCGAGTTTGCAGTTCGGCGCGGTATCCCCACCTTTTATGTGAAGTCCCTGGTAACCGAGGACGGGGAGATCCGGCTGGACTGCCTCCCTCTTGGCGACGCGATCGATGGGAATGAAGCGGCCCGGGATTTCCTGGAGTTCGTCAATGCCGACATGACCGCGAGTTCGCAGCTCGAAATCGGTGAATATCAGCGTTGAACCCGCCGGCAGCCCGTTAACCGGCCGTCCCGGCCGGGGCAAGCTCGCCAACGAGCGCGGCGAACTGGTCAAGTCCCTTGCCCAGGTCCACGCGGTCGGCCTCGATCGCGATGTCGAATTCTTCCTCGACCGCCATGACGAATTCCATCAGGTCGAGGGAATCGACGTCAAGCGCGGAAAGAGGCGTCGCCATGTCAGCCGCCGTGAACCGGTCGGCGAAACAGGCCTTAAGGCATTTCTCAAGAGCTTGCTGGTGCGTCATCGAATGCGATGTCCTCGTACTGCTGAAATACGGCGGGTACGGACCGGACGGCACGCAACCCCGGCCAGTTAACGCGATCCGCGACGCGGCGCAATTCCCCGAGCCAGCAGTCGGTGACGTCGATCGCCAGCGCCTGGCCCGCGCAGACATGCGCCCCGGCCCCAAAGGCCAGCCCCGACCCGCCCGTCAGTCCCAGCATTATCACGACCTCGTCGCCCGCCGCGATGGCGTATTCGCCGATTTCGGTATCGCTGGTGGCGAAGCGGCCGATGTAGTTGACCGGGGCTGTCGCACGGAAGAGGCGGAGCCCGTCGGTGTCCGTGAGTCTTTGGGCGCGTGCATCGGGCTCGGCGCGGGCAAGCCCGGCAAGGAAGGCGCAGAGCCCGCCCAGCATCGGGTCGCGGCCCTGCAGGATGAAACTGAGCACGATCGCGGTGTCGACCGGCGGCGCGTCCCGAAGCGATGCGAGAAAGCGCCGGACCTGGTCTTCCTTCTTCCGCAGCATGGCGCCGGAGGGGAAGAACTCGAAGATGCAGGCCGAACCGCCCGACCAGGGCGCGGCTTCGGAGGCCGGCACGCCCAGTTGCCCGAGCAGGTGGCCGACCACGCCATCGACGAAGTTTGTGCACGTGTCCGGGATGGATGCCCGGTGTTCGGCATCTGCTAGCGCCGCGAGCGACCGCCGCGCGAGGGACTCGACCCCAGGCCGCATGGTCTTGCGGAGCGCGTTGAGGGTGACGAGAAACCGCTGGCGGGCGGCGCGATGCGCCTCGCCGTCGAGGTTGATCGGGTTGGTCTCGAAGAACTCGGCGGCGATGCAGGATGTCGTGCCACCGCGTGGCAAGGCGGTGCGCAGGAGAGCCGCGAAATCGGGCTGGCGGAACTGCGGTTGCGTCAGTGCCGCCCGACATTCCGCCTCGCCCGTCACGACATGGACGCTGCGCGTCCCGTCGGAAAAGGTCCGGATGCCCGGATGGCTTGCCTCTGCCGCGGCGGAGGCTATCGGCCGGTCCCTCAGTACCTCTTTGATATACTTGTATATCTCTAGGCTCAGCATGTCCCGACTTACGGTGAAGACCGGGGAGGCGCAGGCAATTCGCCGGATGAAGCCCCTCCCCAGCGCGTGGCGATGGTTACGTAGTAGATATCGCTGGACCCGGGCGGTCAATGCCCCGGCGACGGGAGGGGATCAGTCCGGCACTTCGAAGGTGAGGTTGGCCCAGAGCGATTCCCAGGCCGGGTCTTTCTCATCCACCACGTCGAGCGCGCGCAGGTAGACCGAGTCCAGCATGTAGCGGTTGCCCGGCTCGACGGGCACGGAGGCGACGCCATCGGTGTTGGTGTGCTCGGTGGTCACGGTCACGGTGCCATCGGGGGCCTTCTTGTAGACCTCGACCTGCACGTCCGGCAACGGCTTGCCCTGGTAGAGCACGCGGACGTCGATGCCGTCCGTCATGTCGCCGGTATAGGGGTTCTCCAGCGCGACGATCTCGGTCTCCATGCCGGCCTCGATGTCTTCGCCCACGCCACTGCCAACCGCGATCAATGACTTGCCATAGCGCGAATAGCGCTCGCGGACATTCTCGCGCGGGAGTCCCCGCGCGTCGTGCTCGGCCAGTCCCCAGGTAATGTCCTTGTGCTCAAGAAAACTCACGAACCGCTCCCATTCGTTCCACGTAATGCGTTGGTCGGTCGTGGCGTGGATCACGGTAAGCAGTCCCTCTCCCGCGACCTCGAGCGACATCGCGGGCCGGTCGCCCACGGTACCCTCGTAAGGCGTCACCTTGCCTTGGAAAGCGTAGTCGAAGCGCCGAATGCTGTTCGGGATAAAGGGATAGCTATTGCCCTCGAAGTTCTGACCCACGCGGAGATCGGCCCGAACGGTCTCGCCGGGCGCGACAATATGCGCTTCCGGGTCGATCCAGAATTCGTGGGCCTTGGCCGCAAAGGAAATACATGTCAGTGAGACGGAAAGGAAAATGGTGCGTAGCATGAGCGATTACCGACCTCTTGGCTTTGTAATGAAGGTGCTGCTGGCACTGGTGCTGTCAACCCTTTCAGCGATCACACCTTTGCGCGCGCACGAAGTGCAACCGGGCATTCTGGATTTCGTGATCGCGGGCGACACGCTCGATATCCGGCTGGAATGGATGGTCGAGGCGGCAGTCGCGGACCTGGACCTTTCCGAGGTCGGAGACACCAGCGAGGCGGAAAATGACGGTGATTATGACCGCTTGCGTGCCCTGCCGCCCGAAGCGCTTGCCGATGAGATCCGCGCGGCGTGGTCCGGGATCGCGGAACAGATCACCATTTCCGCCGGCGACCGGCGCCTGCCGCTGGCCCTCGGTGAAATCGCCGTGCCGGAGGTTGGCGACATCGAATTGGCCCGGGTCTCGACGCTGACGTTGACCGCGCCACTTCCACCGAACGACGATCCGCTGGTACTCGGCTGGGCCCCGTCCTTCGGACCTCTCGTGGTCCGGCAAGCGGGGATCGAGGACGGCTACGCAGCCTACCTGAGCCCGGGGATGACCACCGATCCGATTGCGCGCGAGGGGGGGACGACCCAGAGCGCATTGGAGGCATTCGTCGACTACATTGCGGTTGGCTACGATCACATCGTGCCACAAGGGCTGGACCATATCCTTTTCGTGCTGGGCCTGTTCTTCTTCTCCGTTCACATGCGGCCCCTTCTCTGGCAGGTCACCGCATTCACCGTCGCCCATACCGTTACGCTGGCCCTCGGCGCGCTCGACCTGATCCGAATATCGCCCGACATCGTCGAGCCGATCATCGCGGCTTCCATCGTCTATGTGGGCGTCGAGAACCTGTTCTTGCGCAATCTCCCCCCCTGGCGGCCCTTCGTGGTCTTCGGCTTCGGGCTGCTTCACGGTCTGGGCTTTGCCTCGGTGCTCCAGGATTTCGGACTGGGGAACGATCACTTCCTGCCGAAACTCATCGGGTTCAACGTCGGCGTAGAAATTGGCCAGCTATCGGTCATCGCGGCGGCCTGGGTGACACTGGCGCTCTTTTTCGCGCGGTTCGAGTGGTACCACCGCCGAATCGCAGCACCGGTCTCGGTTGCCATTGCGATGATCGCGGCCTTCTGGGTGCTTGAGCGCACGGGAACCATCAGCGTGGAGGGGCCTTGGAGCGTCTTCACCGCGCTGACCGAGGGGGGCTACAACCCGCTATGGGTGGCCATTGCGGCACTCGCCGCCGCCGCGATCCTCACTGTGGTCGAGATGATGGACGTGACCGAGGACCTGTTCCGTGAGTTTGCCGGTATCGCGACCTCGTTCCTGATGTTCCTTGGCATTGTCGCGACCTTCACCAGCGGGGCCTGGACGCTTTCGGCACTTGTCGCGGTGGCCTGGGTGCTCGCACTTCGCCTGCAATCGCTCGGCGGGCCCGTCGAGGTATGAGGACGGCGCTTGTCACCGGCGCCGCGCGGGGCATCGGGCTTGCAACGACGAAGCTCTTTCTCGAAGAGGGCTGGCAGGTTGCCATGATCGACCGCGACGCCGAGGCGCTGGCCGGCGCGGTAACACCGCTGGACAACGTGCACGGCGTGCATTGCGACGTTTCCGAACCGGCCGCGGTCCGCGCGATGGTGACCGAAGTGCTGGAGACCTTCGGACGGATCGACGCGGTCATCAACAACGCGGGCGTCGCGGATTTCGGACCGATCGAAGAGACCACGTTCGAGCGCTGGCGCACTGTCATGGCAACCAATCTCGACGGCGTGTTCCTGGTCAGCCAGGCAACCATACCGGCGCTGAAGGAAACCAAGGGCGCGATCGTCAATATCGCCTCGATCAGCGGCCTGCGGGCATCGACGCTGCGGGTCGCCTATGGAACGTCGAAGGCGGGCGTGATCCAGTTGACGTTGCAACAGGCGGCGGAACTGGGTGAATACGGCATCCGCGCCAACGCTGTCGCGCCGGGTCCGGTGCGTACGAAACTGGCAATGGCCGTCCATTCAAAGGAGATCGTCGCGGCCTATCACGATGCCCTGCCGCTGAACCGCTATGGCAGTGAGCGTGAGATTGCCGAGGCGATTGTCTTTCTCGCCTCGGACCGCGCCTCGTTCATCACCGGTCAATGCCTTGCCGCAGATGGCGGTTTCGAGGGGACGGGCATCGGGCTGCCGGCGCTCAGGGTGTAGCGCGCGGCGAACTTGGACCCACCGGGCGGAAGCTCTGCCTAGTTTCCCAGCGTCTCGCGCAGCTTGAACTTCTGGATCTTGCCGGTGGACGTCTTGGGGATCTCGGTGAAGACCACGCGCTTGGGCGTCTTGAAACCCGCCAACCGCTCCTTGCAGAAGGCGATGATGTCCTCCTCCGTGGCGGTCGCGCCGGAACGAAGCTCGATGAAGGCACAGGGCACCTCGCCCCATTTCTCATGCGGCTCTGCCACCACGGCGGCGGTCTGAACGTCGGGATGCCGGTATAGCACCCCTTCGACCTCGACCGACGAGACGTTCTCGCCGCCCGAAATGATGACATCCTTGAGCCGGTCCTTGATCTTGATATAGCCGTCCGGGTACATCACCGCCGCGTCGCCCGACCAGAACACGCCGCCCTCGAAGGCCTCCGCCGTCGCGTCCGGGTTCTTGTAGTAGCCTTTCATCACCGCGTTCCCACGATGCGCGATCTCGCCCTGCGTCTTGGCGTCTCGCGGCACCGGTGCGCCCGTCTCGCGGTCATAGACCTCGACAGGCTCCATGATCGGCAGCGAAACGCCCTGGCGGCCGCGCATCTCGGAGAGACCGGCCTCGTCAAGCTCGGGCCAGGTCGCTTGCGGAAGGCATTGGGTGGCATGGCCATAGGTCTCGGTCAGGCCATAGACGTGCATCACGTTCATGCCCATCGTCTGTGCCTTCTCAAGGATCACCGGCGGCGGCGGCGCGCCGGCGGTAAAGACGTTGATCGGCGGGTCGAAGGGCTTGTCGGGCCGGTCGTCGCTCTCGGCCATCATCTGCAGCACGATGGGGGCGCCGCCGAAATGGGTGACGCGCTCGGCGGCAATGGCCTCGAAAAGCCGTTTGGGTTCGGGGTTGCGCGTGAACACGAACTTCCCACCGTTGATAGGCACCGTCCAGGGATGGCACCAGCCGTTGCAATGGAACATCGGCACGACCGCCAGGTACGAGGCCTGGTAGCCCATAGGCCAGGCCGCTGCCGTGCCCAGGCCCATGAGGTAAGCGCCGCGGTGGTGGTAGACGACCCCCTTCGGCCGGCCCGAGGTGCCGGAGGTATAGTTGATGGCAATGGCCTGCCATTCATCTGCCGGCAGGCATTCGCCGGTGAGCGGTTCGGCCCTGGTCAGGTCCTCGTAGGTCTCGCCGCGCGGTTCGGGCCCCTCGTCCGCAATCTCGATGACGTCCAGCGAAAGCCCCACCCCGGCCATCGCCTCGTCAACGAGATCGCGGAACTGGGTATCGACGATCACCAGCTTGCTGTCGGAGTGTTCAAGGATGTAGCCGATGGTTTCCGCTTCCAGCCGGGTATTGATCGCGCCCAGCACGCCGCCTGCCATCGGCACCGAGTAGTGCAACTCGAACAACGCGGGAATGTTGGGAGCGATCACGCTGACGGTATCGCCCAGGCCGACGCCCCTGGCGGCCAGCGCGCCTGCGACACGGCGGATGCGGTCGGCCGTGTCGCGCCAATTGCGGCGGATGTCGCCGTGAACCACAGCCGTGTCGGTTGCAAAGACCTCGGCAGCGCGGTTCAGGAACGAGATCGGCGAGAGCGGCACGTAGTTGGCCGGGCACTTCTCAAGGGCTTCAAAGTTCTTGTGCATGGCGTTTCTCCTTCCCCGTCTCGCGCCACCCGCCGCGCCGAATGATGCGCGAGGATGCTGCCACCTCGCTCTCCCCGAGACCATTTATGGGCCGATGCAGGCCTTCTGCACAGTCCCTCATTTCGGACCATGCCAGTCGATCGGGCAGATCTCGGCCGAGCGGCCGTCGAAATCCCAGACCCGCCCGAAGGCACGAACCCGGCCCTTGGTCGCGGTGGCCACGGTGATGTCGGGACCCATCCAGTATTCCGTGTTGGTAATGACGACATCCTTGCCGTCCTGCCCCTCGATGGGCACCACCGCACCCTGGATCTTCTTGCCCACAATCAGCCGGCGCTCCTTTCCGACTGTCTCATAACTGATCTCGGCCCGTTCGGCGCCGAGGAACTCGCTGACGAGGACACCGAAGAGCCCGGTACTGCCACGCGCCTTACCGGAAAAGATCGCCACAAGCGCGTCAAAGGCTTCATCCGAGGCACGGTCGTCGATGAAGACAGCCGCCTTCCAGTTGCCGCGCGCCATGAGCCCTGGAATCTCCATCAGCAGCCCAACGTTCAGGCCCGAGAGATCGGTGTCGCCGTAATTGCCCTTGTCGATGCGAATGCCCGACCAAGTCTGGCAGTACCCTTCCGTCGGCGGGTGCTGGCCAAGGCTGATGACGCAGGGACAGAAGACGGTACAGTTGCAGTTCAAGATCAGCTCGCCCTTGAGCGTCCAGGGGATCAGCGTCGTATCAAGGGGCATACATTATTGTCCTTTTAAATCAGCAATGTAACAGGCGATAGAATGGCAAGGCCGAGGAGGCCGTAGCCGAGCGGCCGGCTGACGTGGGTGCCGGCTGTGGGCAGTTTCTCGACTGCCATGAGAAGCATGGCGAGGCCCATGAAGGCAAGGTTCATGGTGCCGCCGACGAAGGCGAGCAGCATCAATGCCCAGCAGCAGCCCAGGCAGTCGAGGCCAAGGCGGAGACCGTTCCGGAATGCCCCCTCGGACCAACGCCCCATGAAGAAGGCAAGCGGCGCGCGGCAGCGTGACAGGCAGGCCTCCTTGAGCGGGCTGAATTGGTAAAGTCCGGCAATGGCGAGGAGCGCGGCGGTGAGCCACGCCGAACGGCTCTCACCGTACTGCCCGATCATTCCAGTGGCGTGCAGCCCGGTTTGCAGCGCGGCGGCGGCGAGTGCGAAGGAGCCCCAGACCGCGAGATAGCCGCCCACAAGGCGCATCAGCCCTGCCCCGGTCGTGCCCGGCAAATCGTCGTAAGTTGCGAAAGCGGGCAATGCCGTGGGCGTCATCATTGCCGCCCCCATCAGTCCCCACATCGCCACGGCGGATCCGTATCCCGCCGCATCAGGCGTCACTCTACACAATGCGGCGAGGGCATCGAGGGCGACAAGCCCGGACGGCACGGCCATGATGAACAACAGCGCCCAAAGGCCCAGCAATCCGGCGAAAAGCGCCAGCCAGTGCCCCTGCCCCATGCGTCTGATCTGCTCGCCGATCACGCGATTTTCCTCCCTGGAAGCCCAGAGTGTTCGGCTTGGGCGCGAAGGTCAATCCGGCAGTTTGCGGGCGCTGCCGCCTTGTCGCCTCAGACCTTCTGTGCGATGCCTTCGGACAGCAGAAGGGACCCCTGAAGATGGCCGAGAAACTCGCCCTTGTGGGCATCGGGAAGATCGCCCGCGACCAGCACATTCCGTCGATTGCCGATACTCCGGCGCTCGTGCTGGCGGCAACGGCGAGCCGCAATCCGGCCGCGACCGTCGATGGCGTTCCCGCCTATCCAAGCCTTGCCGCGTTACTGGAAGCCGCGCCCGAAATCACGGCCGTGTCGTTGGCCACGCCGCCACAGGCACGCTTTGCCGACGCCGCGCTGGCTCTGGCCGCAGGCAAGCACGTCATGCTTGAGAAACCGCCGGGCGCGACGTTGAGTGAAGTGCATGCGCTCGAGGGTCTAGCGGCGAAGGCCGGTGTGACGCTTTTCGCAACTTGGCACTCGCGTGAGGCAGCGGCGGTTGATGCGGCACGCGAGTGGTTGTCTGACAAGTGTCTGATTTCATTTCATATTTCATGGAAAGAGGATGTGCGCCACTGGCACCCCGGCCAGGACTGGATCTGGGAGGCCGGGGGATTGGGCGTATTCGATCCGGGCATCAACGCGCTCTCGGTGATGACCGCGATCCTTCCCGCCCCGGTGCACCTGGTCAGTGCCGATCTGCACTTTCCCGCGAACCGCGACACGCCGGTGTCGGCAAGACTTCGTTTCGGAGGTCCGGCCGAGGTCACCGCCGAATTCGACTGGCTTGAGAAGGGCCCGCCCGCCTGGAACATCGACATCGAGACACGCGAAGGCAAGGCGCGGCTCTCGCAAGGTGGCGCCCGCTTCGCGCCGGAGGGTGGCGAGGAGACCGCTGGTGCGAATACCGAGTATCGGCGGCTCTATACGCAATTCGCCAAACTGATCGAAGAAGGCGCGAGCGAGGTCGATCTTGCGCCCCTGCGGCATGTCGCGGATGCATTCATGCTGGGGCGGCGCGTGCAGACAGACCCCTTCGAGTGGTGACCGGCGCGAACGGCGCCCGCCCGAAACGGCTCAGATCGCTTCCCGCAGAACGCCCGCCGGTGGCAGCGCCCTGCCCTCGAATTCCGCCTCGGTCGCGCCGTAGTTGAACCAGAACCGCTCGGTCGCCGTCTCGCGGCAGCGCACGCCTTCGGGCAGATCGCGCGTCTCGATACCCGCCCTCGCACAGGCGGCGGCGAGGATGCGCGCCATCGCCGCGCCGTCGAGCCAGCCCGCCACGTAGGAAACCTTATCCGCGGATAAGGTTGCGGGTAAGCCGTCGGTCGTCTGCTCCAACACCGTGGCACTGGTCTCGATAACATCGCGGAATCGCGTGATGTGGCCGCCACCTTCAAGCGGCACGTTCAATCCCGGACGCAGACTCTCGGCCCGTGCCACCGTCGCGTCCAGGCCGGGAATGCCTGGAGGCAGCGGCACCGGCGTCGACATATCCGCCGTGCGCGCCCCGAAACGGGGGCCGACGAGCACCTCGGCCCCGCTGGTGCCGAGTGCCTTCAACAGAGCCGGATCGGGGGTCAGAAGGCCGGGGGCGAAGATCAGCCGGTAACCTGCCACAGCGTCCGCTGTCGGCGGCACGACATCGACCGAGAGGCCCAGCTTGCGAAGCGCACGATAGGTGTCGAAGACAAGGTCGAAATATTCAAGCCCTGCCCCGTGCGGCTGGATCTGCCAGCCCCATTCGGCAGCATAGTCATATATCAGCGCGACTTGCGCCTTGACGGAGCTGGCGCCAGGCGCATCCGCGATCTCGCGCGCCACCTGCGCCGCCTCGTGGAAGCCCGGCGCCTCGACACTGTCCGGGCGGAGGAGGCCCGCGTGCATCTGTTCCTGGGCGAACGGCGCCTGCCGCCAGCGGAAGTAACAGACCGCCTCGGCACCATGCGCGAAGGCTTCCCAGGACCAGAGACGGACCATGCCGGGCAGCGGCTCGGGGTTGAAAGGCGCCCAGTTCACCGGGCCGGGCTGCTGCTCCATCACCCAGAGCCGGCCCTTGCCCACGGCGCGGTAGAGGTCGTGGTGAAAAGCCTGGAAGTCGGGATCGCCCTGTCGCGCGTATGTTGCCTGACGTTCCGGGTCGGCGCCGACGCGGTCCTCAAGAAAGCCCAGAGGATAGCTGTCCCAACTGGCGATATCGAGGTCTTCGCCCACGGCGTAGTGGTCAAACTCCGTGACCTTGCCCATGTAGTTGTGGGCAATCGGCGCGTCGGAATGCGCCCGGATAATCTCGGTCTGCAACTTGTTGAAGGCCACCACCTGGTCCGAGGCGAAGCGGCGGAAGGCCATGACATGCGCCGGGTTCGGTTCGGTCACGGTCAGGTTCGGCAGGTCGATCTGCTCGAACCTGTCGTAGTCCATCGACCAGAAGACATTGCCCCAGGCGGCGTTCAACGCCTCGATGCCGTTGTAGCGGCGGGCAAGCCAGGTGCGGAAGGCGGTGCGGGCAGCGTCGGAGTAGCTGAGCGTGGTGGCGTGGCAACCGTACTCGTTGTCGGTCTGCCAGGCATCGACCTTGTCACCATAGCGCCGCGCCAGTTGGGTGACGATCTTCGCACATTCCGCCTTGTAGCCCTCATGGCTGAAGCAATAGTGCCGCCGCGAGCCGAACCTGCGGGGGTGACCCATCGCATCGACCGCCAGCATGTTGGGGTGCTTGTCGAGCATCCAGCGGGGCGGTGTCGCCGTGGGCGTGCCAAGCACGACCTTGAGGCCAGCGCTTTTCAGAACCGCGATGGCATCGTCGAGCCAGTCGAAGCGGTAATCGCCTTCCGCAGGCTCCAGCCGGGACCAGGCGAATTCGCCGATCCTGACCCATGTCAGGCCGAGGTCGGCCATCCGGCGTGCATCGTCCTCCCAGACGTCGCGGTGCCAGTGTTCGGGGTAGTAACAGGTGCCGATAGTACGGTTCACAAACGGTGTCCTTCGATGACCCACATGGTGCAGGGGAAGCTCCAGGGGAGCGTGATCCCCTGGCCCATCAGATACGCCCCGCTGGCACGGATCGGGCCGGACTTCAATGCGGGCGTGCCGCGCGAAAGGCGGGGCGCGTCATCGCGGTTGAGAAGCTCGACCTCGTAAGTCGCCGCCGGGTCGAGGCCGGTCAGGCGAAGCGGGCGCGTGGTGATCTGGGCACTTGTATCGGCGCGGCCTGCGAAGACGACGAAGCGGGTGCCGTCCGCCGCTTGCTGCTGCTCTGCGATCACGGCTTGGTCGGGGCTGTCGAGCCGCAGGATGTCGGCGTCCCTCAGCCAGTCGCGGTTGGCCTTCCACCAGCTTGTGACACGTGTCAGGACCTCGGTTTCTTCGTCCGTCAACTCGCGCGGGTCCATCTCGAACCCCATGTGCCGCTGGGCCGCGACCCAGGCGCGGAAACGGATGTCGAGGATGCGACCGGAGGTATGGCAGACGCGCGGGCCGACGTGCGAGCCGGTGACGGCCATCGGCAGAAAGAGCGCGGCGTTGTGCTGGATGCGGAGGCGCTCCAGCGCGTCGTTCGAGTCAGAGAGCCAGACGCGGTGGGTGCGTTCGAGGATGCCGAAGTCGATACGCCCGCCTCCCGAAGCGCAGCTTTCAATCTCGACCGTCGGATGGGCGGCGCGCAACCGGTCGATCAGGTCGTATGTGCCCCGCGCCTGCGCCGCGTCGGGCATCGGCAGGACGCGGTTATGGTCCCACTTGATGTACTCGATAGCGTATTCGCTCAGGACGGCGTCGATCTTTTCAAAGAGGTAATCGCGCACGTCGTCGCGGCTCATGTCGAGGACGAATTGCTGGCGGCCGGGGATCTGGTCGTCCGGCCCCAGCCGCCAGTCGGGGTGGGCGCGGGCAAGCTGGCTTTCGCGGTTGACCATCTCAGGCTCGAACCAGAGGCCGAAGCCCATGCCGAGGGACTGGACGTGGTCGATGAGCGGGGTGAAGCCCTGGGGGAACTTCTTCGCGTCGAGCCACCAATCACCGAGCGAGGTGGTGTCGTCGTCCCGGCCCTCGAACCATCCATCATCAAGTACGAACCGTTCGGCTCCAAGGTCGGCGGCAATGCTCGCTATCTCTTTCAGTTCCGCAACATCGTGGCGGAAATAGACGGCTTCCCAGCAGTTGTAGTGAACCGGGCGGGGCCTGGCATTTGGCCAGTGCACGATACGGTCCCGCAGGTGGCGCTGAAAGGCAGCAGAGCAACCATTCAGGCCGGTTGCGGAATAGGTGGCGTAGAGTTTCGCGGTGGCGAAATGCGTCTGCGACTCGTGGTCGGTGCCGGTGGCGTGGCCGAATTGAACCTGGCGGCGCCCGTCGGGAAGCTCCTCGGCGATCATGCGATGACCGCCAGACCAGCCATAGTGGAGGGCGTAAGCCGCGCCAGCGGTGTTGGTCGCGGCCCGCAGGGGGAGGATCACGGCGGGGAAATGCTCGTGGCCGGTGCGGCCCGTGCGGCTTTCGCGGAGGCGGGCGCCGGGGGTCCACGGGGTGCGGGCGAGTTGGAACTCGCCGATCCAGCGTCCGGTGACGTCGATCATTTCGTCGGCAAGCTGGGGGGCGGGGAAGACGGGGGCGGCGAGCCAGTCGGCGCGGAGTGCGCCATCGTCCGAAACGAAAAGCTCCGCCCATGCCTCGATCATGTGGGTCGTGGGGTCGATGGCGAAATGCGCCGCGTAGGTCAGCGCGCCGTCGGCATAGCTGAGCGATAGGCGGTTCTCGCCTTCCTCCGCCTCGACGAAGCGGAACGCAGGAGTGATCGGCGCCCCCTGCCCGTCGCGGATCACCATCCCCGGTTGACCGGGGAAACTGCGGGTCGCCTCGGGGCAAATCGACAACTCGGGGTTCGCGTCAAGCATCCCGCCAGACACGTCAAGCCGGTTCGCATTGACAAGTGCCGTCAGATCCTCGCCATCGGGCAGCCGCGCGCCCCAGTAGACGACTTCGGCCAACCGGTCCCCGGCGCTGCCGAGAACGAGGGTCTGACGGCTGTCGTCCAGCCGCCAGGTTCGTGTCACTTGACAGCCCCCAGTGTGAGACCCGCGATGAAGTGCTTCTGCATCAAAAAGAACATCGCGACGGGCGGGATCGCGGCCATCAGCGAGGCGGCCGACACCAGATGCCAGTTGTTGACGAACTGCCCGTTGAGCGAGCGGACGCCCGCTGTGATCGGCTTCGCACTTTCACCCTGCGTCAGCACGTTGGCCCAGAAGAAATCGTTCCAGACGAATGTGAAGATCAGCACCGCCAGCGCCGCGATGGCCGGGCGGACCAGCGGCAGGACGACGTACCAGAAGATGCGCCATTCAGCGACACCCTCGATCCGCGCGCTCTCGATCAGGTCGAAAGGCAGCGCCCTGATGAAGTTGCGCATGAAGAGCGTGCAGAAGCCGGTCTGGAATGCGGCATGGAAGAGGAACTGTCCGGCGATCGTGTCGTAGAGGCCGGACTGTACGCTCATGTCACGGACCGGGACCATGAGGATCTGGAACGGGATGAAGTTGCCCGCCACGAACAGGAAGAAGAGCGGCACGGCGACCCGGAACTTGTAGATCGCCAGCGCATAGCCGCCAAGGCAGGCGAGCGTGACCGAGATAAGTACACTGGGCACCGTGATCAGGACCGAATTCAGCATGTACTGTGCTGCCGCCGACTGGGTGAAGACGGCCTGGTAGTTCTCGATCATGGCGAACTCGGAGGGCCAGCCAAAGATGTTGCCCGAGTTGATGTCGGCGGCACCCCGGATCGAGGTGACGAAGATAGCCAGAAGCGGCAAAAGCCAGAGGAAGAGCGCAACCGGCAGGAAGGCCTGGTATGCGGTCTTGGCGACGGGGCCGGATTTTTCGATCGGTCTCGGGAACATCAGCGGGATACCTTCTCGTCCTGGTACATCCTCCAGAGGAAATACGAGATATAGACCAGCATGATCATGAAAAGCACCGTAGCGACGGCAGAGCCGTAGCCGTAGCGCTCGCCGTATTCCGAGATCGCGACCTCGTACATGTAATAGGCCAGCACGTTGGTCGAGCCGAAGGGCCCACCCTGGGTCATGATCGCGATCATGTCGAAGGATCGAAGCGCGCCGATCACGGTCACGACGACCGCGATAAAGGTTGCGGGACGAAGCTGCGGCAGCACGACGTACCAAAGCATCTTCCAGCCCTTGGCGCCGTCAAGCCGCGCGGCCTCGATCTGGTCGGCGGCGACGTTGTTCAGACCCGTGAGGTAGAGGATCATGCAATAGGCGATCTGCGGCCAGAGCCCGGCGAAGATGATGCCGTAGGTCGCCCATTCGGGGCTGGAGAGGATGTCGGGCGCGGTGCGCGAGCAGGTGAAGGTCACATTGCCGAGGATGTTGGTCGTTTCCTCGCAGAAGAGCGCCTTCCAGACCGACCCGATGACGCCGAAATCGGGGTTGTAAAACCAGCCGAAGATAAGGCCGACGACAACCTGGGAAATGACGAAGGGAAAGAAGAACATCGACTTGTAGAAGCGCATCCCCGCGACGGTCTGGTTGAGGAAGAGCGCGATGAAGAGGCCGGCCGGCACCGCCAGCATGTAGAGGATCAGCCAGGCGAGGTTGTTCTTGAGCGAGGTCCAGAAGTTCGGATCCTCCCACAGCTTGACGTAGTTGTTGAAGCCGACCCAGGTGGCCGTCGAGGTGCCGTCGGCCTTGTAGAGCCCGTTCCATTCGTAAAGCGAGAGCCAGAGGGATTCGAAGATCGGGATGACGACGTAGATCGAGAAGAACGCCAGCGCGGGGGCCAGGAAGAACCAGGGCGCGATGGAGAGCTTGTTGCGCGTGAGCCAGCTGTCCGGCTTCGGCGGGTCGGTGTCGGGAAGGGCGGCGTGGCTCATGGCGTCCTCTCGCGGTTTCGAGGTCTTGCGCCGGCGTTGCCGTCGCCCCGCGGGGCTCTGCCCCGCACCCCGGGATATTTACGGGCCGATAATGCGCAGAGGCCGGTCTGGCCGGCCCCTGCCCTTGTCGTCGATCACTTCGCGTAGACGTCCGCCGCAACTTCGTCGAGGCGCTCGAGAACTTCCATCTTGGTGGACGGATCAAGCATGAACCTCTGGAAGCCTTCCATGCCGGCCTTCGCCATCTCGGCCGGGGCGTCGCGGTCGTAGAACTGCGCGATGCCGGTGGCGGAGTTCAGGAGTGCGAAGCCCTGCTGGATGAACTTGTCATCCGAGATCTCGGCCTTGGCATTGATCGGAAGCTGGCCGATGGCCTTG
>JAJDOD010000014.1 GCA_022340315.1 Silicimonas sp. | reverse complement strand
ACCTGGCCGAACTCGGCGGAAATCGCATTCATCTTATCAATGTCGTCCGGCATCTTGAGGTCCTTGGTCGCGGAAAAGAACCCTTCGAATCCGCCGGGCGCGACGATGACGAGGATCTTGCCGCCCGCTTCCTCGATCATGTGAAACGTGTGGTCGAGGCCTTTGGGGACGTAGGCGACCTCGCCCGCCTGTAGCGTGAAGCGCTGATCGCCCGAGACCAGTTCGGCGGAGCCTTCGAGCAGGTAGAACGCCTCGCCCGCGTCTTCGTGGACGTGAAGCGGCGGGCCGCCGGGTCCGGCGAACGTGCTGGTGAACATGCCCATCTCGCCCCCGGTGCCTTCCTTGTCGAGCAGGACGTGGATTTCGGAACCGTGCCAGGGGAAAGGTTCATGCGCCAGCGCGGGCGCCGCGCAGATGGCCAGAAGTGACACGGCCGGCAGAATTTTCATTACGATACTCCCTCTTGTGGCGGTGCCGAGTTGTCGGAACCGCTTCGCTTCGCTTATGCTTCCGAAGGTGCCGGGAAGAGGGGGAGCGGCCTAACGAAGAATGGCGAAAATTTACGAATTCGAAGAAGCCGGGCTGCTGTTGAATGCCGAGACGGGGCAACTCACAACGCGCTTGGGCGAGGATGCGGAGTTGCGCCCGCAGACTCGCGAAGTACTTGCGATCCTCGCGGGTGCGCCGGGAGAGATCGTCTCCAAGGCCGCGTTTACGGAAGCCGTCTGGGACGGCCGTGAGGTGGGCGGCGACAGCCTTGTGCAGTGCATTGCCGAGATACGCGCGGCGCTTGGCGATGACGGGCGCACAATCATCCGGACGGTTCCGCGTAAGGGTTACCAGTTCGTGCCGCCATCCGGTGCCGAGACAGCCGGAGCCGCTTCAAGGCGATGGGTGCTTGTCGCAGCGGCCCTGGTGGTCGGTCTTGTCGCCGTCGCCGGGTGGGTCTTCTTCGCCGACAGCGGCGGGAAGCGGGTGAACGCGATTGCGGTTCTGCCGCTCGATGACCTCAGCCCCGAGCCGCACCGGGGCTATCTGAGCGATGCCCTGAGCGAAGGCGTGATTACCGAGTTGGCACGGTTTCCGCATTTTCGCGTCGTGGCGCGGAATTCGAGCTTTCAGTTTCGGGACAGGCCAACGGATATCAGGGAGATCGGGGAGACGCTGGGGGTCGACTACGTGGTCGAGGGGAGCCAGCAATATGACGGGGAGCGGATCAAGGTCACCGTGCAGCTGATCGAGACCGAGAACGGCAGCCATGTCTTCGCGGACCAGTTCGAGCGCGATCTGGATGACCTGTTCGTGGTGCAGAACATGATCGTGCGGCAGATCTCCTCGGCCGTGGGCGAGACGATGATGATCGACATGCCGACCCGCACCTCGCCGGGCGATGTGGACGCGCGGCTGCGCGGGCTGCAGGCGCGCAAGCTCGCCTCGCAGCTTTCCTTCGAGAACTGGCAAAAGGCGCTGGCGCTGGAAGAACAGTCGATCCGGGAGGAACCGGACTCGGCCTGGGGTTATATCGGCAAGTCGCTGATGCTGGGGACGGCAACGGGGATGAACTGGCTGGGTCCGAAAGACGAAGTCTTGCGGGAAGCGACGGAACTGGCGCGCACGGCGATGGAACTGGCACCGGACAACTACATGTCACACCACACGCTGGGCCGGGTATTGACGCGGCAGGGCAAATTCGAAGAAGCCATCCTGCAGTTCGAACGGGCGTCGGAGATCAATCCCTCCGATCCGATCGTCTGGATCGGGATGGCGGGCCCGCTGCGGCTCTCGGGCCAAACCGAGCGGTCGATGGAGGTTCTGGAACAGGCCGCGCTGGTGGACCCGATGCACGGCGACTGGCTGCGGGCCGAGATGGCGCTCACGCAATGGCAGACCGGGGATTGCGAAGACGGGCTTTCGTCGCTCGACAGCATGGCGCGGATGACGGGGTATTCCTATCCCATTCGGGTGTCGATGCTGGTTTGCCTGGATCGCGTTGCAGAGGCGCGGGACGTTTTGCGCGAATACCGGGAGACGCGGCCGGACTACACGATGGAGGCGGCGCGCAATCTGCTGCCCGCCACCTGGGCGCCCGAGGGGACGGCAGAACGGTGGATCGCTGGTCTGGAGACAGCCGGGCTGGAGTAGGCAAGCCCGGCCCGGACCATGCGGGGCCGCCATCATCGAAACTGCGCGGGTTCCTGACCCGCCACGTTGTTCGACGGGCGTTTTCAACACCGAGGCCCCGGGGCGCGTTCGGATTGCGAAAAACGACCTTGCGTCGCTTTTGAGAATGCAGCGGCCGGAATTTTCCGGTGAACAGGGTCCAGATCAACAGAGTCCCTCCTCGTGCACGAAAGACGCATACCCGAATGGCTGCGGCACGCGCCGGCGCCCAGCGTGCGCGGCTTCGCCGTGCTTGCAGGCACGGAGGCCGTGGCGCGGGGCATTCTGATCTCGGTCTTTCCGCTCGCCATGTACCGGGCGCTGCAGGATGCCCGTGTCGTCTCGGAGGTCTATTTTCTTGTCGGTCTGATATCGCTCTTGGTTGGGTTGCTGGTGCCCTTCGCGATCCGTTTCGTACCGCGTCGATGGGTCTATGTCGCGGGCAACCTGATGTTCGTGGCGGGCGCACTGACAGCGACGATGATGACGCCTCTGGCGACCGTAGCGGGCCTTGCCCTGACGACTTTTGCGGTTGTGACGACATTCGTCTGCTTCAACGCTTACGTTCTGGATCACATCGCCAAGATCGAGCTTGGCCGGTTCGAGACGTCGCGGCTGTTCTATAGCGCGCTCGGGTGGACCGCAGGACCGGCGACAGGGGTCTATCTCTTTCACTGGTGGCCGCCAGCACCGTTCCTGATCGCCGCGGCGGCTGCCTTTGCGATGATGGTGATCTTCCTTGTCATGCGGCTTGGAAACGGTCGGCTCATCACCAGGAGCAAGTCGCCGCCCGCCAATCCCTTTGCCTATCTCGGGCGGTTCTTCGCCCAACCCCGGCTGATCGCGGGTTGGATATTCGCGGTCATCCGGTCGAGCGGTTGGTGGGTCTATGTCGTCTACCTGCCGATCTATGCCGTCCAGAGCGGACTTGGCGAGCAGCTTGGCGGCATCGCGCTGTCCCTTTCGAACGCGGCATTGTTCCTGACGCCGTTCATGCTGCGTTTCGTTCAGCGGAACTCCGTCCGGGCGGCCGTGCGAACGGGCTTTCTGCTTTCGGGGCTGCTTTTCGTGCTGGCAGGGCTGCCGCACGGACTGCCCCTGTTCGCTGTGGCCTGCCTGATGATGGGATCGTTCTTCCTGATCCTGCTCGATGTCTCCGGCGGTTTGCCGTTCTTGCTGGCCGTCAAGCCATCCGAACGCACCGAGATGTCGGCGATCTATTCGAGCTTCCGCGACGTCTCGGGCATCGTAACGCCCGGCGCCGCGTGGCTGGTTCTGCTGGTGGCGCCGCTGCCCGGCATATTCGTGGCAGGTGGCGCGGCGCTGATCGGCACCTGGGTTCTGGCCGGGAAACTTCACCCTCGGCTGGGACATGCACGGATGTCGATGGAAGGCGACACGGCGCGCAAAGTGCCGACAGCGGGAAGGCCGTCACGGGCGTGACACCCCCCACAAAAAAACGCCCCCGGACTCCGGGGGCGTTCTGTCTGAGGTTGAAGCTTTGGCTTAGTCCGCCGCTTCTTCCTTTTCTTTCGCGAGCTCTTCGCCGGTTTCCTGGTCGACCATCTTCATGGCCAGGCGCACCTTGCCGCGGTCGTCGAAGCCCAGAAGCTTGACGTAGACCTCCTGGCCTTCCTTCAGAACGTCCGAGGGATGGTTCAGGCGGCGGTTCTCGATCTGGCTGACATGAACCAGGCCGTCGCGCTTGCCGAAGAAGTTCACGAAGGCGCCGAAGTCGACGATCTTGACGACCTTGCCCTTGTAGATGTGACCCTCTTCCGGCTCGGCCACGATCGCGTGGATCATGTCATAGGCCTTCTGGATGGCGTCGCCGTTGGGCGAGGCGATCTTGATGACGCCGTCATCATTGATGTCGACCTTGGCGCCCGAGACTTCCACGATCTCGCGGATGACCTTGCCGCCCGAGCCGATCACTTCGCGGATCTTGTCGGTGGGGACGGTCATCGTTTCGATGCGGGGTGCGTGGACAGAGAACTCGGCGGTTTCCGAAAGTGCCTTGTTCATCTCGCCCAGGATGTGCAGCCGGCCGGCTTTCGCCTGTCCCAGAGCCTTCTCCATGATCTCGGGCGTGATGCCCGCAACCTTGATGTCCATCTGGAGCGAGGTGATGCCGTTCTCGGTGCCCGCAACCTTGAAGTCCATGTCGCCGAGGTGGTCTTCGTCGCCGAGGATGTCGGAGAGGATGGCGTAGGAGCCGTCGTCTTCCAGCACGAGGCCCATTGCGACACCTGCGACCGCCGCTTTCAGCGGCACGCCCGCATCCATCATCGAGAGCGAACCGCCACAGACGGAGGCCATCGAGGAGGAGCCGTTGGATTCGGTGATCTCGGAGACCACGCGGATCGTGTAGGGGAAGTCGGTTGCCGACGGCAGAACCGCCTGCAACGCGCGCCATGCCAGCTTGCCGTGGCCGATTTCGCGGCGTCCGGTGAAGCCGAAGCGGCCAACCTCGCCGACCGAGTAGGGCGGGAAGTTGTAGTGCAAGAGGAAGTTCGAGCGGAAGTTGCCGTGCAGCGCGTCGATGATCTGTTCGTCATCGCCGGTGCCGAGCGTGGTGACCACGAGGCCCTGCGTTTCACCACGGGTGAAGAGCGCCGAGCCGTGCGTCCGGGGCAGAAGCCCGGTTTCGGCCACGATGGGCCGGATCTGGTCGGTGGCGCGGCCGTCGATGCGGCGGCCATGCTTGACCACGTCGCCACGGAGGACGGCGGATTCGAGCTTCTTCAGCGCCGAGCCGAGGTTCTCGTCTTCCTGTTGCTCTTCCGTCAACGCGGCGACGATGGCTTCGCGGGCCGCGGACACGGCGGCCACGCGTTCCTGCTTGTCGGTGATCGCGTATGCGGCGCGCATCTGCTCTTCGCCCGCTGCCTTCACGGCATCGACGAGCGCGGAGTAATCCGGCGGCTGGAAGTTGAACGGCTCTTTCGCCGCTTCCTCGGCCAGCGAGATGATCAGGTCGATCACCGGCTGGATCTGCTCATGCGCGAAGGTGACGGCACCCAGCATTTCGGCTTCCGAAAGCTCGTAGGCTTCGGATTCCACCATCATCACGGCGTCTTTCGTGCCGGCAACGACGAGGTCGAGGCGCTGGTCGGGATTGTTCCGCAGGTCCTGCATGTCGTCGACAGTCGGGTTCAGGACGTATTCGCCATCCTCGAAACCGACGCGGCAACCGGCGATCGGTCCCATGAACGGCGCGCCCGAAAGCGTCAGCGCCGCCGAGGCCGCGATCATCGCGACATAATCCGGATCGTTGACGAGGTCGTGGGACAGAACGGTGCAGATAACCAGCACTTCGTTCTTGAAGCCCGGCACGAAGAGCGGACGGATCGGACGGTCGATCAGGCGGGAGGTGAGCGTT
>JAJDOD010000113.1 GCA_022340315.1 Silicimonas sp. | reverse complement strand
GAACGACGCGCATTTCGTGCGGCCCTACGGCCGCGTTGGCCAGGTCGAGCCGATCTTCTGCAATATCCGCAACGATGAAAGTGTGCGGCAGGCAATGGTCGGCGCCGACGCGGCGGTGAACTGCGTGGGTACCTTTGACGCCAGTGGAAAAAACAATTTCCAGTCGGTTCAGAACGAGGGTGCCGGGAGGATCGCGAAGATGGCGGCCGAGGCCGGTGTCGGGCGGTTGGTGCATATCTCGGCCATCGGTGCGGATGCTGACGGCGAGAGTTTCTATGCCAGAAGCAAGGGGCAGGGCGAGGCCGCGATCCTCGATGCCTTTCCGAATGCGATGATCCTGCGCCCCTCGGTAGTCTTCGGACCCGAGGATGAATTCTTCAACCGGTTCGCCGCTATGGCGCGGATGTCGCCGGTCATTCCGCTTGTCGGTGCCGAGACCAGGTTCCAGCCAGTCTATGTGGATGACGTGGCGCTTGCAGCCGAGAAAGGTGTCCTTGGTCAGGCCGAGCCGGGTATCTACGAACTTGGCGGTCCCGAAGCGGACACGTTCCGGGGCCTGGTCGAACTGATGTTGGAAACCATCCGCCGCCGCCGGCTGATCGTACCGCTGCCCTTCTGGATTGGAACGGTCATGGGGCGCGTCTCGGGTGCCGTGTCGGCATTGACCGGCGGGCTTGCGCCGCAGCCGATCACGGTGGACCAGGTTGTGTCGCTGAGGCAGGACAACGTGGTGTCCGAGGGCGCGAAGACCCTGGCTGACCTGGGCATCAAGCCGACCGCGATGGAGGCGGTTCTACCGTCCTATCTCTGGCAATTCCGTCCGTCGGGGCAGTATGCCGAACTCAAGGAAAGCGCGCGGAACCTGCGCTAGGCGTAGGCAATCGCCAGCAGCACAATTCCCAGCGCAACCCGGTAGATCACGTAGGGCGTGAAGCTGACAGACTGCAGCAGGCGCATCATGAAGTGCAATGACGCGAGAGCCGCGGCGAAAGCGAAGAGTGCCGCGATGGCGCTGTCCTTCGCGGCCGACGCATCCATCGTTGCCGCGACTTCCACACCGATCAGCGTCCCCGAGGCGAGGATGGTGGGGATCGACATCAGCATCGCCAACCGTGCCGCGTCGCCGCGTTCGTAACCCAACTGCCGGGCGCCGGTGATGGTGATGCCGGAACGCGAGGTGCCGGGGATCAGCGCGATCACCTGCCAGAGGCCCATGATGAAGGCGTGGGAAAGCGACCAGTCCGTTGCCGTCTTATCCTGTGTCCCACGTTGGTCGGCCCAGTAGAGGACAATGCCGAAGATCAGCGTTGCCCAGCCGACAACCGCGATGGAGCGAAGGCTTTCGTCGTAGCCCGAGAGCTTGAGGAGCAGCCCTGCCAGGACGACGGGAATGGTCGCTACGATGAGGCCGAGCGCGAGGCGCGCGTTGGGGTGCGTAGGGTCGCCAAGATGGAGGAGGCCGTCGATGGCGCGGGTGACATCATGGCGGAAATAGAGGATCACCGCACCCAGCGTTCCAACGTGAACGGCCACGTCGATGACCAGTCCCTGATCTTCCAGCCCTGCCAGATTCGGCAGCAGAATCAGGTGCCCCGAGGAGGAGATGGGAAGAAACTCGGTTATTCCCTGGACGATGGCGACAAGAACGAGGTGCAGGATGGGCATGGGCGCGGTAACACCGATCTGGATATGCGCCACCCTAACTTATTGAGTTCCTGAGGAAAGAGAGAACTTAGGTCCGGTTAGGACCTAAAAATCATTTAATCACCCTCGGCTTTTGCCCTCCGAGGTACATTTTTTGCCAACTAGGTCAGTAAGAATGACTTTTATTTGGTGAGCATTCGGTTAAGAAGGCGTTCTGAGGACAGGAGATCGGGATGGCGGAGAATCCTATGCTGAAATTCGTGGATGTCGGGCGGGATATGCCCGAGAAGCGGGAGGCGAGTCTCCGCCGCGAGGATTTCAACGAGATTTACGCCGAGTACGCCGACGCCAAGGCGAAGGAGCAGGCGAGCCGGTGCAGCCAGTGCGGCGTGCCCTATTGCCAGACCCATTGCCCGCTGCACAACAATATTCCCGACTGGCTGATGCTGACCGCCGAGGGGCGTCTTCGCGAGGCCTATGAGATCAGCCAGGCGACCAACACGTTTCCCGAGATCTGCGGGCGGATCTGCCCGCAGGACCGGCTCTGCGAAGGCAATTGCGTGATCGAGCAATCGGGCCACGGCACCGTCACCATCGGCTCGGTCGAGAAATACATCACCGACACCGCCTGGGAGGAGGGCTGGGTGCAGCCGATCAAGCCCGCGACCGAGCGTCCCGAGAGCGTCGGCATCATCGGCGCCGGGCCGGGTGGTCTGGCCGCAGCGGACATGCTGCGGCGGGCGGGCGTGCAGGTCACCGTCTATGACCGCTATGACCGGGCGGGCGGACTGCTGACCTACGGCATTCCCGGCTTCAAGCTGGAGAAGGACGTGGTCCTGAAGCGCGTCGATCAGCTTGAGCAGAGCGGTGTGACCTTCGTTCTGGATTGCGAGGTCGGGCAGGATATCTCGTTCGGGGATATCCGCGCCAAGCACGACGCGATCGTAATCGCGACAGGGGTTTACAAGAGCCGTGACCTGGCCGCGCCGGGCAGCGGGGCCAAGGGCATCGTGCGCGCCATCGACTATCTGACCGCATCGAACCGCAAGAGCTTCGGTGACGACGTGCCCGAGTTCGAAAGCGGCGAACTGGACGCGGACGGCAAGCGCGTCGTTGTCATCGGCGGCGGCGACACGGCGATGGACTGCGTGCGGACCGCGGTGCGGCAGGGGGCCGAAAGCGTGAAATGTCTCTATCGCCGGGACCGGTTCAACATGCCCGGATCGCAACGCGAGGTGGCGAATGCCGAGGAGGAAGGCGTCGAGTTCGTCTGGCTTTCGGCACCGAAGGGGTTCACCGGCGACACCGTGACCGGTGTGATGACGCAGAAGATGCGGCTTGGTGCGCCGGACGCGACCGGGCGGCAGGTGCCGCAACTGATCGAGGGGTCGGACTACGTCGAGGACGCCGATCTGGTCATCAAGGCGCTTGGATTCGAGCCGGAAGACCTGCCCTCGCTCTGGGGCGTCGAGGAACTGGAAGTGACGCGCTGGGGCACGATCAAGGCCGATTACCGGACCCATGAGACCAGCCTGGAGGGCGTCTATGCGGTAGGGGACATCGTACGTGGCGCGTCGCTTGTCGTCTGGGCGATCCGTGACGGGCGCGAGGCAGCAGAGGCGGTATTGGAGCGTTTTGCGACCAGCGCCATTGCGGCGGAGTGAGGTGAAAACGCGACGTCGGTATCACGTCGGTATCACGTCGGTATTACGTCGGTGCCCGTTCGGCACGGTAGGGCAGCACGGCTGACCCGTTCGGTTAGGGAGAGGTTAACATGGCATCGAAGACGGGCAGTTGCCTTTGTGGCGAAGTCGAGTACGAACTGGTGGAGGAGCCGACGAGCTATGGCGCGTGCCATTGTGGCATGTGCCGCAAGTTCTCCGGCGGGATTGAACTGGGCATCCAGGTTCCCGCCGATGGCGTTCGCTTCGTGCCGACCGACAAGCTTGCGATCTTTGAGTCCTCGGACTGGGCCGAGCGCGGCTTCTGTATGCTCTGCGGGTCGAGTGTTTTCTGGCGACTGACGGCGGAGGGGCCGATGAAGGGGATGTTCAGCATCGCGGCCGGAACTTTGGAGGACATGAGCGGCATGAGCTTCGATGCCGAGGTCTATATCGACCACAAGCCTGCAAGCCACGAGTTCGCCGGGGAGCGGACGCGGCTGACACAGGCCGAAGTCGAAGCGATGGTCGGGGGCGGCGAGTGAGCGAACGTACCGGACAGTGCATGTGCGGGTCGGTGGCATATCGGGCCCAGACCGGGGACAAGGTCAGCGTCTGCTATTGCAAGATGTGCCAGCGCTGGGCGTCCGGCGTGTTCATGGGGGTTTTGACCGAGAGCTTCGAGGTGACGAAGGGAGCGGACCGGCTTGGGGTCGTCAAGTCCTCGGACTGGGCCGAGCGGGGGTTCTGCCGGGAATGCGGCTCGAACCTGTTCTACCACGTTTCCGGCCCGGGCTATCGGAGCGTTGCCTTCGGCAGCCTCGATGACACCAGCGGGTTGAGCCCGCGCATTCAGTTTTACGTCGACAAGCGGCCCGAGGGGTTCGCGCTGGCGGCGGATACCAAGGAAATGACCGAGGCGGAGTGTATTGCGTTCTTCGCGCCGGAAGAGGGAGACCAGCCATGACGAAATTCGATGCGGATTGGGTTCGGGCCGAGGAAGAGAAGCGGCGCTGGATGGCGGAAAACAGTCTCTATTCCGAGGACAGCGAGCACGCGTCCTGCGGCGTGGGTCTTGTCGTGGCGATCGACGGCAAGCCGAGCCGGAAGGTGGTCGAGAACGGGATCGACGCGCTGAAAGCGGTCTGGCACCGGGGCGCGGTCGATGCCGATGGCAAGACCGGCGACGGGGCGGGCATTCATGTGCAGATCCCCGTGCCGTTCTTCTATGACCAGGTGAAGCGGACAGGTCACGAGCCGAAGACGGATCAGCTGATGGCCGTTGGCCAGGTTTTCCTGCCGCGCACGGATTTCGGCGCGCAGGAGACCTGCCGGACGATCGTCGAGACCGAGATCCTGCGGATGGGCTATTACATCTACGGCTGGCGTCACGTACCGGTGGATATCTCTGTTCTTGGCGAGAAGGCCAACGCGACGCGGCCGGAGATCGAGCAGATCCTTGTGTCGAACTCCAAGGGTGTGGACGAGGACACCTTCGAGCGCGAGCTTTACGTGATCCGGCGGCGGATCGAGAAGGCGGCGGCGCTGGCGCAGGTGCCTCAGCTGTACCTGGCGTCTCTCTCCTGCCGCTCGATCATCTACAAGGGGATGATGCTGGCCGAGCAGGTGGCGGAATTCTATCCCGACCTGAAGGACGAGCGCTTCGAGAGTGCCTTCGCGATCTATCACCAGCGCTACAGCACCAATACTTTTCCGCAATGGTGGCTGGCGCAGCCGTTCCGCATGCTGGCGCATAACGGCGAGATCAACACGCTGAAGGGCAACGTCAACTGGATGAAGTCTCACGAGATCCGGATGGCGAGCGCGACCTTTGGCGACACGGCGGAGGACATCAAGCCGATCATCGCCAGCGGCGCGAGCGACTCGGCGGCGCTGGACGCTGTGTTCGAGGTCCTGGTCCGGGCGGGCCGCAATGCGCCGATGGCAAAGACGATGCTGGTGCCCGAGTCGTGGTCGAAGCAGGCGATCGAGCTGCCCGAGCCGTGGCGCGACATGTACAACTATTGCAACGCGGTGATGGAGCCCTGGGACGGGCCTGCCGCGTTGGCGATGACCGACGGGCGTTGGGTCTGCGCGGGGCTTGACCGGAACGGTCTGCGGCCGATGCGGTACACGGTGACGGGCGACGGGCTGCTGATTGCCGGCTCGGAAGCGGGCATGGTGGTGACCGACGAGGCGACGGCGATCGAGAAGGGCGCGCTTGGGCCGGGGCAGATGATCGCGGTCGACATGGTCGAGGGCAAGCTGTTCCACGATGTCGAGATCAAGGACAAGCTGGCGGCCAGCCAGCCTTTCGGGGACTGGGTCGGCAAGATCGTCGAGATGGACGAGGAGTTGTCGGGTCTGCCGGAGAAGCCGGTGTTCGAGGGCAACGATCTGCGGCGGCGGCAGGTTGCGGCCGGCTATACCATCGAGGAGCTGGAGCAGATCCTGGCGCCGATGGCCGAGGACGGCAAGGAGACGCTGGCCAGCATGGGCGACGATACGCCAAGTGCGGTGTTGTCGAACCAGTATCGGCCGCTGAGCCATTTCTTCCGGCAGAATTTCAGCCAGGTGACGAACCCACCCATCGACTCGCTTCGCGAGTACCGGGTGATGAGCCTGAAGACGCGTTTCGGCAACCTGAAGAACGTGCTCGACCAGGACAGCAGCCAGACCGAGATCATCGTGCTGGATTCTCCGTTCGTGGCGAACTCGCAATACGACCGGCTGGTTGAGGCGTTCAATGCCGACATGGTCGAAATCGACTGCACATTCCCGGCGGGCGCCGGGGCGGGCGCGTTGCAGGCGGCGCTGACGCGCATCAGGAACGAGGCCGAGGACGCGGTGCGCTCGGGTGCGGGACATATCGTGCTGACCGATCACCATTCGGACGCCGACAAGGTGGCGATGCCGATGATCCTTGCGACAAGTGCGGTTCACAGCTGGCTGACCAGGAAGGGTCTGCGGACCTTCTGCAGCCTCAACGTGCGCTCGGCCGAGTGCATCGACCCGCATTATTTCGCGGTCCTGATCGGCTGCGGCGCAACCACGGTAAACGCCTATCTGGCCGAGGACAGCATCGCGGACCGGATCAAGCGTGGCCTGATCGAGGGCACGCTGACCGAGGCCGTGGCGCGGTACCGCAAGGCCATCGACGCGGGTCTTCTCAAGATCATGTCGAAGATGGGGATCAGCGTGATCTCGTCCTATCGCGGCGGCCTGAATTTCGAGGCCGTCGGTCTCAGCCGTGCGATGGTGCACGAATATTTCCCTGGAATGCACAGCCGCATCAGCGGCATCGGCGTGGCCGGGATCCAGAAGAAGGCCGAGGCGGTGCACGCCAGGGGCTTCCTGGGCGATACAATTCTGCCGATTGGCGGGTTCTACAAGGCGCGCAAGTCGGGCGAGACCCACGCCTGGGAAGCGACCAGCATGCACATGCTGCAGGCGGCCTGCGACCGCGCCTCCTATGCGATGTGGCAGCAGTATTCGGCCAAGATGCGGGCGGCGCCGCCGATCCATCTGCGCGACCTGCTGGACATCAAGCCGCTTGGTCCCGCGATCCCGCTGGAGGAGGTGGAGAGCATCACCTCGATCCGCAAGCGGTTCGTGACGCCGGGCATGTCGCTTGGCGCGCTGTCGCCGGAAGCGCACAAGACGCTGAACGTGGCGATGAACCGGATCGGGGCCAAGTCGGACAGTGGCGAGGGCGGGGAAGACCCCGCGCATTTCCATCCTGAACCCAACGGCGACAATCCGTCGGCCAAGATCAAGCAGGTGGCCTCGGGCCGCTTCGGGGTGACGGCGGAATACCTCAACCAGTGCGAGGAACTCGAGATCAAGGTGGCGCAGGGCGCGAAGCCCGGCGAGGGCGGGCAGTTGCCGGGGATGAAGGTGACCGAACTGATCGCGCGTCTTCGGCATTCGACGCCGGGCGTGACGCTGATCTCCCCGCCGCCGCATCATGACATCTATTCGATCGAGGACCTGGCGCAGCTGATCTATGACCTGAAGCAGATCAATCCGCGCTGCAAGGTGACGGTCAAGCTGGTCGCGGCGAGCGGCGTCGGCACGATTGCCGCCGGGGTCGCCAAGGCGAAGGCGGATGTGATCCTGATCTCGGGCCACAATGGCGGTACCGGCGCGTCGCCCGCGACGTCGATCAAGTACGCGGGCTTGCCCTGGGAGATGGGCCTGACGGAAGCGCACCAGGTTCTGGCGATGAACAACCTGCGCGAGCGGGTGACGTTGCGGACCGATGGCGGCCTGCGGACGGGCCGAGACATCGTCATGGCGGCGATGATGGGGGCCGAGGAATACGGCATCGGCACTGCCGCGCTGATCGCGATGGGCTGTATCATGGTGCGCCAGTGCCAGTCGAACACCTGCCCGGTGGGTGTCTGCACGCAGGATGAACGCCTGCGGGCCAAGTTCACCGGGAGCGCCGACAAGGTGGTGAACCTGATCACCTTCTATGCCCAGGAAGTGCGCGAGATCCTTGCCAAGATCGGCGCGCGGTCATTGGACGAGGTGATCGGCCGGGCCGACCTTCTGAGCCAGGTCAGCCGGGGGTCGGCGCATCTCGATGATCTCGACCTGAACCCGCTGCTGATCACGGTCGACGGGGCGCATTCCATCGTTTACGACCGCGATCGCCCGCGCAACGCGGTGCCCGATACGCTCGACGCCGAGATCGTCAAGGATGCCGCGCGCTTCCTGGAGGATGGCGAGAAGATGCAGCTATCCTATGCCGTCCAGAACACGCACCGAACCATCGGAACACGCACTTCGAGCCATATCGTGAAGCGGTTCGGGATGCGGAACACTTTGCAACGCGATCACCTGACGGTGAAGCTGCAAGGCTCGGCGGGTCAGTCGCTTGGCGCCTTCGCGGCGCCGGGTCTGCGGCTGGAAGTCTCGGGAGACGCCAACGACTATGTCGGCAAGGGCCTCTCCGGCGGCACCATCGTGGTGCGCCCGCCGATGGCGTCGACGCTGGTGGCGGACGAGAACGTCATCATCGGCAACACCGTGCTGTACGGCGCAACCGACGGTTTCCTCTTTGCCGCCGGCCGCGCGGGAGAGAGGTTCGCCGTCAGGAACTCGGGCGCGAGTGTCGTGGTCGAGGGCTGTGGCTCGAACGGGTGCGAGTACATGACCGGCGGCATTGCGGTGATCCTCGGGGCCGTGGGCGCCAACTTCGCGGCCGGGATGACCGGCGGCATGGCGTATCTTTACGACCCCGAGCGCAGGGCCGAGACGGTCATGAACATGGAGACCGTCATCGCGGTGCCGGTGAACGAGGGTCACTACATGAACGAGTTGGAGACGCTGCTGGAGCGTCATCTCGAGGAGACCGGCTCGAAGAAGGCTGCCGCGATCCTTCAGCATTGGGATGAGGAGAAGGACAGGTTCCTTCAGATCGTGCCGAAGGAGATGCTGAACAAGCTGGACGTGCCGGTGGAGGTGCAGGAAGCGATACCTGCGGAGTGATTGCGCCGCCTGCCGGCGTCGCGACGCGGGGGCTCTGCCCCGCTCGCTGACGCTCGCCCCCCGGGATATTTGCGGACCGATGAATGCGTGGCCCGGCTCCTCACGAAACCGTTATCACATCGCTGAAACTCCTCTCGCACGGGTCGCGTGGCTCGGGGCATGAACGGGCCGATAACCGGCCTGCACCAGACAGGAGGTTCCCATGAAACTTCGCCTTACGGCTCTTGCCGCTGCCCTGACGATTGCCGCCGCTCCCGGCTTTGCCGCTAACCCGATGGTCGGCGGTGCGCCGATGCTGGAGACGATGGATATCGTCGACAATGCCGTGAACTCGGCGGATCACACCACGCTTGTCGCAGCCGTACAGGCCGCCGGGTTGGTCGAGACGCTGAAGTCGGACGGCCCCTTCACGGTCTTCGCGCCGGTGAACATGGCTTTCGACAAACTGCCCGATGGCACTGTCGCGACGCTTCTGAAGCCGGAAAACAAGGACATGCTGACCAAGGTGCTGACTGCGCATGTCGTGGCCGGCGACTGGTCGGCGGCTGAAATTGCCGCGCGTGCGCGTGCGTCTGCTGACGGGTTCTATCACTTCAACGCCGTCTCGGGCGATGCGCTGTCGGCGCAGGTGAAGGGCGACAGCGTCTACATCTACGACGAGAGCGGAAATGCCGGTCGCGTGACCATCGCGGATGTCAACCAGTCGAACGGCGTAATCCATGTCGTCGATACGGTGCTTGTGCCGAAGTAAGCGAGTTTGTGTGTGGCGAAGGGCCGGTGCCGTGGAGACGGTGCCGGCCCTTTGTTGTGACGCGGCGTTTCGGATGACAGCGGCCTGAACCTCATTCAGGGTCCGGCCATGACAGATTACCCGTATCTCTTCCGCCCGCTCGATCTTGGCCATGTCACCCTGTCGAACCGCGTTCTGATGGGGTCGATGCACACCGGGTTGGAGGAGCTGGGCGATTTCGACCGGGTCGCGGCCTATTATGCGCGGCGCGCCGAGGGGGGTGTCGCGCTGATGGTGACGGGGGGCATGGCGCCCAATCGCGAGGGGGGCGTTCTGCCGGGGGCGGCGGGGCTGTTCACCGACAAGGATATGGCGAACCACACCCGGGTGACTGCTGCGGTGCATGACGCGGGCGGGCGGATCGCGATGCAGATCCTGCATGCCGGGCGCTATGCCTATTCGCCGGAATGTGTTGCGCCATCGGCCGTGAAGTCCCCGATCTCGCCTTTTGCGCCTCGCGAGCTGGACGAGGAAGGTATCGAGAAGCAGGTCGCGGATATCGTCGAGGCGGCGCGTCGTGCGCAGTTGGCGGGCTATGACGGGGTCGAGGTGATGGGGTCGGAGGGCTACTTCCTGAACCAGTTCCTTGTTACCCATACCAATCGGCGGACGGATCGGTGGGGCGGGTCCTACGAGAACCGGATGCGGCTGCCGGTCGAGGTGGTGCGGCGGGTGCGCCAGGCAGTGGGGCCCGAGTTCATCGTGATCTACCGGTTGAGCATGATCGACCTGGTGCCCGATGGCTCGACCTGGGACGAGGTGGTGCGGCTTGGACAGGCCATTGAGAACGCGGGCGCGTCGATCCTGAACACCGGGATCGGCTGGCACGAGGCGCGCATTCCGACGATTGCGACAAGCGTGCCGCGTGCCGCGTTCACCTGGGTGACGAAGAAGCTGATGGGCGAGGTGGCGATACCGGTCATCACCTCGAACCGGATCAATTCGCCGGAGGTGGCCGAGCGGGTGCTGGCCGAAGGGTGCGCCGACATGGTGTCGATGGCGCGGCCGTTCCTGGCGGATCCGGATTTCGTGAAGAAGGCGAAGGCGGGCGTAGCGCGGACGATTGCGCCCTGTATCGCCTGCAACCAGGCGTGCCTGGATCATACGTTCGAGATGAAGATCGCGACCTGCCTGGTCAATCCGCAGGCGGCGCATGAGACCGAACTGGTCTACGAAAAAACAGAAGAGCCAAGGAGGATTGCGGTTGCAGGTGCCGGCCCGGCAGGGCTTTCGGCGGCGATCGTCGCGGCGGGACGCGGGCATGCGGTGACACTTTTCGACCGGGCGGGCGAGATCGGCGGGCAGTTGAACATGGCCAAGCGGATCCCCGGCAAGGAAGAGTTTCACGGGCTTGTCGACTGGTTCGCCACGATGCTGGCAGAGACCGGCGTGACCCTCCGGCTGAATACCGAGGCGGATGTCGAGGCACTGGCCGGTTTCGACGAGGTGGTAGTGGCCACCGGTGTGGCGCCGCGCGATCCGGGGATCGAGATCGCGGGTGGTCAGGTCGTCTCGTACATCGACATACTTACGGGCCGGGTGACAGCGGGCAGGCGCGTGGCGATCATCGGTGCGGGCGGCATCGGCTTCGACGTGGCCGAGTTCCTGACCCACGAGGGCGAAAGCCCGACGGAGAATCTCGAAGCATGGCTCGAGGAATGGGGTGTTGCCGATCCGGGTGAGCATCGGTCCGGGCTGGCGCCCGAGGGGCCGAGGCCGTCGCCATCGCCCCGCGAGGTATCGCTGTTCCAGCGCAAATCCGAGCGTCCGGGCAAGCGGCTGGGCAAGACGACGGGGTGGATTCATCGGGCTTCGCTGCAGATGAAGGGTGTGAAAATGGTCGGGGGCGTCAGCTATGACCGCATTGACGCCACGGGCCTGCACCTGACACGGCAGGACGGCACGCGCGAGGTTGTGCCTTGCGACACCGTGGTGCTGTGTGCGGGGCAGACCAGCGAGCGGAGCCTGGCGGATGCGCTTGAGGCGTCGGGCATCACGTCCCACGTGATCGGCGGGGCGGATGTCGCCGCCGAGTTGGACGCGAAGCGGGCGATCGACCAGGGCGCACGGCTGGCGGCGTCGCTCTAGGCCGCTAGCCACCGGGCGAGATCGAGTTTCGGCTGGAGTTTACCATGCCCGTCCGACCGTCGCGGCGCGGCTGGCGCAAACGGCTTCCGGTTCGTGTCGGGCAGGAAACCCGCGGCCACCTCGCGTTAAAGGAAGGGCCGGATCTCGCTCAGAACACGTTCCGGATCCTCTTCGTGGGCGAGATGGCCCAGACCTTCGAGCCGGATGACCCGCGCATGCGGCAAGCGCGCCGCGGCCTCCTCGGCCACGCGGGGCGGTACGGCGGTGTCATTCGCGCCGGTCAGGAACAGCACCTCGGCGTCGATCTCGGGCAGGTCGCGGAGCAGACCGTCGAGGGACCAGCGCGCCATCATCTGAAGCGCGCCGTTCACATGGCCGCGGTCGGCGATGAGGCGGGTGTAGTAGCCGAGGCCTTCGTCTCCGATCCGCGAGCCGGTCCCTTCGATCAGCCGGCGCGCGCGCGATTTGCTGGCGCCCAGGGTGAAGAGATTTGCCGTGAACGGGTTCGCGGCCAGCAGTTTTGCGAGAAATGGGAAGAGCCAGCCCGCGACGCCGTCGAAGGTGTCGAGTGCCGGGTTGATGCCGACGATTCTCGGCGTGCCGAGCATCTGCGACAGGCGAAGCGCGATGGCCACGCCGGCGGAGTGGCCCATGATGGCGGCGGGTTGCCAGCCTTCAGCCTGGGCAAGTGCCGCGATATCTTCGGCGGTTTCCTCCAGCCCCGAGCGTTTGGCGTTGGGCGACTGGGTGAAACCCTGGCCGGGCAGGTCCAGCGCGATAACCCGGTGAGTTTTTGCCAGTTCGGGGATCATCGCACGCCAGGTGTGGGTCGAGGCACCGGAGCCGGGCAGAAGCAGCAGGTCCGGGCCGTCGCCGGCGATCTGGACGTGCCAGCGGTGCGGACCGTTGACTATGCGTCGGGAGAGGTCGGGCAGGCTCCAGCCCGAAAGGTCACGGTCCCAGTCCATGATCCAGGGCCTGTCCCAGGGCGTCGCTCATCCGTTCGGCGGTGGCGCGGGGGAGTGGGAGGTAGGTGCCCGCCATCTCGGCGGCGAGGGTTGCAAGCGCGGGCTGCGGGCGGGTTCCGAGGTCGAGCACGATCGAGGCGACACCGAGGCTGCGCAGCCAGCGGGCCATTCCGGTGGCATCTTCGGCGGCCTGCCCCCGGTTGGCACTGCCGTCGAGCGCAATGTTGGCCCGCCCGTCGGTGAGGAGCGCCAGCGTCGGGGTCAGGCCCTGTGCCTGGGCGCGGGCGGCGAGGTCTCCGGCTTCGCGGAGGCCGTGGGCGAGCGGTGTGCCGCCGCCGCCGGGCAGACCGGCGAGGCGGCGTTTGGTCTGAACGAGCGAGCGCGTTGGCGGCAGGAGCAACTCGGCGGTCTCTCCCCGGAAGGCGATGAGAGCGACGTGATCGCGCGTGGCATAGGCGCGGGCGAGGAGAAGCTCGACAGCGCCTTTCGCCTCACCCAGCCGGGCGAGTGCGGCGGAGCCGGAGGCGTCGACGGCGAAGATGATCAGGCGATCCGACTTGTCCTCGTATCGCTTGAGGTGAATGTCAGATGGATAGACGAGGATCGGGCCGCCCGGCGCTTTGCCTCGGATCGTTTGCCAGGGCGCGGCGGCGCGAAGCGTGGCGACGAGATCGAGCCGCGCAGTGCCGTCGAGGCGACCGGGGCGCGAGGGGATGGGGCGGCCCCGGCGGTTGCCCTTGCGGCGCTGGCCCGCGCCCGAGCCCTTGCCGCGCGATGCGTCACTATTCCTGAGGTTTTCGAGCATCTCGGGCGGAAGGACGGCGCGGACGGCCTCGATCAGGATGTCCTCGGGAAGTGCCTGAGATTGGCTCTCCTGCTGCGGTTCGGGGGCGTCGTCGGGCGCATCCGGCTCGTCCGGTTCCGGTTCGGGGAGCCGGGTGGCGCGCGGGGCGAGAACCAGTTCGGCGGCAGTTCGGATATCGTCGTCATCGGGGATCTCGCGGCCGTTGAGACGGGCG
>JAJDOD010000095.1 GCA_022340315.1 Silicimonas sp. | reverse complement strand
CGGGCCA
This sequence comes from Silicimonas sp., assembly GCA_022340315.1. Taxonomy (GTDB): domain Bacteria; phylum Pseudomonadota; class Alphaproteobacteria; order Rhodobacterales; family Rhodobacteraceae; genus JAJDOD01. The sequence goes on along the minus strand of JAJDOD010000095.1, from coordinate 49,623 downwards.
ATAATGCGCAGAGGCCGGTCTGGCCGGCCCCTGCCCTTGTCGTCGATCACTTCGCGTAGACGTCAGCCGCAACTTCGTCGAGGCGCTCGAGAACTTCCATCTTGGTGGACGGATCAAGCATGAACCTCTGGAAGCCTTCCATGCCGGCCTTGGCCATCTCGGCCGGGGCGTCGCGGTCGTAGAACTGCGCGATGCCGGTGGCGGAGTTCAGGAGTGCGAAGCCCTGCTGGATGAACTTGTCATCCGAGATCTCGGCCTTGGCATTGATCGGAAGCTGGCCGATGGCCTTGTTCCATTCGGTCTGCACATCCGGGCGCGCGACGAAGGCGAGCCATTTCTTGGCGTCCTCGACGTTCTTGGCGTTGGTCGGGATGAAGAACGCGTCGGCCGGGGCTTCTTCAGCGAGCGGCACGTTCGGGTCGATGTTCGGGAACGGCATGAAGTCGATCTGCTCGTCGGTGAGACCGGCGTTCTTGAAGCCGTCGACGGCGAAGTTGCCCATCACATACATCGCCGCGTCGCCGTTGGCGAAGGGCGCGATGGCATCCTGCCAGCTCATCGAGGCGTGGTTGTCGACCCAGCCGCACTCGTTGATCAACGTTTCCCAGTTGTCCATCGTCTTGACGATGCGCGGATCGGTGTACTTGATTTCACCGGCGGTCAGCGCGTTGTGTACGTCGTAGCCATTGGTGCGCAGGTTCAGGTAGTCGAACACCCCGCCGGCGGGCCAGAGGAACTTGGTGCCGATGGTGAACGGCGTCACGCCGTTTTCCTTCATCTTGGCGCAACCTGCGAGCATGTCGTCCCAGGTTTCGAACTCTTCCATCTCGAGCAGGTCGAAGATGTCTTTCCGGTAGTAGATGCCCCACTGGTAGTAGGTATAGGGAACGCCCCAGATCTTGCCGTCGCGGGTCATCGTGGCCTTGATGGCTGCCAGGTCCTCGTTGAAGCCGTTGGCTTCCCAGACATCGTCTACCGGCTGAAAGAGGCCGGCATCAACGAAGGGCCCCATGCGGTTGCCCGGGTACCAGGACGTCACGTCGGGTGCGTCGGCGGTGAGGAAGTTGCGGATCGCGGTCTTGTGCGCCTCGCGGTCGTTGTTGTTGGCGATCACGTTGATGTCCGGGTTTTCTTCCTGGAACTTCGCAACGGCGGCATCGAAGGCGCCCTTGGGACCAGGGTTGAGGTCATCAAAGTTGATGACCAGATCACCGGCGAATGCTGACGACGAAAGAGCCGCGCCAGCGGCCAGCGCCGCGAGCGACAGGTTGAGTTTGCGGAACATTGGTGTCCTCCCTGAGTTCCTATTTTTTGGTTCCAGTATTTGAAACTGAGTACCAGATATTGAAATTCATGCCGAATGCGTTTATGAAAGTCAACAGTCTCGTTTTCCGAACGGGTCTGCAATGGGAGGAAACTGGCGGTGAACGCACGCGGGAACGATCTTGGCCGATCGGACGGCACCGTGGGAAAGGCGCTTGAAGTGCTCGAGGCTGTTGCAGCCTTCGAGCGCCCGGTCAAGTTTTCGGAATTGCAGGAGAATTCCCACTATCCGAAGGCCACACTATACCGGCTTTTGCAGACTTTGACGAACCAGAACCTGGTTGCGCATGACCACGATACCGGCACGTATACGCTGGGGCTGCGGCTGATCCGGCTGGCCCATACCGCATGGGAGCATGCCTCGCTCGCGCCGGTTGCGCGGCCGTTTCTGGAGCGACTCGCCTCCGAGTCGGGAGAAAGCGTGCACCTGGCACAGCTCGACAACGGGCAGGTGATCTTCGTTGACAAGTTGAAGGCAACCGACCGATTCGAGACGCTGGCGCAGGTCGGCAAGGTCGCGCCTGCCTATTGCACCGGCGTGGGCAAGGCGATGCTGGCGTTCCTTCCGCCGCAGCAGCTTGAGGTCGTTCTGCAGCAGCAATCGTTCTTTCCCTACACGCGTGCCACGCACCGGTCGCCCGACACGCTGCTTGAGGAGATCGCGGAGGTCCGGCGCGAGGGCATCGCCTTCGACCGGGAAGAACACGAGGAAGGCATCAATTCGATCGCGGCGCCGATCTTCATTTCGAAGGGACGGGTGATCGGCGCCCTCTCGGTCGCAACGTCGACCGCAAGACAGAACACGGAAGGCCTGCAGGCCTTCCGCGAAAGACTGCTCAGAACAGCTCGCGACATCGGTGACCAGGCGTCGTCCTGGCACCTTGCATAACGGAAGGGACGAAGAAATATGTCAGGCGTCACGCTCGAAAAGGTGATCAAGCGCTACGGCGATGTTCAGGTAATCCACGGTGTGGACCTCGATATCGAAGATGGGGAGTTCTGCGTCTTCGTCGGCCCCTCGGGCTGCGGCAAGTCCACGCTGCTTCGGATGGTTGCAGGGCTGGAGGAAACCAGCGACGGCAAGATCAGCATCGGCGACCGCAACGTGACCCATGTCGATCCCGCCGAACGTGGCGTGGCCATGGTGTTCCAGACCTATGCGCTCTACCCGCATATGACGGTAGAGGAAAACATGGGGTTCGGGCTGAAAATGACTGGGCATCCGAAGGACGAGATCAAGCGTAAGGTTTCGGAAGCGAGCCGAATTCTGAAGCTCGACGACTATCTTGCGCGCAAGCCAGCCGCGCTTTCGGGCGGCCAGAGGCAGAGGGTGGCCATTGGGCGTGCGATCGTGCGTGGACCGGAGGTGTTTCTTTTCGACGAGCCGCTGTCGAACCTCGATGCCGAGTTGCGCGTCGATATGCGTGTCGAGATTGCACGACTGCACAACGAGCTTGGCACGACGATGATCTACGTCACCCACGACCAGGTGGAGGCGATGACTCTGGCTGACAAGATCGTGGTGCTGCGGGCGGGTCGGATCGAACAGGTGGGCGCGCCGATGGAGCTTTACCGCAACCCCGACAACCGTTTCGTGGCGGGTTTCATCGGGTCGCCGTCGATGAACTTTCTCAAAGGCACTGTCACGGAAGGTGGCGTCGAAGTGGCCGCGCTGGGCGGTGAGGTTATCCCGACCTCGGTTGCTCTGCCGGCGGCGGGCACAGATGTTATCGTTGGCATCCGCCCGCAGGAAGCGACGCTGAGCCACGAAGCTTCCCCCCTGAAAGTGGACATCACCGAGCAATTGGGCGGCGTGGCCTATGAGTATCTCTCGACGCCGACGGGCGAAGCTTTGGTTATCGAGAGCAAGGGAGACGACGCGATCAAGGCTGGCACGGAAGTGCGCGTCGGCTACGACGCAAGCCGTGTGATGTTCTTCGACGCTGCAACCGAGGCGCGGCTGCTTTGATACACTGGCTAACGAATCGTTAACGCGAATATTTCGTAAAGCCCCCGTCCTCCCACCCCTATCCTGGGGCGGGAGGCGTGAAGGTTTGGTGAAGGCCGGTCAGGAATTGTCCGAACAGCCTTTCCGGGGATTCTGTCTTGGCAGCTGGCCACACGGGATTTTCAACGGGCAGCCAGATCGGCACGACAGTCAGGCGCGAGGCGGGCCAAGGCTCTCTCGCAGCTTGATATCGGTCGGCAAGAGGCGTGCGCTCGGCGTCTCGCCGGCAAGCGCCGCCAGGATGGTGCGCGCAGCGGCTTCGCCCATAGCGCGGTGCGGCACGCGGACGGTGGTCAGCGCAGGTGTGACGAGACGGGCGAGTTCCAGGTCGTCGAAACCTGTCAGCGAGATATCGCGGGGGACGGAAAGTCCATGCTGTTCCGCCTGCCGTGTCGCGCCAGCGGCGAGGACATCGTTGCCACACATGACAAGCGTGAGTGCCGGATCGCGGTCAAGCAGCCTGGAAAAAGCCGCCGCGCCTTCCTCGATGCCATAGTCGGTTTCCTCAAGGACAGGCGCACCGAGGCCCGCATCTCGCATCGCCTCGGTCACGCCCTCAACACGCGCGCGGGCACGATCGTTCCCTGACTGCCGGGCGCTGATCATGCCGATGTGGCGGTGGCCAAGTCCGATGGCATGGCACGCAAGATGGTGCATTGCGGCGCGGCTGTCGAACCCGACCGAGACCAGCGGGCCAGCGGCGTCGTAGGCCCAGGCGACGACGGCGGGGATGCCTTGCTTGTCGAGAAATGAGTAGAGCGCCGGGTCGCGGTCGAACCCGATGAGCAGAAGACCGTCGGCTCCGCGTGCGACCAGCGTGCGAATCGCTTCCGCCTCGGTCGCAGGATCGTAACCCGAACTGGCGATCAGCAACGTGTAGCCCGCGGCCTGCAAGATATCCTGGAACGCCTGGATGCCTTCCGCGAAGATCGCATTCTCCATCGTCGGGATGACCGCCCCGATGGTCAGCGTACGCTTCGCGACGAGGGCGCGCGCGCTGAAGTTTGGCGCGTAACCAAGTGCTTCCACTGCTTCCATGACCCGCTGGCGCGTTGCTTCGACCACCTTTTCGGGCATGTTCAGGCAGCGCGAAACCGTCGCGGTCGAAACGCCCGCCCGCGTGGCGACGTCTTCAAGCGTTGGTGTTCGCGGCATCTCATCGCCTCCTCGAAACTCCTTGTATTGAGGGATGTAAGCGCTTACAAGAGAATCGTGAAACTGGGGAGGCCGTCCATGCCCGAATACTTGAAAAAAGCAACGCTCACCTCGAAGTCGGACGCCTCGGACGTCCATGCGACGGTGAAAGGCATCCTCGCCGATATCGAGGCACGCGGAGACGACGCGGCGCTGGAGTATGCTGCCAAGTTCGACGGCTACGAGGGCAACGTGATCCTTACCCAGGAGGACATCGACGCGGCCATCGCGGCCGTGCCCGAGCGACTGAAGGCCGACATCCGTTTTGCAGCCGACAACGTGCGCCGTTTCGCCGAGGCGCAGCGTTCGACGCTGATCGACACCGAGCTCGAGGTCGTGCCGGGTCTTGTCGCCGGGCAGAAGACCATCCCCGTTCATGCCGCGGGCGCCTATGTGCCGGGAGGCCGATACAGTCATGTCGCCAGCGCGATCATGACGGTGACCACGGCAAAGGTCGCGGGTGTGTCGCATGTCACCGCCTGCTCGCCGCCACGTCCGGGCGAAGGCATCGCTCCGGCGATCATCTATGCAGCACATATCTGTGGCGCCGACACCATCCTGTCGATGGGTGGCGTTCAAGGCGTGGCCGCGATGGCCTATGGCCTGTTCGGTCTGCCCAAGGCAAACATCCTTGTCGGTCCTGGCAACCAGTTCGTGGCGGAGGCCAAGCGCATTCTCTTCGGACAGGTCGGCATCGACATGATCGCGGGACCGACCGACAGCCTGATCCTGGCGGACAAGGACGCGGACGCCGAGATCGTGGCAACGGACCTGGTGGGACAGGCCGAGCATGGTTACAACTCGCCAGTCTGGCTTGTGACCGATACCCGCGAACTGGCCGAGGCCGTCATGGAGCGCGTGCCCGAACTGATCGACGATCTGCCAGAGGTGAACCGCGACAATGCCACCAAGGCATGGCGCGACTATGCCGAGGTGATCCTCTGCGCCGACCGCGAGGAGATGGCGGCGACCTCGGACGCCTATGCGCCCGAGCACCTGACGGTACAGGCCGCCGACCTCGACTGGTGGCTTTCGCGGCTGACCTGTTATGGCTCGCTTTTCCTCGGGGAGGAGACCACGGTCGCTTTCGGCGACAAGGCCTCGGGCACCAACCACGTGTTGCCCACTTCCGGTGCGGCCAAGTACACGGGCGGGCTTTCGGTGCACAAGTTCATGAAGATCGTGACCTGGCAGCGGGCCACGCGCGATGGATCGCGGCCGGTGGCGGAAGCGACGGCGCGGATTTCGCGGCTGGAAGGGATGGAGGGGCATGCGCGGACGGCGGATGTGCGGCTGGCGAAGTATTTCCCCGGCGTGAACTTCGATCTGAGCGCGGACGGGTGAAGCCGCCCGGTATCCGGTGACATTGAGGGAAGAAGAACGATGAAGGCGCTTGTGTATACCGGGCCGGAGGAGCTGATCTACCAGGACTTCGCCGACCCCGACCCCCAGCCGGGCGATGCGCTGATCCGCATCGAGCGTGTCGGGATTTGCGGCTCGGACATGCACTCCTATCTCGGACACGATCCGCGCCGGGTCCCGCCGATGATCCTCGGCCACGAAGCCTGCGGGGTGACGGCCGACGGACGCCGCGTCACCATCAACCCGATGGTCACATGCGGCACCTGCCCTGCCTGCGTGGCGGGGCGCGAGAATATCTGCCGCGAGCGCTCGATCATGTCGATCCTGCCGCGCCAGGGCTCGTTTGCCGAGGCCGCGGTGATGCGGGAAGAGAACCTGATCGTGGTGCCCGACGGGGTTGACCCCGCCAAGGCCTCGCTGGCCGAGCCTCTCGCCTGCGGCTGGCACGCGGTACGGCTGGGGCTGGAGGCCGGCTGGGTCGAGGCCCCGAAGACGCTGGTGATCGGCGGTGGCCCGATCGGGCTGGGCGCGGCGCTGTCAGCGGCCGCGATGGGGATCACCGACATCACCGTGACCGAGCCGAACGAGATGCGGCGCAGGTTTCTCATGGATCGTTGCGGACTGAAGGTTCTGGCGGAACTCGATGCACCCGACAGCTATGACCTCGTGATCGACGGCGTGGGGTTCACAGCGACGCGGGAAACGGCGTCGTCCGCCGCGGTGCCGGGTGGTGTCATCATGCATATCGGGCTGGGCGGTGGCGAGCCGGGGCTGGATGTGCGCCGCTTCACTTTGCAGGAGGTGACCTTCATCGGCACCTACACCTATACCTACAAGGATTTCCGCGACACCGCAGCGGCGATCTTCGACGGGCGGCTTGGACCACTGGACTGGATCGAGGAACGCCCGCTTTCCGAGGGCCACCGCGCCTTCCAAGACATCCGTGCCGGCAAGGTTGCCGCGCCGAAAATCGTTCTCGTGCCCTGAAGGAGCGCCCATGAGCATCGACAAGAAAATCACCGAGGACCTGGTCGCCGCGAAGATCGGATTCGTCACAACCGTGCCCTGCAAGCAGCTGGCCGGCGTCATCGACGAGATTGACCGCCACCCGGACATTTTCCACATTCCCTCGAACAAGGAAGACGAGGGCATGGGCCTTTGCGCCGGGGCGTGGATGGGCGGCACGAGGCCGGCCATCATCATGCAGAACACCGCCATCGGCGTGACGATCAACACGCTTGCGACACTGATTCAGTACTACCGGATGCCGCTGCCGATGCTGATCTCGTACCGGGGCGAGTTGCGCGAGCCGGTCGCCTGCCAGGTGGAAATGGCGGTACATACCAAGGCGTTGCTCGCGGAACTCAAGATTCCGACCTACCACTTTCACAAGCAGTCGGATGCGGACGAACTACCGAACATCCTCGACTATACCTTCATGTGCAACAAGCCGGTCGCGATCCTGACCGACGCCAATTTCTGGGGAGGCTACGGCGACCAATGATCCGTTCTGAAATCCTGAAAGAGATCGCCCCGATCCTTCGCGACCAGTTGGTTATCTGCAACATTGGCATTCCCAGCCAGGAATTGCACGCCATCGACGATCAGCCGACCAATTTCTACATGCTGGGAACGATGGGGCTTGCGTCGTCGATCGGTCTGGGGCTGGCGCTGGTGCAGAAAAAGCCGGTCATCGTGATCGACGGCGACGGCTCGGTGCTGACCAACCTCGGCACGCTGCCCACCATCGCGAACAACGTGGCACCGAATTACATCCTCTTGATCATCGACAACGGCTCCTACGGCTCGACCGGCGATCAGCCGACCTATGCAGGGCGCAAGACCTCGCTTGCGAAGATGGCCGAGGCGGCAGGCTGCGAACGGGTTATCGAGTGCCGGGCCGAGGAGACAGGCCAAGTGCTGCAGGAAGCGCTGGACGCTGGCGAGATGACGGTGATCGTCTCGAAATGCGAGAGCGGCAACGCCAAGATGCCGGTGATCACCATGGACCCGGTGGTGATCCGGGATCGCTTCATGAAGGCCGTCGAGGCCTGATCCTTCAGGTTTCGCCGCGCCTGGCGCGGCGACCCGCCGGGGGACGCCGTCCCCCGGACCCCCTGGGGATATTTCTCCCAGGAAGAATCTGCGGATGCGATGCTCCGGTAACGGTTTCGTAGCATTCCTGTCGTTCAACCGATCACGGAGAGACAGGACGAACGAGAATGCAGCCGCCGCGCACGGCCTATGTTCATATCGGCGTGCCGAAGACCGGTTCGACAGCCATCCAGGCGGCGTTTTCCGCTGCCCGCGACCGATTGCGGTCGGAGGGATATCACTATCTCGCGGGCGATCGGAACCACGGCGAACGGTTGGCGTTGGCATTCTGGGATCGGCCCGATGCGCTTCACCTTGCAGGCCTGCGCTGGAAGGATGGGTCTGCTGCGGAGCAATACATCGAGGCGACCCGCGCGGAACTGGCCTCCGAGATCGAGGAAAATTCGACACGCCACCTGATCCTTTGCGGGGAGGACCTGTCAGGCTTCCGGCCAAGCGAGGTGGCCCGCCTGCATGACTTTCTCGGTGCGCGGTTCGATCGGGTCAGGGTCGTCGCTTTCCTGCGCGATCCTCTGGACTGGGCTACATCGGCCTCGCAACAAGCAACGCAATGGTCCGGCGATACTCTTGACATGCTCTTCGATGCGCCCCGCCTACCCGGATACCAAACACGGCTGGGACCGTGGATCGCGGAATTGGGTCGCGAGAGCATGGATGTCTTGGCTTATGACAAAAGCGATGTGGCGGCCAAATTCGCGCGCGTCATCGGCTTGAGTCGTCCTCTGCCGACAACAGGAACACTACGCCAGAATGCCGGGGTATCGCATCGCAGCGCGATTCTTTTCTCGAAGTTCAATGCTCTCACCCCGCCGTTTGCGGACTGCCGCCACAATCCGTTGCGAAGTTTTGATCTGATCCAAGACGGCCGCCTTCCGGGGCGGCGGTTCCAGTTGCCGAGGGAGACGGTTGAAACCTGGAATGAAGCGCTCGAGGCAGAACGCGACTGGACAAATCACTGCCTGGGGCATTCGGCTTTTGCGCCCCAGGAACTCCCGGATATGCCACGAGACCAGTGGTACGGGGACGAGCGCGAGGAGTTGGAGGCGTTTGCCGAGGTCTTTGCCGAACAGGGCAGGCTAGCCCAGAACGAACGTGCGCTTCGAATGTACCTGAACGCTCGAAAACATTGTGACAATCCAGCACTTGCGAAGCAGTTCCTTGATAAGGCCTGGTTGCTAACGACCGACCGCTGGACGATGGACCGGATTGGCCGCGAGGCTTTGGAGCAGAACAGGGCCGACAGGGAAAAGTTCTTCGCAAAGGGCCGGCTGATGCGCCGTCTCGAAATGCCGGAGCCAGGCGACATGGCGCCTTTAATCGGCAATCCCTTCGACCGGCCTTGGGTCAAATTTGGTACCCGGGCGGAGCAAATGCGGAAACCGGCTTTGTCACTGGTCTGAGAATATCCCGGAGGGGTCCGGGGAGGCAGAGCCTCCCCGGTAGAGCGGCGCGCGCCAGCGGGTCAAGGTCGCTCAGTTGCCGCCGCCGTAAAGATACGTCGGCAGCCAGGTGACAATGCTCGGGATCAGGAACACGATCGCAAGGCCCAGAATCTGGATGCACATGAACTGCATCATGCCCAGGTAGATGTCCTTGAGATCCCAGCTTGGCACCACCCCCTTGAGGAAATAGGCCGAGAGGGCCACGGGTGGACTGAGCCAAGCCGTCTGCAAACAGACTGCAACCAGAATAGCAAACCAGAGCATGTCGACCTGCAACTCGATCAGCACAGGCGCCAGGATTGGCAGGATGATCAGCACGATCGGCACCCATTCCAGCGGCCAGCCGAGAATGAAGACCAGCGCAAGGATCAAAATGATGACCATGTTCGCCGATAGATCGAGCGACAAAAGCAAATCTGTGATCATCTGAGGTGTTCCGAGCCGAGAGAAGACCGCGCCGAAAAAATTCGAGGCCGCCACCAGGAAGAGGATCAGGACCGAGATCTCAAGCGTCTTCTTAAGCGCCTTGTACGTCGCTCCGAAGCTGAACTTCTTGTAGAGCAGCGTCAGGATCACCGAACCGAAAGCACCCATGCCGGCACCTTCGGTCGGCGTGGCCCATCCAGAGAGGATCGAACCCAACGCAAAGGCGATCAGGATCGTCGGTGGCACGAGCCCGAGGAAGAATTCGCGCCAGACATAGGAGCGGTCCTCGGGGATCATGTCCTCGGGCAGCGCTGGTCCGAGCGACGGATTGATCCAGCAGCGGCCGACCGAGTAGATGAGGTAAAGGACGGCCATCAGGATGCCAGGGATAATCGCACCCGCGAAGAGGTCGGTGACGGGAATCTCCAGCACTGGGCCCATGACGACGAGCATGATCGAAGGCGGGATCAGGATACCGAGGGTGCCGCCTGCGGTAATCGTACCGGACGCAAGCCGTACGTCGTAACCGGACCGGTTCATCGTCGTGGCCGCCATGATCCCGAGGATGGTGACCGAGGCCCCGACGATGCCGGTCGCCGCGCCGAAGATGACGGAGACGAAAAGCACCGCGACGAAGAGCGAACCCTTCATGCGCGCGAGCATGAGCTGGATGGCTGCGAACAGTCGTTCCATCAGTCCCGCCTGCTCCATCATGAAGCCCATGAAGACGAAGAGCGGCACAGCGGCCAGCGTCTGCTCCATCATCGAGCCATAGATTTGCAGATTCATCAGGAAAATCGTCAGCTTCAGCCCGAATCCCCAGGCTCCGAAGAAGATGCCAAGGAAGATCAGCGTGAAAGAGATCGGGAAGCCGACAAAGATCGCGAAGAGCATCGCGCAGATCATCAGGATGCCGATCGTCTGCGGTGCGAAGTCCGGCAGAAGATCGAAAAGTGCTTGAATGATGTCGATCATCGCGGCCACCTCCCGCGGGTCGCCGCGTACCATGATTTTAGAATTTCAGAGATGCCCTGAAGAACCAGGAAAGCAACACCGGCGGCGAGTGCCATCTTTACCGGCCAGACGATCGGTGCCCATGTGCTGTCACCGGCGCTCTCGTTCTGGGCGAAACTCTTCAGCGCGAATTCCTGCGCAGCAATGTAGAGCAGGATCATGCCCGGCATGAAGAAGAGCACGTAGAGCACGAGATCGACCCGTCCCTGGGTCTTTACTGAGAAGCCGCGATATAGGAAATCGGCGCGGATGTGCAGGCCCCGCATCAGCGCATAGGCTGCGCCGAGCATGAAGGACACGCCGTAGAGCATTCGGCTGATGTCGAAGGCCCAAAGCGTCGGCGCAATGAAGAATTTGCGCATCACGACTTCGTAGACCATCGCGAAGATTATCGGGACAACCAGTAGGCAGACCAGCCTGCCCTGCCATTCCGAGAACCAGTCGATAGCCCAGACGAGATATCTCGCCAGGGGGTGCATGTCATCGGGAAGCGGGGTTTCCGGCCCGCCACGCGCCTCGGCCAGGAGTTCATCCCCGGCGTCGAGGTTGACGTCTTCCAACTCGTCGTTCACCTCACCCTCCCATTTTCCGTTGCCTTTTGAGTATCAGGCAGCACGCCGCTTCGCGGCGCAAGTTTCTTGTTTTTGTGCGAGGGCTCCGCCCTCTTGGCCTGTTGGCCAATTCACCCGGGATACTTTCCGGCCGATAATCGGGACGGGGATTACTCCGTCCCGACTGATCTTATGGCTTACTTGGCCAGCAACTGATCGGCGTAAGCCCGGCCCAGGTTGGCGTTCGAGGTTTGCGCGCCTGCCCAGAACGGGACGGCGAGCTTGGCGAAGTCCTTCTGGGACTGCCAGACCTTGGCAAAGAACTCGTTCTCCGCCGCGTTCGTCTCAAGGGCCTTGTTGGCGGCGTTCATATACTCGCTGAAGTAGTCCGCCGGGGTGTCATGCAGGATGACGCCATCTTCGTTCACCAGCTTGTCGAGCGCCTTTCCGTTCTCCCAGATGCGGTAGGCCATCGACTTCATGAGCGACGCATTGGCGGCCACTTCGATCGCCTTTTGCTGGGTCGGCGTGAGCGAGTTGTAGACATCTTTATTGATGTAGATGTCGGCGTTCACGACGACCTGGTGTAGGCCTTGCAGGTAGTAGTGCTTGAGCACCTTCTGGAAGCCGAAAACCGAATCCGGTTTCGGGCAGCACCATTCGGCGGCGTCGATGGTACCCTTTTCAAGTGCCGGCAGGATGTCACCGCCACCCATTGCGACCGAGGCCACGCCGATGTCCTTGTAAGTCTGTCCGGGGATGCCCGGCGGCGTGCGGAAGCGATACTTGCGGAAGTCCTCCATCGAGGCGATCGGTTCCTTGAACCAGCCGAGCGCTTCGGGACCAACCGGCTGGAGCATGAAGCCGACCACGTTGACGCCCATTTCATCCCAAAGCTCGTTGTAGAGTTCTTTGCCACCGGCAGAGAGGAACCAGGACATGAAGGCGATATTGTCCATGCCGACACCGGCTCCCGCGACGGGGGAGCCGAAGAGCATGGCAGCGGGATGCTTGCCTGACCAGTAGTGCGTCCAGGCGAAACCACCTTCAACGAGTCCGGCGTCGACCGCGTCGAGCACTTCCTGCACGCCGACGACCGCGCCTGCGGGCAGCACTTCGATCTTGACTTCGCCCTCGGTCAGCGCGAGCACGTCAGAGGCAAATTCCTCGAGCATCACGACCTCGTCGGCCGAGTTCGGAATTACCGACTGCACGCGGATCACGGTTTCGGCCCATGCAGTGCTAGCCATAAGGGCCGCACCGACGGCAGTTGCCGTGGCCATTTTTGTTAGTCTTGAAAACATTCGTTTTCCTCCCAGTTTTGCCTTCATGTCAGGTCTAGAAAGAGTGGCCGGGCGAAGAAGGCGATGTGCCCGGCTATCCGGTTAGTGTCCCTTGCTTAAGTCCATTCCCTCGATCAGGCCCAGCATCGGGCCGACCCCATAGTTGATGTCGAAAACGCCACGGAACAGCATTTCGCCCGCCACGTAGATCAGAACAATCAGACCAAGCCACGAGATCATCGGGAAGAGCGTGAGCAGCTTCATGATGAGCGTGGCGGCGAAGGCCATCAACAGGATTGCGAGTCCAAGTCCGAAGATCAGGAGCGTGGTGTCTCCGTCCGCGATTGCCGCGACGGCCAGGACATTGTCGAGCGACATCGACACGTCCGCGATCGTAATGGTCCAGAGCGCTTGGGCCAGAGTTCTGCGCGGTGGTCCGGTATAGCCTGCCTCGGCGTCACCGGCAGCTTCCAGCGCCAACTCGCCTTTCTCGCCCACGCTTTCCCGGATCTCGATGAAGAGCCGGTAGCACACCCAACAGAGCAACAGTCCGCCCAGAAACAGCAGGCCTGGGATTCCGAGTAGCTTGGTGGCGACGACGGCGAAGACTATGCGGAGCACTGCGGCGATGACCATGCCGAACAGGATTGCGCGGGCACGTAACTCCGGCGAAAGACCGGCGGCGGCCATGCCGATGATCAGCGCATTGTCGCCGCTGAGGATCAGGTCGGCGAGGATGATAGCGCCGGCGTCGAAGAGCAGTTCCATTATTGAGCCGCCTCCAATTCTAGGGGTGCCGACGCGCGGGCGTCGGCCAGCACCAGATCGCTCGCTTTTTCACCGATCATGATTGCGGGTGCATTGGTGTTACCGGAGACGATCACGGGCATGATCGAGGCGTCGGCCACGCGCAATGCTTCGACCCCGTGGACACGAAGGCGGTCGTCGACCACTGCCATCGGGTCGCTGCCCATCTTGCAGGTGCCGGTGGGATGATAGATCGTCGTAGCATTGGATCGCGCCCAGTCGAGGAGTGCGTCGTAATCGTCGTCTGCGATGTTCGGGCCGGGAGTGTATTCCTCGGTGATGACCGCGGCCACAGGTTCAGTGCGGGCAATACGTCGGGCGATGCGGATGCCCTCGACGATCGTATCTTGGTCGGTCTTGGTGGCGAGGTAGTTGGGGTGTATCGCGGGATAGTCGCGCATATCAGCCGACCTGAGTTCCAGATGACCCGCGCTTTCTGGTCGAAGCTGCAGGACGCTGGCGGTGAAGGCATTGAAATCGTGGGGTTTGTTGATTTTCTGGCTGGCGCTGAAGGGTTGGACATGGAACTGGATATCCGGTTCCGCCAACTGCGGGCGGGTCTTCAGAAACGCTGTTCCGAGGCTCGCCGCCATCGTCATCGGGCCGGTTCGGGTCGCGGCGTAGTGGAGCGCGATGAGGCCCTGTTTGACGAGGCTGTTGATCTCGGTGTTGATCGTCGAAAGTGTCGTCTTGTAGACGGGTCGCGCCTGAAGGTGGTCCTGCAGGTTCCTGCCAACACCTTTCAGCGGCTGCAGCACCTCGATTCCGTGGTCTTTCAGGTGATCCGGGTCGCCAATGCCCGAGACCATAAGAAGCTGCGGCGAGGCGATGGCACCGGCGGAGAGCACGATTTCCCTGCGCGCGCGGATCGTCGTGGTGCGACCTTTGTAAGTGACCTCGACACCGGTTGCGCGCTTGCCGTCGAAGGTAAGGCACTTGGCAGGGCATTCGGTCAGGATTGTCAGGTTCTGGCGCCGCTTTGCCGGGCCGAGATAGGCAACGGCGGATGAACAACGCCGCCCGTTGCGCATGGTCAGCTGGAAATGTCCGACGCCTTCCTGTGTCCTGCCATTGTAGTCGGGATTGCGCCGGTAGCCCGCGTTCTCGGCGGCGTCGAGATAAAGATCAACCACCTCGCGTTTGACCAACGAGTTGGAGACCGAGAGCGGCCCCGACCGCCCCCGGATCTCGGAATCGCCATCGGCATAGGCCTCGGAACGCTTGAACAGCGGGAGGACATCTTCCCACCCCCAGCCGGCGTTGCCCAATTGCCTCCAGTGATCGTAGTCCGCCGCTTGTCCCCTGACATAGAGCAACCCATTGATTGAGCTCGACCCGCCCAGAACCCGGCCACGTGGCCACTTGAGCGACCGTCCGTTCAGACCGGGGTCGGGCTCGGTCTCGTAGCCCCAGTCGGTTCGCGGATTACCCATCGTCTTGAAGTAGCCGACTGGGATGTGAATCCAGGGATAGTTGTCCCTGCCCCCCGCCTCGAGAAGGGCCACCTGGAATGTGCCGCCATCGCTAAGACGGTTGGCCAGAACGCACCCAGCCGAACCCGCGCCAATGATGACGTAGTCGAATTCCAAACGCTTCCTCCCATATTTGACGCGAACGCCAAAAAATGAGACTTTCAGTCTCACTTTTTAATGCAACATGATTCCTTTCTCTGTTGCAAGATCTTTGATTGGGAGAGTCGTGGCGGATGGACGGACAGGAGGAGTTGCGAATTCCGACCAACCTTCGTGTGCTGCTGATAATGGAATTCGTGGGGCGGCAAGTTGAGCCGATGAGTGCCGCCGAGATCGGTCGCGCGGTGAACCTCCCTAAACAGACGGTGCACCGGCTCTGCAATACTCTGATGGACGAGGGATTTCTGGTGCGAGACGGAGGCGGTCTGCGCCCGGGGCGGCGGGCCCGCGAGATGGCGTCAGGGTTGCTCCATGCCTCGACCAGCCATATTGCGCGCCACCAGATTCTGCGGCGCCTGGCGGAAGAGACGCGGGAAACGGTGAATTATGTTGTCCCCGAAGAAAAGGGCATGAGTTACAAGGACAGGGTCGAAACGGACTGGCCTTTCCGCGTTCAACTGCCCGTCGGCAGTCACGTGCCATTTCATTGCACTGCAAGCGGCAAAACTTTCCTCGCCACACTGCGAAAGCGCGACCGCGAGCGGATCATCGGGTCCGGCAAACTGGATTATCGCACGCCAAACACGATCACTGATCCGGCGAAAATGAAGGCCGAACTTAGGGCGATTGCCGGGCAGGGGTTCGCATTGGATAATGAGGAGTTCATCGAGGGTATGGTTGCGATTGCCGTTCCTATCTTCGACAGGCAAGGGCGATATATGGCGTCAATCGGCGTGCATGGACCGGTTCAACGCTATTCGATCGAGCGGGCGGCATCCTTTGCACGACTACTGGGGGCTGCGGCGCGCGATCTGGCCGAGGTTCTAAGCGACACGTAAGCATCCTTGCCGCCGGCGGGACTGCGGGTTCGGGTCTGTCGCCCGCAAGAATTTCGACCGACGAGCCGTCGGGTCGGTTGGGAGACCCCCGCGCCGGATCAGGGAGCGGGAAGGAAGAAGAGGCAGGACACGCTGAGCGCCAGACAGATCAATATTCCGATCGTCCGGAGTGGTCCACGGGCGGCGACAGCCGGGGCCGCGGCGACACCGCGCGGAATTTCCACCTCGGCATGTCGCCCTTGTTGGGAAGGGACGGGCCCTGCCCTGCCAGTCGCCTCTTTCTCGAGCGCCTCAAGCGCAAGTTCACGCTCACTGCGGATGCGGCCCTGCTTTTCCAGCGCCCGATCAATCCAGTTGGTTCCCGTATGGGTAGGATGCGAGTTTATATAGGCGCGGCGGGTATCGACCCAACCTTCATCCTCGCCTGATGTTGGTGCCGGCTTTGAAAGATAGGCTTGCCGGCTGCTCCGCTTCGAGCGGTGCGGACGGGAAAGGGACTCGGCGTTGAACTCTTCGACCCAGGCAGGTTTGGCCTCGGGTTTAGGCGGCTCGGCTTTCGGTTCTTCCGGCAGAATGATCTCGCTGGTCTTGCGCACCTCGTCGTTGGTCTCTTCCACCAGTTTGGTAAGCGACAGTTCCAGATCGAGAGGAATACCCTGGCTGGAGGGTTTCAGGATCACCTCGGACTTCGGGCCCTCGCTCGCCGATACCGATTCCTCGATCAATCGGCGCCACTTCGCCGCCGATTGCAGGCGGTCGGCCGGGTGGATAGTCATTGCGCGGTCAATAGCTTCAAGAAACGCGTCGTCATACCCGGGAATGCGGCCGACAAGCGGAACGCAGGGGTCGGTCCGGCCGCCGGCGATTTCCAGCAGGCGCGTCTGGCTGTTGGGCGGCGCGCTGCCACTTAGGACATGATAGAAGCTGGCGGCAAGCGCATAAAGATCGCTGCTTGGCCCCTGCTCGCTTCCTGCAACGTAGAATTCCTGGGGCGAGTATCCGTCCTTGACCACCAGGAATGACGAGATTGCACGGGTGTGGCGAGTGGCGTCTGCGCGGGCCGCTCCGAAGTCGATCAAGACCGGCGTGCCGGTCCTTTCGATCAGGATGTTGTCCGGTGAGATGTCGCGGTGCAGGAGGCCCATTGCGTGCACCTTGTCGATCGCATCGAGAAGCTGAAACAGGATATCCTTGACGCGGGCGGGCGACAGCCGGATTTTCTTGCCTTCGATTATGTCGAAGAGATCTTTGCCCTCGATCAGGTCCAATACCATGTAGGCGGTGCCGTTCTCCTCGAATATGCGATGGACGGAGACGATATTGGGGTGGCGCAGTTTGGCGAGACTTTGGGCTTCGCGCATGAACATCTTGATGATCGAGCGTATCGGCTTCGCGTAGGTCTTGCTTCGAGCGAACACCTCGTGGTTCTCGCGAACGCAGAAATCCTCGGGAAAGCACTCCTTGATGACGACCGTGCGGCCTAGCACGTTGTCCTTGGCCTTGTAGGTAATACCAAAGCCCCCGGCACCAAGGTGGTCCGTGATCGTGAACTGGTCGTCCGAGAGGACCGTGCCAATCGGGAGCGCCTGTTCGGCCAAGTCAGCCATATGCGCCGTCTTCTTG
Organism: Silicimonas sp.; assembly: GCA_022340315.1. Classification (GTDB taxonomy): domain Bacteria; phylum Pseudomonadota; class Alphaproteobacteria; order Rhodobacterales; family Rhodobacteraceae; genus JAJDOD01. The sequence continues at coordinate 32,005 of JAJDOD010000095.1, read as the reverse complement.
TCAGTCATCGGCACCGGGGGTCAGCCCCTAACGTGTTGATCAACCAATCCGATCTTGCGCGGGAATGTGATGGATTTGAGTGATCACTGTGGCAATGATGTGTCCTCTGCATCGAGTTACTCGCTTTTCATGGTCCAGCGGACAGTTTGGCGGCGCCCGTTGCGCAAGACTGTGAAAGCTGCTTCGCCCAGGTTGAGCGCAACTAGCGCGCCGAGAGCATCCTCGATATCCTGGGGGCTGGCGAGCCATGTCCCGGTCTGCGCCTCTTCCACGACGATATCGCCTACCCGAAGGCCAGTACCCGCGCCGCCAACGGCCGTAACGCGAGTTACTGGTACGAAGCCCTCGGCACTGGTGGTCAGGATGGTTCCGTCCGCGAGCGTCGTCCGACGCATCACCGGTAACGCAAGCGTCCCGATGTCCAGTAAGTCGCTGCCGGGAACACGGTAGTGGACGGTTGGACGAGTGAAGCCGTCGGCACCGAGGGTCATCGAAGCTGCGATCTGTTCCTCGAGCGGGGTATCTGGGTCCAGTGTCTCGCCATTCACGGCATGGATCGTCACCCCCTCTGCGATCCAGTCGCCGGAGTTGGCAAGGTCGGCATCCGCGAGAAGGAACGCGATCCTCGCGACGGTCCTGTCATCCAAGGCCTCCATTTGCGCGACGAAAGGAAGACGGACGTCCCATCGCGTGTACCCGACCTGCGGGATCGTTTCGGCACCGTGTACGGCAGGCGCGGCGCCATTTGGCGGCTTGGTGTCGCCGGTGTAGAGCTTTTCGGCCAACGGGTCGGGCAGAGTGGCGACGAGAGGCGCCCGCGGGACGGAACTGGTGCCTAGCGGCGGGACGATGTCGCGGCTGGCAGACGTGAACGCCGGCGCTTCAAGCGTCAGAATTGGTGCCACCACCTGCGAAAGCGGCAAGAAATCATCGGGAAGCAGACCTTTGCCCGCGGGCACCGAAAGTTTGCTGCGAACACCGCTCCTGTCCACGGCACGTATCGGGGAAACCGCAAACCTGGCGCCTGTTGTGCCGGGGGCGCCCGAAAGGTCGGCGACCGACAGCGCGAAACGCGGAGGGTCCGCAGCTTCGGACCCGGAGTTCTGCATGGAAGATGCCAAATCCCTGAGCGTATTGTCGTCCGCGGGCACGGAGGTAGAGACGAGTTCGCGCCCTGAAGCGACGAGGCGATCTGCAGGCTCCAACGCGCCCGCCTCTCCAATAGTTGGGAGCGCGGCGGTTATCGAGATGTCCTGGGGAAGCCGCGCGGGCATGGGCATAGCCGACGGTGCAGGCGATATGCGTCCGGGGGCAACGACGGGATGGGTCGTCTCGATCGGGGTGTGGGATGCTGCGGCGAGATTGACTGGTTCAGCGCTGGTTGTGCTGCCTGGGCCGGGAAAGCCGGTGACGGCGATGCAGCCAATCGCCAGAAGCGCCGAGGCGGCAATGCTGGTGTACAGTTTCCGATTTCCACCCATCAGCCGGGTCGCCGGAACTGATGGCTCCCTTGTCTCGAAGCCCGAGAGGCTCTCGAGCACTGCGGTCGCGGGTCGCGAGATCGACGCGGCAATGTTGGCCGTGCGCGGCCGGATTCGATCGAGCCAGTCATCTGCGTTCTGGAGGCGGTCCTCTGGCAGGACAGCCAAAGCGGTGTCGAGTGCTTTGAGGAAACGCCAGGGGTAACCGGTGACGGTTCCCACAAGCGGCACGTAAGGGTCGGCCCGCTTCGCGGCCAAGGCGTTGAAACGGCTCTGACCGTCGGCCGGCGCCACACCCGCGATGATGTGATAGATCGTCGCCGCAAATGAATAGAGATCGCTGAATGCCCCCTGCTCGCTGCCGCCGACGTAAAACTCCTGGGGTGAGTATCCGTCCTTCACGCACTTCATTTTGGCATTAGCCTTGTGGCTTTGCTTGAGGTGCTGCCGGGCCGCTCCGAAATCAATCAGAACTGGCTCTCCGTCAGGCCCGATCAGAATGTTGTCGGGCGAAATGTCGCGATGCAGCATCCCCTTGGAGTGGATGTGCTCGATCGCGCCCAGCATGGTGCGTGTGATGCGTTGGACCTGCTTCGGCGAGAGTCGGCGGCTGCCAGTTTCGACCAGATCGAGCAGGTCGGGTCCGTCGACGAAGTCCATCGCAATGTAGGCGGTGTCGTTCTGCTCGAAGACCTGGTGGACGTGGACGACATTCGGGTGCCGGATGTTGGCAAGGTTGTGGGCCTCGATCACGAAATGGCGGATGATGGACTTCAGTTCGTCGCGGAATCTCGGGCTGCGCGGCACCACCGACTCGCCGTCGCGAAAGCACATCTCGCCGGGGAAGCATTCCTTGATCACGACCTTTCTGTGCAAGCTGTCGGTGGCAATGTAGGTGATACCGAAACCGCCGCAGTTGAGATAATCCTCGATCGTGTACTGACCGAGCAGCAACGTCGTGCCTGCGGGCAGGTGCGGCAGATCGCTCGCTTCGCTGCGCGTGTCATGGTTTCGGAACGATTGCAGGTCGACGACGTCGTTTCTTTGCATTGCACCACCCCAATGCTTTTTCCCGGTTCGTTGTGCAGACTTTGTAAACGATTGGTTTTGGGCTTTTTTGTGATGAGAACGCGGCGGATTTGCGAGGTCGCTCGCATTTTGCTTCGCTGCACCCTGCCTTTCAGTGCTTGGCACGAACGCCCACCGGACCTCGAATCGGGCGAAACGGGTGCAATGCGGCTTCCAGCGGAAAGGCCATTGTTTCGGATGATGAAAAAGTCCGCGCCGACGCTTGATCTGGCTGTCCGGCAAAGCGATGCGAGAAAAATTTATTGTTTGCGCGCGCTAATTACTATGTAAAGTTCGTAAATGAGTGAATGGCCCGGGACGAGGCGAAAAGGAGGCCACGCCATGAGCGGCGACGGGATCAGGAACATGGAGGAGTTCGCTGCGCGCATCGGAATCTCGCGGCCGACCGTGTCCAAATACTTTCACGATCCTGACAGCGTGCGGCCCAGCACGCGCACTCGCATCGAAGCCGCAATTGCCGAGTTTGACTATCGGCCGAACATCTTTGCGATGAACCAGAACCGAAAGCTCACGAAGAACGTGGGTATCGTCGTGCCTTACTTGGCAGACCCGTTCTTCGGCGAGATCGTACGGGTGATCGAGCGGCAATGCCTGGCCGCCGGCTTTTCGCCCACGATCTTCAGTTCGCATGGTGAGACCGGCCTGGAGAAAGATGTGCTGGACACGCTCAGGTCGCTGAAGCCGGCCGGGGTTTTGCTGGCGCCACTGGGGCGCGCGTCGGACAAGGCGGCCATCGAGGCATTCTGCCGCCATGTGCCAACGGTCCTGTTCGACAGCAACCTCGACGGAATGGGCGAAGCGTTTGTCGGTTCTGACAACCACAGTTTCGTGTCGCAGACAGTGCAGTACCTGAGCCGCACGGGAGAACCACCTTGCTTTTTCGAGATGCGCACTCCTGCCAACCCGAACGCGAACAAGCGCCGGATCGCCTATCTCGACATGATGGAAGAGGTCGGAATGGAACCGCATGTCATCAAGGTCGACGGCGAGGGTTGGGCGTTCGAGGAGATAGGACGTCAGGGCGGGCTGAAAATCCTGTCCGAGAAGAGCCTTCCGACCAACACCGTACTTTGCAGCAACGACCGGCTTGCCATTGGCTTTCTTGCCGCATGTTTCGAGAGCGGGGTGAAGGTCGGGCGACATCCGGGCTGCGATCTGCGGGTCGCGAGCCACGACGACCACCCGTTCTCCCGCTTCACCTGCCCATCGCTCACCACGGCCGCGCATGACTATGCCGCAGTGTCGGACACTGCGGTTGAGACTCTGTTCCGCCTTATTGAGAGCGACGGGCGATTCTCGACGCGAACCGAAACGCTCTTCCCGGCGCGCCTGATCATGAGAGAGTCTGCTTGAAACCATAAAAATTTGCGCGCGTAAAATTTTTATTGACACCGCGTTACCTTCCTGCCTAAATGGAAAGCAGTCATAACATCCAACTGGGAGGAATCCGGATGTACCTGAAGAACGCACTTCGTGCGGCAACTGCGATGTCGCTGATTGCGACGAGCGGCGCTTTCGCTGAATCGCTGACCATCGCCACCGTGAACAACGGCGACATGATCCGTATGCAGGGCTATACGGACGATTTCACCGAAAAGACCGGTCACACGGTCGAGTGGGTCACTCTGGAAGAGAACGTTCTCCGCCAGCGTGTCACGACCGACATCACCACCAAGGGCGGTCAATTCGACATCATGACCATCGGCATGTACGAAACGCCGATCTGGGGTGCGAACGGCTGGCTCGTCCCGCTTGACGATCTTTCGGCCGAGTACGACGCCGACGACATTCTGCCCGCGATGGCGGCGGGACTGAGCCACGACGGCACGCTTTATGCGGCTCCGTTCTATGGCGAAAGCTCGATGGTCATGTATCGTACCGACCTGATGGAGAAGGCCGGCCTGGAAATGCCGGACGAACCGACGTGGCAGTTCATTCGTGAAGCCGCTGCGGCCATGGATGACCCGGAAAACGACATCAACGGTATCTGCCTGCGCGGCAAGGCCGGCTGGGGTGAGGGCGGTGCCTTCATCAACACCATGGCCAACTCGTTCGGCGCGCGTCCCGTCGATGAGGACTGGAACGCACAGCTCGACTCCGAGGCATGGTCTGAGACCCTGAACTTCTATGTCGGCATGATGGAAGAATCGGGCCCCTCCGGCTACGCGACGAACGGGTTCAACGAGAACCTTTCGCTGTTCAACCAGGGCAAGTGCGGCATGTGGATTGACGCGACCGTTGCGGCATCCTTCGTGACCAACCCCAACGACTCGGAAGTCGCTGACAGCGTCGGCTTTGCGCTCGCGCCGAATGCCGAAGGTGTCGACAAGAAAGCCAACTGGCTGTGGGCATGGGCTCTCGCCATTCCGGCGGGCACTCAGAAAGCTGACGCTGCAAAGCAGTTCATCGAATGGGCGACCTCGAAGGACTACATCGAGCTAGTCGCGGCGAACGAAGGCTGGGCAAACGTGCCGCCGGGCGCGCGCACCTCGCTTTACGAGAACCCCGACTATATCTCTGTGCCTTTCGCGCAGAAGACACTCGACTCAATTTTGGCGGCCGATCCGAACAATCCGACCGTGGACCCCGTGCCTTACGTCGGCATCCAGTTCGCCGCGATTCCTGAGTGGGGCGGTTTCTGGACCGAGGTGAGCCAGGAGTTCTCGGCGGCCTATGCGGGCCAGCAATCGGTGGAAGAAGCGCTTGCCAAGGCGCAGACGATCACCAACGAAGCTCTGGAAGCAGCCGGTTATCGCTAAGGCTTCCTCCCAAGTCAGAGGGCGGGGTTCGCCCTGCCCTCTGCCACTCTAGTCCAAAATCGGCTACCAACGACTGATACGGGCTGAAGTCCGTAAACGGGGGAGATTTGTCCAATGGCTACGCAGCACTCCAGATCCGCAGCCCGTCTTATGATGGCACCCGCGGTGATCCTGCTACTCGGTTGGATGTTGGTTCCGCTTATCATGACACTCTGGTTTTCCTTCCGGCAGTATCTGCCGCTGAGAGGGGGCGACCAGGGCTTTGTCGGGTTTCAGAACTACGTCCGGTTCGTATCTTCGAGTTCCTTCTGGCCCGCCGTACAGACGACGCTTGTGATCGTCGGCGGCGTTCTTGTCATCACCATCGTGCTAGGCGTGTTGCTGTCGATGCTCCTGGACCAACCGATGTGGGGACAGGGCGTGGTCCGGATTCTGGTCATCGCACCCTTCTTCGTCATGCCGACCGTCTCGGCGCTGGTCTGGAAGAACATGTTCATGGACCCGGTGAACGGTCTACTTGCGCATCTATGGAGGTTTTTCGGAGCCGATCCTGTGGTGTGGCTGAGCGACGCCCCGATATTTTCAATCATCCTGATCGTGTCCTGGCAGTGGCTGCCCTTCGCAACGCTGATCCTGCTGACCGCGATCCAGTCGCTGGACAGCGAGCAGCTTGAGGCTGCCGAGATGGACGGCGCTCCGCCACTTTCTCGGTTCGGCTACATCATCCTGCCGCACCTCTCCCGCGCGATCACCATCGTGATCCTGATCCAGACGATTTTCCTGCTGTCGATCTTCGCGGAAATCTTCGTTACCACCGGCGGTGCCTTCGGCACGCGGACCCTGACCTACCTGATCTTCCAGCGCGTGCTGGAGAGCCAGAACGTCGGACTGGGTTCGGCAGGCGGTGTCTATGCAATCATTCTCGCCAACATCGTTGCCATCTTCCTGATGCGCATCGTCGGCAAGAACCTGGACGCTTGAGGGAGGGCTGAGACATGGCACGCGCAGTCACTACGCAACGCAAGACCATCAACACTGTTGTCTCCTGGGGCGTTGGTCTACTGATCTTCTTCCCGATCCTCTGGACGATTCTGACCAGCTTCAAGACCGAAGCCCAGGCCATCGCCGATCCTCCGGTATTCCTGTTCTTCGATTGGACGCTGGAGAACTACGGGGTCGTGCAGGAACGCTCGGATTACATGCGCTTCCTTTGGAACTCGGTAATCATCGCGGGCGGGTCGACCATTCTCGGCACGATCATCGCGGTGCCGGCGGCATGGTCGATGGCCTTCGTGCCCTCGAAGCGGACCAAGGACATACTCTTGTGGATGCTGTCGACGAAGATGCTTCCGGCGGTCGGCGTTCTCTACCCGATCTACCTCATGTTCATCCAGCTTGGGCTGCTCGACAGCCGGGTGGGCCTGACGATCGTGCTGATGCTGATCAACATGCCGATCATCGTCTGGATGCTCTATACATACTTCCGGGAGATTCCGGGAGAAATCCTGGAGGCAGCGCGCATGGACGGAGCGTCTCTGAAGGAAGAGATCCTCTATGTGCTGACACCGATGGCGGTGCCGGGCATCGCCTCGACGATCCTTCTGAACTTCATTCTCGCCTGGAACGAGGCATTCTGGACGCTCAACCTGACGGCGGTCAACGCGGCCCCGCTTACGGCGTTCATTGCCAGCTACTCCAGCCCCGAGGGCCTGTTCTTCGCGAAGCTCAGCGCGGCCTCGACCATGGCCATTGCGCCGATCCTCATCCTTGGCTGGTTCAGCCAGAAACAACTTGTCCGCGGCCTGACCTTCGGCGCGGTGAAATAAGGAGCTGACCAATGGGACGTATCGTACTTGAAGATGTCACCAAGAGTTTCGGCGATGTGCAGGTTATCCCGCCGCTGGATCTGACGATCGAAGATGGCGAGTTCGCGGTCTTCGTCGGCCCGTCGGGCTGCGGCAAGTCCACCCTTCTCCGCCTGATCGCGGGGCTGGAGGACCTGACCAGCGGCACGATCATGATCGACGGCACCGACGCGAGCCACGTGCCGCCTGCCAAGCGGGGCCTTGCGATGGTGTTCCAGTCCTATGCGCTTTACCCGCATATGACCGTGCGCAAGAACATCGCCTTCCCGCTTCGCATGGCCGGGATCAGCCAGGACGAGCAGAACAGGCGGATCGAGGCGGCCGCGAAGGCGCTGAACCTGACCGACTATCTCGACCGGCGTCCGGGCCAGCTTTCGGGCGGTCAGCGGCAGCGGGTCGCCATCGGCCGCGCCATCGTGCGCGAACCGGCAGCCTTCCTTTTCGATGAACCGCTCTCAAACCTCGACGCCGCGCTGCGGGTCGGCATGCGGATGGAGATCTCGGAGCTGCACAAGAAGCTGGCGACGACGATGATCTACGTCACCCACGACCAGGTTGAAGCCATGACCATGGCCGACAAGATCGTTGTGCTGCGGGCCGGCAACATCGAGCAGGTGGGCTCGCCGCTGGAGCTTTACCGGAGCCCGCGCAACACCTTCGTAGCGGGCTTCATCGGGTCTCCGAAGATGAACCTGATCGAGGGGGCGGAGGCCAAGCGCCACGGCGCCCATACCATCGGCGTGCGGCCCGAACATATCGGCGTGAGCGCGAGCGAGGGCGATTGGTCGGGCGTGGTCGGCGTCTCGGAGCATCTCGGCTCGGACACGTTCTTTCATATCCATGACACCGGGCTGGCCGAGTCCATCACCGTCCGGGTCGACGGCGAGGTGGACTTCAAGCGCGGCAACCGCGTGTACCTGACGCCGCGGGCCGACGCCATTCACAAGTTCGGCGCGGACGGGTTGCGGCTGTGAAACGGCTGGAGGGAAAAACGGCCCTGGTGACGGGCGGCGCGCGCGGGATCGGGCGCGCCATCTGCGAGGCCTTCGCACGGGAAGGCGCGCGCGTCGCGGTGGCCGACCGGCTGGCCGCGGATGCCGCCGAGACCGCGGCGGCCATCGGCGGCATGGGTGTCACGATGGACGTGACCGACCTCGCCTCGATCGCCGAGGGCGTTCGGGCGGTCGAGCAGGCTTTCGGCGGCATCGACATCCTCGTGAACAATGCCGGCATCTTCAACATGGCTCCGATCGAGGAGATCACGGTCGAGGACTATCGCCGGCAGTACGACGTCAACGTGGGCGGCACGATCTTCGCCTGCCAGGCCGTGGTGCCGGGCATGAAGAAGCGGGGCGGAGGAGCGATCATCAACTTTTCCAGCCAGGCCGGACGGCGCGGCGAGCCGAACATCGTTGTGTATTGCTCGACGAAAGCGGCCGTGATCTCGATCACCCAGTCGCTCGCGCTGGAACTGGCGGGCGACAACATACGGGTGAATGCGATTGCGCCCGGCGTGGTCGATACGCCAATGTGGGATGCGGTGGACGCGCTCTTCGCCAAGTACGAGAATCGGGCAAAGGGCGAGAAGAAGCGGTTGGTTGGCGAAGCCGTGCCCCTGGGGCATATGGGGTCGCCGGAAGAGATCGCGGATCCTTGCGTCTTTCTTGCCTCGGATGACGCGCGGTATATCACTGCGCAGACGCTGAACGTGGATGGTGGCAACTGGATGAGCTGATGGACGATCACGCGGAACAGAAAGAGCCGATCAAGTTGGGCAATGCCACCTTGGGGAAATTGCCGGAAAACGTGCTGCGGCCGACATATGACCGGTCGAAGCTGACGCCGGGCATTGTCCATATCGGAATGGGAAATTTCCATCGCGCGCACCAGGCGTGGTACCTGCACCGGTTGATGGAAGAAGGACGGGCGCATGACTGGGCCATCATTGGTGCAGGCGTGCGCCCCTACGATACCGCAATGCGCGTGAAGCTGGCGGCGCAGGACTATCTATACACGACCATTGAACTCGACCCCGAGGGTACCTCTGCCGAGGTCGTGGGGTCGATCATTGATTACGTGCCCATCGAGCCCGGCAACGCACCACTGATAGCGCGCATGGCAGACCCGGCAACGCGTATCGTTGCGATGACCGTTACTGAAGCGGGCTATTTCCTGAACCCCGCCACCAAGCGCTTCGACGCAGAGCATCCGGATATCGTTCACGACGCACAGAACCCCAGCCAGCCGCGCACGCTATTCGGGTCGATGGTCGAAGCGCTGCGCCTGCGCCGAGAACGTGAGCTTGTTCCCTTCGCAGGACAAAGTTGCGACAACCTGCCTGGCAACGGACGGTTATTGAAGGAAGTGGTGCTTGGCCTTGCCCGTCTTTCGAATCCCGGCCTGGCTGACTGGATCGAGGAGCATGGCAGCTTTCCCAACTCAATGGTCGACTGCATCGTGCCCGCGACCGGAGAACGGGAGCTTGGGATCGCGCGCGAGTTCGGCATCGAGGATGCGGTACCCGTCACTCACGAACGTTTCCGCCAATGGGTACTTGAGGACAGGTTCTGTGCCGGGCGCCCTCCCTGGGAGGATGTCGGCGCGACCTTCACCGACCGAGTTCACGACTACGAGAAGATGAAGCTCCGGATCTTGAATGGCGGCCACCAGGTGATTGCCATACCGGGCGAGGTTCTGGGCCTGCGTACGATCGCCGACACGATGGCAAACCCGTTGATCCGCGGCCTCTTCCGCAAGGTTGCTCTGGAAGAGGTTGCTCCGCATGTTCCGTCCGTGCCCGACATGACCCCGCAGGCCTATGTGGACCTTATCGACATGCGGTTCTCGAACCCGATGATCGTGGACACCGTGCGGCGCGTGGCGATGGACGGCTCTGCCAAGCATGCCGGGCAGGTGATGGAACCGCTGAACGACGGTCTTGCCGCGGGAACTCCGGTGGAAGGGATGGCTCTGGTCCAAGCTCTCTGGGCCCGCATGTGTGCCGGCGTGCGAGAGGATGGCACCACGATCGAGCCGAACGATCCCCATTGGGGCAGTCTCCAGGCGGTTGCCAAAGAAGCCAGGTCGGATCCTGCGGCGTGGCTCGCGCAGCGATACTATGTCGGGGTTCAGGATGCGACGACTTTCACCGAACCGTTTGCCCGCTGGCTGCGTCTGATTTGGGACGAAGGAACCGAAATTGCGCTGCAACGGTATCTGTCCCGATAACACTGCGCAGAGCAAGCGTTCACATGCTGGCGTCCGACGCAAAAGAAAAAGAGGCAGATGGTGGTTGCCATCTGCCCCGCTGAGCTGTCCCAGTACCGAGTGGCGTTCTCCGGCATGCAGATATCGGGTGTCCCAATTTCCCGACGCGCACTCGACGGATGCAGCCTCGTGAAGCCGTCAACCTTCGACCCAGAGATGAAGAACCCGCTCTTTCCAGCCAAGGCGCGATCATCTTTTCAGCGCACTTCCCCAGCAATTCGCGCTGCCTAGACGATCACCACAACTGAACGGACAAGTCCCTCTCTACGCTATATTTTTTACATTTCGGGCCCCGGCGTCATCCCACACCAGTTCCGATGTTCTCGTTATTCGTTTAGGATATGGAACTGTTTCATTCCAATCAAATGATGTATCAGCATCGATTCATGGATAGTTTCGATCTTTTCAAACTCGACGGGCATGCACTGCGAATTTTCGCATCGGTGTGCGAAACCGGGTCCGTCAGTAGGACGGCGGAGATCGTCGATCTCAACCAGTCCACGATCAGCCATACGCTTGAGAAGATGCGAACCGCCCTGCGAGACCCGCTTTTCGTGAAGTCCGGGCGCGGAATTACGCCGACGGAAAAGGCGCTGGCGATCTTGCCGCGTGTTCAGAAGATCCTATCCGATATCGAGGGTCTGGTCGCGCCGGAAAAGTATGATGCGACCTTCGATTTCAAGCCGGTTGTGATCGCGATTCCGACTCCCGCCCTGCATGCCGACATGAAGCGGGTGCACGCCAGGTTGCTCGAGGTCGAGCCCAGTGTAACCTTTGAATTGAAGCGCATGGCGCCGTCGAGCGCGGTTTCGACCCTCTTGAGTAACGATGACGCAGACCTTGCAATCACGGTAGCGGGAAATCGGTACCCGGCGACGCTCGACCACTGCCGATATGGCAGGGACGATTTCGTTATATTTTACGATCCTGAGTGCCGTGACCCGGTCGCAACGGTCGAGGCATATGCCGAAGCGAACCACGCTGTCGTGGGTTTCGGTAGCGGCGGGAAAAGTGTCGTCGAGCGTGCGATAGCGGAGGCGGGTATTAAACGGAAAGTGTCGCTGGTATCTCCCACCACTTCGATGCTGGGCGATCTGATCAAGGGGACGAATATCATTGCCACCATGCCCCGCCAACTCGCCAATTCGATCTATCGAAACCTGTCCTTCTGCGCCCCGCCCTTGAAGCTTCCCACGTTAAATTACGACCTCGTCTGGCACCGCCGCTATGAACACTCGGGCCGCAACACCTGGTTGCGCAAGCTGGTTCTTGAGGCTCGGGAAACTGGCGAGCAGACGGGCTGATCTGCATACTCGACAAGATGGAAACGCTTCTCCATCATTACTGCAAAGGCCCTTGCCGGGGCGAATTTCGCGACATCGACAAGCTGGGATGCGAGCCTCATGAAAACGATCACCGTTCACGCCGCGCGCGACCTGCGCCTGGAGGACCATCCCGAACCGGAATGCGGGCCGGGCGAGGTGCAGCTACGCATGGAGGCGGGCGGCATCTGTGGCTCGGACCTGCACTACTACAACCACGGCGGTTTCGGCACGGTTCGGTTGAGGGAGCCGATGATCCTTGGACACGAGGTTGCCGGCAGGGTAACGGCGCTGGGTGAGGGCGTCGAAGGCCTGGCTCTTGGTCAACTCGTGGCGGTCTCGCCATCGCGGCCCTGTAACCGGTGCCGGTTTTGCCAGAACGGGCAGCACAACCATTGTCTTCACATGCGGTTTTACGGCTCGGCGATGCCGTTTCCGCATATTCAGGGCGCTTTCCGCGAGAGCCTCGTCGCCGACGCGACGCAATGCGTGCCGGCTGACGGGCTGAGCGTTTCCGAAGCCGCGATGGCGGAGCCGTTGTCTGTAGTCCTGCACGCGGCGCGCCAGGCGGGCGCGCTGATGGGCAAGCGGGTGCTCGTCACCGGCTGCGGACCGATCGGGCTTTTGGCAGTCGCTGTGGCGCGCGAGGCGGGCGCGGTCGAGGTTGTGGCAACCGACATCTCGAACTTCACGCTTGGGAAGGCGCGTGAGATGGGCGGGGATACGGTCGTGAACGCGGCTGAGACCCCCGATGGGCTGTCGGGTTTCACGTCCGACAAGGGGCATTTCGATGTGCTCTTCGAGTGCAGCGGGGTGGCCGTTGCCCTGGCCGACGCAATCCCGGCGATGCGGCCGGGCGGCACCATTGTTCAGCTTGGACTGGGCGGTGACATGACGCTGCCTGTACAGACGATAACGGCGAAGGAACTTTCGTTGAAGGGGTCTTTCCGGTTCCACCAAGAGTTCCGGCTGGCGGTCGAGATGATGCAGCGCAAGCGGCTGGACGTGTCGCCGCTTGTGACGCATGTGATGCCAATGACAGAGGCGGATGCCGCGTTCCGGTTGGCCTCGGACCGTGGACAGGCGATCAAGGTGCAGCTGGACTTTTCGTAACAGAGGGAGCGGCGGCCTGCGCTAAAAAGTTGCAATGACCTCGGAGGCGACGCGTCGAGCCTCGCCATCAATGGCATGCACGGTCTCAAGCGTCATTGACGTGCCGCAGTCAGTCCTGGCAGCAAACCTTTCCAGCACAGTTTCGACCACCCCCGCCATGTCGAGAAAACCAATCTGTCCCGCTATGAAACCATCCAGCGCAGCTTCCTTGGCTGCGTTGAACACCGCGCCTGAATAACCTCCGGTCTCCATCACCTCGCGGGCAAGACGAAGCGCCGGATGCCGGGCCTCGTCCGGCTCGCGGAATGTAAGCTGGCCTGTCTTCACGAGATCGAGCCGCTCGACCGGCAGGTGACGGCGCTCGGGCCAGTTGAGCGCGTATCCGATGGCGTGGCGCATGTCCGGCGGTCCGACATGCGCCATCAGCGCGCCATCGCGGAAACCAACGAGCGCGTGGATAAGGCTTTCGGGATGGATGACAACTTCGATCTGTTCGGGGCGGACGCGGAAAAATTCGCGCGCTTCGATCATCTCCATTGCCTTGTTGAAGAGAGTGGCGCTGTCGATGGTGATACGCTGACCCATGTCCCAGTTGGGGTGCGCCGAAGCTTCGGCCAATGTCGCCGACTGCAACTTTTCAAGCGGCCAGTCGCGGAAGGCGCCGCCAGAGGCGGTGATGACGATGCGCTCGACGGCGGCGATTTCCTCACCCGCCAAGGCCTGGAAAATCGCCGAATGCTCGCTGTCGACGGGAAGGATCGTGGCGTCATGTCTCCCAGCCTCGGCCAGGAGCAGCGAACCGGCGCAGACGAGGCTTTCCTTGTTGGCGAGCGCCAGGCAGGTGCCGTTCGCCAAGGCGCGGAGGCCAGGTTCCAGCCCCGCCGAGCCGACGATGGCGGACATGGTCCAGTCGGTCGGCCGTGAGGCGGCATCGAGAAGGGCCGCACGACCCGCCGCCGCCTCGATGCTGGTGCCTGCAAGCCGGGTCCGAAGGTCATCGAGTCCGTTTTCGTGGGCGATCACGGCAACTTCGGCCCCTAGCCGGATCGCGTCATCGGCAAGACGGGCAGTGTTTCGACCGCCCGTCAGCGCCACGACGTGAAAATCACCCGGCTCGCGGGCGATCAGATCGACGGTGTTTTGGCCGATCGAGCCGGTGGCGCCGAGAATGGAGACACGTTTCATTCAAACCCTTGCGGTCGCGCCCGCGAGTTCGCGCGGGCCGTTCCCCGTTTTCCCCGAAGCGCGCAGGATTTTCCAGTAAAGAAACGGCTCAGCAGAGCCGGTCGAGCCACGCGCGGCCGAGACGCGCTGTTGTCAATGCGAAATCAGGGGCGAGCGCCTGCGGTTCGGGGGCCTCGATATGGCTGCCGATCCAAGCGAGGAGCGCCAAGCGACGCAACATGATGAGGGTGTCGATCTCGGCCTCGTCCTCGGCCGCCAGAGAACGTTCGGAGCGGTAACCCCGGAGCCACGCCGCCTTGAACTCGGGGATGCGGGGGTCGTCCTCGATAAAGCTAATGGCGGCGGCGAAGTCGTACATCAGCCAGCCGAAGCCGCAATCATCGAAGTCGATAAGGCGAGTGCCGTTCTGGTCGATGAGAAGGTTGGCGAGCCGCATATCGGCATGGATAAGGTTGTAACGCTCGGGCGCTTTTCCATAGGCGGCAAGACGGGAGCGGATGGTCCGCTCGACTGCTTCCAGTGTGGTGCGGATGCCCGGGGAGACGTTCGGCGCGTCGCGCCAGTTGCCCCAGGTGGGGTTGGCGCCGAAAACGCTGTCGACATCCCAGGCAAGCCGCTCGAAAGGTTTGGGCCTCTGCCAGCCAAGCGCATGGACGTGGCACCGGGCGGCGATAGCACCAAGCTCCTCAAAGCCGGGTGTCAGATCGCCACTTTCGCTTGGGGTGTCGCCGTCGAGAAAACGGAAGAGAACAAGGTAGCGGGGCGCCTGCAATCCCTTCGTGCGTGCCGACTGGATGGGTTCCCCGTCCCGGCCTAGGTAATAGCCGGAGGTCGTCACCACGCCAGCCTGCCCCAGCGCGTCGATCCAGGCCAACTCGCATTCGATTGCGCGGCGGGTGTGGTAGGCCTCACGATGGACGCGGAGGACGGATTTGTGACCGCCTGGCGCCTCGACAAGATAGGTGGCGTTCTCCGACACGTTGATCAGCCGCGCCGTGGCACCGTCGGGGAGATCCCATAGCGGGAGTGCTTCATTGGCCAGCCCGTGAAGGTGACCGAGAAGCGTGTCGAGGGGCATTGTCGTGTCGGGCATGGGCGTCGTCAGTCAGGCCGGGAATCGGGTCGGGGCTGGGTATAATGGCCTCAGGCATGGCTTGTCAGTCGAGAAATTTCACGGAGTCGAGTTGCGCAGTCAGGCCTCCATCGGCTTCGATGTTGCATCCCTTGACCCAGGATGCGTCAGGGCTTGCGAGGAAGGCGATGACTGCGGCGACTTCTTCGGGCGTGCCGGAGCGGCCGGAGAGTTTCACGCCGCGGGCCGCACGCTCGCCAAAGGCAGACATGAAATCCAACAGGATCGGCGTTTCGACGGCGGCAGGGCTCACGCAGTTCATGCGAATTTCGCGTTCGATCAACTGGCCGGTCAACGCCTTGGTCCATACGATAACCGCTTCCTTAGAAAGGTCGTAGGCGCGAACCGGGTCGATACCCTCCCGCGACACGAATGCGTCTAGGCGGTCGGTGTCGGGCATTTCGAGGAGGCGTTTGACCTGAGCGATGTTCTCCTGCCATTTCGCACCCGCCTTGGAGGCCATGTTGACGATGCTGGCTCCGCCCGCAAGGTGCGGCAGCAAGGCGGTGGTCAGGCGGCGGAGGGCGAGGAAGTTGACGCGCAGGATCTGCGCCTCGGTGCCGGGGCGGGGCGGCAGTCCGGCGGCGTTGACGAGGACGTGGATCGGGCCGGGGATCGGCGAGAGGTTGGCGGTCGGGTCGTCGAGGTCGAGCGGGTACCAGGCATCGGCGGCCTCGCCCGGGTCGGCGCGGTCGATGGCGGTGACGCGGTAGCCGTCGGCGCGGAGGCGGAGTGAGGTGGCGCGGCCGATGCCCGAGGCTGCGCCGGTGACGAGGGCGTGGCGGGTCTGGTCTGTCATGGGGTGCCTTTCGGGAAACCTGCGGCGCAGCGGAGAACGTCATCGGGTGTGCCGCTCTGCCCTGCCGTCCATGCGATGAAACGGTCGGGGCGGAGGAGGAGCGCGTCGGTCTGGTAGGCGTCACGCCAGGCGCTTTCGAGGGGGGCGGTCGTGAGGCGGATGCCGAGGGTACGGGCGACGGCCTGGTACTCGGCGCGGAGGGTCTCGTCGCCGAGAACCGCGTAGCCCGTGCCGAGGGCGGCGAGCACGGCCGGGTCGTTGCCCGGCCCGGGCGGCGGCAAGAGGTGGCCGGGGCGGGCCTTGAAGCTGTGCGATCCGCGCGCCGAGGGGGTACCTTCGCCGCCGATCACGGGCGAGCCTTCGTAGTTGGGCTCGAAGGCCAGCACGTCGTCAGCGTCGAGGTTGCGGGTGGACCAGGCGGCCTCGAAGGCGGCGCGGTCCTGTGCGGGATCGTGGGTTTCGAGGAACGCTCGGTCGTCGGTGATGTAGCGCTCGATGAAGTCGTCGGAGGTCGAACGAAAGAGGGGGCGTCGCTCGGCCTCGTAGCTGTCGAGCAACTCTGGGCCGCCCCAGCCCTGCAGCGTGGCGGCGAGTTTCCAGCCGAGGTTGCGGGCGTCCTCGAAGCCGATGTTCACGCCGAAGCCGCCATAGGGCGGGTGGCTGTGGGCGGCGTCCCCGGCGATGAAGACGCGGCCTTGCCGGTAGCTGTCGGCCAACGACATTCGGAGGTCCCAGAGGCCTATGTGGTCGATCCGGTGAGCAAAGGGCTGGCCGACGGCGCTGTTCAGAAGTGCGGAGAAATCGAAGTTCTCCGGCCTGGTCCCGAAGGGAACGGGCGCGTGGAAGAACCATGTCCGCCCGTGATCGACGCGGCCGAAGAACTGCCAGTAGCCTTCGAAGTCGGGGTGCAGGACGTTGTAGAAGGCCTTTCCGGGATAGCGTTGCAGAAGTTCGTGCAGCTCGGTCGAGGTGAAGAGCACGAGCGCCATGAGGCGGTTGTGTTCGGCGCGGGTCTCGGTGATCCCGGCGGCCTCGCGGGTGAAGGACCGGCTGCCGTCGCACCCGGCGAGGTAGGCGGCGCGGAGATCGCGGGCCTCGCCGGTGTCGCGGTCGCGGATCGTCAGCGTCACGCCGCTATCGTCCTGCGCAAGGGCGGTGCCTTCCCAGCCGTAAAGCGTGTCGACGCAGTCAAGCTCGGCGGCGCGGGCGCGGAGCGCGCGTTCGGTGGCGTATTGCGGCAGGCGGGCGTTGGCTGCGAAGTAGTAAGCGTTCACATGGGCGCGGTTGAGCCAGTCGTAATGGTAGTCGGAAAGCAGCGTGCCGTAGGTGGTCATGCCACCGATGCCGCCGCCCTTTGGTATGTCGTGTGCCGCTCGGACACGGTCTTCGCAGCCCCAGGCGCGGAAGTGCTCGCAGGTGCGCTGGGTTAGATTCTGGCCCTTGGGGATCGGGCCGGGTTCGGTAGACTTCTCGATAACGCATGTGCGGATGCCACGCTGGCCGAGTTCAAGCGCGAGGCCGATTCCGACAGGACCGCCTCCATTTATGAGGACATCATAGCGGTCGCTCATACCGTGCCGTTTTCCATGTAGATGTGCTTGGTTTCGAGGAAGTCGTGGAGACCCTCTGGCCCGTGCAGCCGGCCGAGGCCGGACTTGCCGTAGCCGCCGGTCTCGCCCTCGGCGAATAGACGGAGATGTGAGTTGATCCAGACCGTTCCCGCCCGGATGGCGCGGGAAGTGCGCATGGCGCGTGGGCCGTCGCAGGTGAAGACGGAAGCGGCGAGGCCGTAGGCGGTGGCGTTGGCCTTGTGGACAGCCTCGGCTTCGTCGGTGAAGCTTTCGATGGACACCAGCGGACCGAAGAGTTCTTCCTGTACAAGCTGCGAATTGAGGTCTTCGATGCGGAAGAGCGTCGGCGTCAGGAAGGCCCCCTGCCCCAGCCTCTCGCCCTTCAGGAGCAGTTTGCCCTCGTCGCCCGCCTGTTCAATCAGGCGTTCCACGCGGGTAAGATTGTCGAAGTCGATGAGACTGCCCATCTCGCTGGTCAGATCGTTGCCGGGGCCGGTTTTCACGGCGCGGAAGGCGGCGGTGATGCGGCTCTCGAAATCCTGCGCGACGCTCTCGTGGACGAGGTAGCGCGCGGCAGCGACACAGATCTGGCCCGCCATCGCAAGCGAGCCGTGGGTCAGTTCTCGCACGGCGAGGTCGAGATCGGCGTCGTCGTAGATCACCGCCGGGGCCTTGCCGCCAAGTTCTAGGCCAACCCGTTTCAGCGTCGGCGCGGCGGCTGCCATGATGGCCTGTCCGGTGCGGCTGGACCCGGTGAAGCTGATGACGTCGATATCCGGCGAGGCTGTCATGGCGCGGCCGACCTCGATGCCGTTCTCGTTCACCGAGTTCAGGACGCCGGGTGGAAGCGATGGCGCGGCAGCGAGCGCCTCAATGATGCGGGCGTGCGAAAGCGGTGTCTGCTGGGCGGGCTTGATGACCGTAGTGCAGCCTGCTGCGAGCGCCGGGGCAAGTGAGCGCATGAGCAGCGTTACCGGGGCGTTCCAGGGAACAATGATGCCAGCGACGCCTGCTGGTTCGCGGTGAAATAGCGAAAGGTTGCCTGGCGCGGTTTCCTGCATTGTGCCGCGGATGTTCCGGGCGAGTCCGGCGTAGTAACGGGTCTCGGAGATCGCGCCCATCGTCTCGCCCATCGCCTCGCGCCTCAGTTTGCCATTCTCGGCGGTGACAAGATCCGCGATCTCGTCCTTCGCGGCCTCGAGACGATCGGCCATCTCGTAGAGCGTCTGGGCGCGGAGGCGCGGCGACTGCGCCCATGGAGACTCGAAAAAGGCGCTTCGGGCGCGTTTCGCGGCAGCCTCAGCAAGTTCTGCACTGCCGGGATGGTATTGGCCCACAGGGGAAAGCGTGGCCGGGTCGAGGCTGTCTGCCAGCGCGCCTTCGGCGATCCATTCGCCGCCGATGAAATGTCGTGCCGGCCCCGCGCTTGCGTTCATGTAGCACCGCTCCCGAATGTTTTCACCTGGCCACTTTCGCCGAAGATGCGCATCACTGGCAAGGCGAAGCCTGCGACTTGGCAGAAGACCCGCTCCTCTATTGCTCTGGCAAATCCTGTATACAATTTCACAACTTCGAAGGTCATTTTGTTCAAAACAGCCTAGATTGACGAATAATTGTATACATTGTAGTCCTAACTGCGACGCGTACGTAGAAGCGGATGCGTGTATCCTGGGGAGGACAATGAGCAAAGCCGAGCGCGTCAGTCAGGCGGAGAAGGCCACGATTGGCTTGCGATCGCTCATTATGGAAGGCGCATTCCATCCGAACACGCGTTTGCGGGAGGTGGCGTTGGCCGAGCGGCTTGGCACCTCCCGTACACCGTTGCGGCAGGCGATGGACACGCTGGTTGCCGAGGGACTGCTGGAACGGGCTGAAAGCGGAGGTTGCCGTGTCACCAGTCTCGATATCGACGACATCTGCGACTCGATCGAACTTCGCGGCGTCATCGAGGGAACTGCCGCGCGCCTGGCGGCCGAGCGCGGCGCCGACCCCGAGCTTTTGGCGCAGGGCGAGGCACTCCTCGAGGGGCTTGATCGTTCTGTCGCAGAACCGGCCAACATCGACTTTCCCACCTATGTCCGGCTAAACGGAAAGTTTCACAATCTGCTGGCGAAACTGCCGGGAAGCGCGGTCATCCAGCGCGAGCTTGAGCGGGTAAACCGCCTGCCGCTGGCTTCGCCCACTGCATTCTTGCGTGAGCAGGACCTTGTGCCGGACTTCATGCGCTCGCTCATTCGCGCGCAGGGCCAGCATCGGGCGATTTTGGAAGCGATCCGTGACGGTGAAGGCACCCGTGCCGAAAGTGTCGCGCGCGAGCATGCGCGGCTCGCACGCAACAATTTCGCATTCCTGACAAAGGCAGAACCGCACCTTGCAACCCGCATTCCGGGGTTGGCGCTGGTGACTTCAGAGTAAGAAAGAGGAGATATCAGAGATGCCGAGCCTGTCCGATGTGATGGCCAAACACAAGAACCCCGTCGAGATGCTTCGCAACTCGCAAATCGGTATGTATGTCTATCCGGTCGTGACGCCCGAATTTGCAAACTGGCGGGACGAGCAGCGGGCCTGGCGCGAAACGGCGGTGCTTTTCGACCAGTCTCACCACATGGACGAGTTGATCGTAGAGGGGCCGCAGGCCGAGGCATTCCTAGCCCATCACGGGATCAACAGCTTCTCGAATCTCAGCCTCAACCGCGCCAAGCACTTCGTGCCGGTCACCCCGGCGGGCTATGTCATCGGCGACCACATCATTTTCCGTGAGCGCGAGGAC
Source organism: Silicimonas sp. (assembly GCA_022340315.1). Lineage (GTDB taxonomy): Bacteria > Pseudomonadota > Alphaproteobacteria > Rhodobacterales > Rhodobacteraceae > JAJDOD01. The sequence goes on along the minus strand of JAJDOD010000095.1, from coordinate 11,652 downwards.
AAGTTCATCCTCGTTGGCCGCGCGCCGACTTCGAACTGGCTGATGTTCTGCGCCGCCTGGGGGAAGTGGAACGTGCGGATCAAGCATGACCCGCGCTCGACCAGCCGCCCCGAGGGCGAGCGGGTTCTGCGGACGCATTACCGCTACCAAATCCAGGGGCCGGACGCGCCGGCGATCTTCGAAAAGATGAACGGCGGACCGATCCCCGACATCAAGTTCTTCCATGTCGACTGGATCAACATCGGATCGAAGAAGGTGCAGGCGCTACGCCACGGCATGTCGGGTGCGCCTGGGCTGGAGGTCTGGGGACCTTACGAGGACAAGAATTACATAAACGCGACCATCCTGCAGGCCGCGCGCGATGCGGGCGTGAAGCTGGTTCAGTGCGGCAGCCGCGCCTATTCGACGAACACGCTCGAGTCGGGCTGGATCCCCTCGCCCCTACCGGGCATCTACACGGGCGATGGCATGATGGCGGATTACCGCGACTGGCTGGGTTCGGAGATGTACGAGGCGGCGGGCGCCATCGGCGGCAGCTTTGTCAGCGACAATATCGAGGATTATTACGTCAACCCGTTCGAACTGGGTTACGATTTCTACATCGGCTGGAAGAAGGAAGATTTCATCGGGAAATCTGCTCTGGCGGCGATGAGGGGGAGCAAGACCAACCGCAAGAAGGTAACCTTCGAGTGGAACGCCGAAGACGTAGTGAAAGTCATCGCCTCGGCCTTCGTGCCGGGCGCCGAGCACTACAAGTGGATCGACTTCCCGCAGCCGAACTATGCCTCCTCGTCGGCCGACATGGTGATGCAGGGCGACAAGATGGTGGGCATGTCGATGTTCAACGGCTACAGCTACAACGAGCGCTGCATGCTTTCACTCGGAGTGGTCGATCAGAGCGTCGAAATCGGCGATGTTCTTACCCTGCGATGGGGTGAGCCCGACGACACGGCGAAGACTTCGACCGAGAAACACAAGCAGGCCGAGATCCGTGTCCGGGTGTCGCCGACGCCCTATTCATCTGACGCACGCGAAATTTATGCAGCCGACAGCTGGCGGGCGAAATCCGCGTAATCGTTCGCAGCCGGGCTGTTGTGGCCCGGCCTGCAAGAACATAGCAATTAAGGAACCGGCCGCGACCGGGAAAATCTGGGAGGACTAGAATGAAAATGAACTCAATTGCATTTGCGGGCGCTCTTGCGGTCTCTGCAACGGCCATAAACGCGCAAGAGCTGAAATTCGCGAATTTCACGTCGCCGGCACATACGGTGAATGCCAGTGTCATCGAAAAGCTGAACGCCGATCTGTCCGCGGCGACCGGTGGCGCGGTAACGGTACGCGGCTATCACGGCGGCGAATTGGGTGCCGGTCCGGTCGAGCAATACGTGCGGGCCGTTCAGGGCGCAGCCGACATTACCTGGGGGTTGCAGGGATATACCTCGTCGCAGTTCCAGAAAACGATGATCATGGAACTGCCGGGCGCGGTCCCGACGGGCATGTCCGGGGCGGACGCTTATTGCAAGGTCTTCGACGAGATCAGCGGCGAGTTTCCCGGCACCGTTCCGGTGGCGCTCTGGTCGTCCGAGCCGAATATCATGATCATGCGCGAAAAGGTGATCCGCAAGCCGGAGGACCTGGCGGGCCTCAAGATCCGCGTGGCAGGCGCGACTGCGGGCAAGGTGGTCGAGGCCCTTGGCGCTGTTCCGGTGCAGATGCCGATCAACCAGGTCTACCAGTCGCTTGAAACCGGCCTGATCGACGGCGTATTCACGGGCTCGTCCACGCTCGACGACTTCAAGCTGGACGAGGTCGCGAACGCTTTCACCATCGGCGCCCCGCTTGGCAGCCTCGGCTTCTTCGCAGCGATGAACACCGGGACCTTCGACGCGCTCCCGGATGAGGCGAAAGCGAAACTCAGCGGCGACTATCGCTGTGAAGTGTCGAACAACGCGGAATCCGCCTGGAATGCCACTGGTGTGGCCGGAACCGAACGCGCGCGCGGCGACGCCAAGAATACCTTCGTCGATCTCACCGCCGAGGAAATCGCGGCCTTCGACGCGCTGACCGCCCCCGTCACGCAAGCCTATGTCGACGAGGTCGGCGGCCAGTCGGTTTTCGACGCGCTCAACAACTGAGCGGTCGCGTTGAACGCAGCAAGGAAAATCGCGGACGGGCTTATTGGCCTGTCCGCGTCCATCGGCGGCCTGGGGCTTCTTTTCCAGGTCGTCGTGATCCTGATCGACGTTGTCGGTCGTGCATTCGGAAGCCCGCTCTATGGCTCTCAGGACATGACCATGACGGCGATGGTGATCCTCGTCTTCGGGGCGATGGCGCTTTGCGACCGCAACGGCGGGCACGTCGCAGTCGATCTTTTCGAGCAGAACTTTCCGCCGGCGATGAACCGCGCTATCGACGTGATCGCCGCCGCCCTTGGAGCGGTTATCTTCGTCGCACTGGCCTGGGCGGTCTGGCAGAGCGCCAAGCTGTCGGTGATGCTCAATCTTTCAACCAATCTTCTTTATATACCAAAGGCATGGACACAGTGGGCGCTGGTTGCCTTCTGCCTGCTGACCGCGTTCGGCATGGCCCTGAGATCGGCTGAACTGGCAATCCGCGGCTACGACGTTCGCAAGGGAGAAGCTGAATGAGCGCGTCCGCCGCCGGCCTCCTCGGCATCGTTGCGCTTTTCGTGCTGCTGGTGCTGCGCATCCCCGTCGCCTTCGCGATGTTCGTCGTCGGTTTTTTCGGCATCGTCCATCTCAACAGCGTGAACGCCGCCGTGAGCCTGCTGGCATCCGAGGCCTATACCCTGGGGTCTTCGCCGGAACTGGTGGTGGTGCCGCTCTTCATCCTGATGGGCAATGTCGCTTCGATCACGGGCATGAGCCGGAGGCTCTATGACGCGGCATATGCCATCATCGGATCGGTCCGTGGCGGCCTGGCATCGGCAACCGTTATCGGCTGCGGCGGGTTCGCCGCGCTTTCCGGATCATCGGTCGCTTCGGCCCTGACAATGGGCAAGGTCGCGCTGGCCGAGATGGACCGCTTCAACTACGACCCACGGCTCTCCACCGGAGTGGTGGCAGCCGGCGGCACGCTTGGCATCCTGATCCCTCCGTCCACGGGCTTCGTGATCTACGCCATCCTGACCGAGCAATCCATCGGGCGGCTGTTCCTTGCCGGCGTCTTTCCCGGCATCCTGCTGCTTGGGCTGTTCGTGATGGCGGTTACCATCCTCTGCTGGATCCGGCCGAACTACGGACCCGCGGGCCCGTCGACATCTCTCGGCGAGAAGTTGCGGGCCATCAGCGGTGCGGGGCCAATCGGCGCGATCATCATGCTGACGATAGGCGGTATCTATGGCGGGCTCTTCTCGCCGGTCGAAGCGGCGGCGGTGGGCGCGGCGGCCGTGATCCTTATCGGGGTCGTTACGCACACGCTCGGTCTGCGCCAGCTGTGGGCGGCGGCAAAGGACAGCGTGGTGACCACAGCGACGGTCATGCTGATCCTGATCGCGGCCCACATGATCAACCCTTTCATGGCACTGAGTCACATTCCGGAGGCAGTCGGCGCCTTCATGGAAAACCTGAACCTCGGCCCGACGGGCGTGCTGGTCGTGATCCTCGCGATCTATGTCATCCTCGGTTGCTTTCTCGAAGGCTTCGCGATGCTGGTGCTGACCCTGCCGATCTTCTTTCCGATCATCACAAACATGGGCATCGACCCGATCTGGTTCGGCGTTCTCGTCGTTCTGGCACTCGAGATGGGGCTGATATCGCCACCGGTCGGGCTGAATGTCTTTATCGTCAAGTCCGTCGCGCCGAACGTACCGCTGGGACAGATTTTCTCGGGCGTCGTCCTGTTCTGGGTGATGATGCTGGTGGCACTCGCCATCCTGATCGCCTTCCCGCAGATCGCGCTCTTCCTCCCGAACACCATGATAAACTGAGGCGGCCATGACCGAACCCGTTTTCGACGTCGCGCATCTCGGCCACATCGAGATCTACACCGACAAGTTCGACGAAAGCCTGGACTTCTTCACGCGGGTCTACGGGCTGAAACTGAGCACGTTGGGCGGTGACAGTGCTTATCTGCGCGCCTGGGACGACTACGAGCGGCACAGCCTGAAACTTACACGGAACCATACGACCGGAGTTGGGCATATCGGCTACCGGGTCTCCTCGGAGGCCGCGCTCGAGCGGCGTGTCGCGGCCATCAAGGCGAGCGGCTACGAAGTGCTCGGCTGGACCGATGGCGATCTCGGACATGGCCGGGCATTCCGGTTCGTCGATCCGTTCGGTCACGTGTTCGAGATTTACTGGGACACCGTGAAATACGAACCCGCGCCGGACGACCGCCCGGCGCTGAAGAACATGGCGAGCCGCTTCCATGCGCAGGGCGCCTGTCCCCGGCGGCTGGATCATGTGAACCTGCTGGCCGAGGACGTGACCGAGTTCCGGGACTTCATGCAAACCTGCCTTGGCAGCCGCGTGACCGAGCAGATACGGCTGGACAACGGGCGTCTCGGCGGATGCTGGTTCACGGTGAACAACAAGACCTACGACCTTGCCTGCACCGAGGAGCACGGGCGCGGCAACGGGCGGTTGCATCACGTCACCTATGCCACCGACCAGCGCGAAGACATCCTTCGGGCGGCGGACATCTTCCTGGAAAACTGTGTTCATATCGAAACCGGTCCGCACAAGCACGCGATCCAGGGGACGTTCTTCCTCTATGTCTGGGAGCCCGCCGGGAACCGGGTGGAGCTTGCCAACGCGGGTGCGCGCATGATCCTGCAACCGGATTGGAAAACCGTGACCTGGACCGAGACCGAGCGGAAGAAGGGCCAGGCCTGGGGCTTGAAGACCATCGAGACCTTCCACACACACGGCACGCCGCCGATGAAGGGAGAGGCGTGAGAACCCAGGTCGCCATCGTCGGCGGGGGCCCGGCGGGCCTTTTGCTCTCGGTTCTTCTGCACAAGGCGGGAATCGAAAGCGTCGTGCTGGAGCGGCAGACGAAGGCGCATGTGCTGGGCCGGATCCGGGCGGGTGTGCTGGAACAGGGCTTTGTAGGGCTGATGGAGGAAGCCGGTCTGGCGGATCGGCTGCATCGGGAAGGTCTGATTCACGAGGGCCTGAGCCTCTCCTTTGGCGAAAACCGCTTTCGGCTCGACCTTGCCGGTTTGGTGGGCAGGCCGGTCGTGGTCTACGGGCAGACCGAGGTGACACGCGATCTCTATGCGGCGCGTGATGGGCTTGGGCTGGCGACCGAGTTCGAGGTGGACAATGTTGCGCTGGCCGGGCTGCAGGGCGATGCGCCATTCGTTACCTACGAGGTGGACGGCGAGGCGAGGCGGCTCGATTGCGATTTCGTTGCGGGGTGTGACGGGTTCCATGGTATCTCGCGCCAGCACATTCCCGAAGGCGTACGCCGCGAGTTCGAGCGGGTTTATCCGTTCGGCTGGCTGGGGGTTCTGTCCGAAACCCCACCGGTCGACGAGGAATTGCTATATGCCAATTCAGTACGGGGTTTCGCGCTCTGTTCCATGCGGAGCCACAAGCTCTCGCGTCATTACATCCAGTGTTCGCTCTCAGACCGGGTCGAAGACTGGTCCGACGACGACTTCTGGGAGGAACTGAAACGCCGCATTCCCAGCGAGTTTACCGGGCGGTTGGTCACCGGCCCGTCGATCGAGAAATCCATCGCACCGCTTCGGTCCTTCGTCTGCGAGCCGATGCGCTGGGGGCGGCTGTTCCTCTGCGGCGACGCGGCACATATCGTGCCGCCGACGGGCGCAAAGGGGCTAAACTCGGCGGCGTCCGATGTGCATTACCTGAACCGGGCCCTGAGGCGCTTCTATCTCGATGGCGACAGCGAGGGGATCGAGCGCTATTCTGAGCAGGCGCTGGCGCGGGTCTGGAAGGTCGAGCGGTTCAGTTGGTGGATGACGAGCCTGATGCACCACTTCCCCGACCAGAGCGATTTCGACCTGCGCATGCAGCAGGCCGAGTTCGCGTTTCTTGGCGAAAGCCGGGCCGCGCAGGAAGCGCTGGCGCAGAACTACGTAGGCCTGCCCTATTGACGAGCGAGGACCATGACCGACGACTATGACACCCTGCCCCTGATCCCGCGCAACCGCGCGGTGCATCCCGACCCCTACGATCCGGGCTACAAGACGACGATGACGAGGGCGCCCTCGCTCCCCTTGCTGTCGCTCGACAGCACTGTGACCGAGCAGACCGGGCCGGTCTTCGGTCACGGGGTGATAGGGACGCTCGACAACAACCTGATCCTGAACTGGACCAAGGGCGAGGCGCCCGCGGTGGGCGAGCGCATCCTTGTGCATGGACGCGTGCTGGACGAAACCGGGCGGCCGGTGCCGGAAACGCTGGTCGAGATCTGGCAGGCCAATGCGGGCGGACGCTACCGCCACTTGAAGGACACCTATTTCGCGCCGCTTGACCCGAACTTCGGCGGCTGCGGGCGGACGCTGACCGATGTGCAAGGGCACTACCAGTTCCTGACCATCCGGCCAGGAGCCTACCCCTGGCCGAACCGTGGGAATGACTGGCGGCCAATGCACATTCACTTCTCGGTCTTCGGGCGGGCCTTCGGGCAGCGGCTGATCACCCAGATGTATTTCGAGGGCGATCCGCTGATCGACCGCTGCCCCATCGTGGCGACGATCAAGGACCGGGGGCAGATCGAGCAATTGGTAGCGCCGCTCGACATGAGCCGGGCGAAACCGATGGATTTCCTGGCCTACAAGTTCGACATCGTGCTGCGTGGCCGGCGCCAGACTTTCTTTGAGAACCGCCCGGAGGGGATGTGAGATGACGCAGAAACTGACGACCCTCACCGAGACCGCCTCGCAGACCGCCGGGCCTTACGTTCACATCGGCTGCATTCCGACTTTCGCCGGACTTGGCGCCATCTATCCCGAGGACCTTGGCGGATCGCCCATCTCGGAGGGTGCAAAAGGCAAGGTCATCACCATCACCGGCAGCGTCTATGATGGCACGGGCTGGGCAATGCGCGACGCGCTCCTAGAAAGTTGGCAGGCGGATGCTTCGGGGATTTATGCCGGTCAGCCGAACGCCGACCCGGCGGTGACGGGCTTCTGCCGCTTCGCCGCTGATGGCACGACGGGTGAGTTCACGCTGCGCACGGTGAAGCCGGGGCGGGTGGCAATGCGCGACGGACGGATGCAGGCGCCACATATCGCGATTTGGATCGTGGCGCGGGGGATAAATGTTGGGCTTTCGACCCGAATCTATTTCAGCGACGAAGACAACGCCACCGACCCGGTTCTTTCGCGGATCGAGCAGCGCCCGCGTGTCGAGACGATGATTGCCAGGGCACAGGGGGGCGAATCCTACCGGTTCGATATCCGGTTGCAAGGCGACGGCGAAACAGTGTTCCTCGACATGTAGGCTCACGCGTCCCGCTTGCGCTCGTTCGGTTTCGCGTCGGCGTCCAGTACGGCGTGCATGCTGTCAATGACCTTGAAGAAGGCCTTCAGGTCCTTCGACCCTGCGGCGGCGAGAAGTTGGTCTTCAACGGTGCGGGCGGCGGGCAGGATCTCGGTCAACGCCTGCTCGCCCTTCTTCGTCAGGGAAATTGAGACCAAACGTGCGTCGGTTTTGCCCGGCACCTTGCGGACCAGGCCGGTCGCTTCAAGGCGCGCGACGGCGCGGCTGACACGAGGTTTCTCAAGGTTGACGTTTCTCTGGATGTCCCGCACCGAGACCGCGCCGTTTTGCGACAGGTGCGCGATGACCCGCCATTCAGCCACAGTCAGTCCGTGGGTCTTGCCATACTCGGCGGCGAGGCGGCGGCTGACCCGCTCGGCCAGCACGGCGAGGCGGTAGGGCAGGAAGTCGGAAAGGTGGAAGTCTTCGGTGGGCATGGCAGACTCGAGTTCGTTTCGAGTGAAATGATATGGATTCCACACCGCGCCGCAATGCCGATGCGCAGCTATTTCGTTGCAAACGAAATGAACTTGATTTTCGCGCAAGGATCTGCGACTGGTATTTCGTTTCGTTTGCAACGATATTGTCCCGGAGGAGAAGCGCGATGACCAACTACGAACCCGGCGTGATGATCCAGGCCGAAAGCACCGCGACCACGCCAGGCTATATGCCCGGCTTCGGCAACGACTTCGAGACCGAAGCATTGCCGGGCGCGCTCCCACGCGGCAGAAACAGCCCACAGAAATGCAACTATGGACTTTATGGCGAGCAGCTTTCCGGCACTGCCTTCACCGCGCCCGCGCACCAGAACGAGCGGACATGGTGCTATCGCATCCGGCCTTCGGTGAACCATTCAAGCCGCTACGTGAAGATCGAAGTTCCCTATTGGAAATCGGCGCCTAACATCGTCGACGACGTCACCTCGCTGGGCCAGTATCGCTGGGACCCGGTGCCGCACAGCGATGCGCCGCTTACCTGGATCGCGGGCATGCGCACGATGACCACGGCGGGAAACGTGAATACTCAGACCGGCATGGCAAGTCACATCTATTTGGTCACCGAAAGCATGCACGACGACTATTTCTTCTCGGCCGACAGCGAGCTTCTGGTGATCCCGCAGGAGGGCAAACTGCGCTTTGCCACCGAGCTCGGGATCATCGACATCGAGCCGAAGGAGATCGCAATCATCCCGCGCGGTCTTGTCTACCGCGTCGAATTGCTGGAGGGACCGGCGCGCGGCTTCGTCTGCGAGAACTACGGGCAAAAGTTCGAACTGCCGGGGCGCGGGCCGATCGGGGCAAATTGCATGGCGAACCCGCGCGACTTCAAGGCGCCCGTGGCGGCGTTCGAAGACCGCGAAGCGCCTTCCACGGTGACGGTCAAGTGGTGCGGGCAGTTCCATCGCTGCGAGATCGGGCATTCGCCGCTGGACGTGGTGGCCTGGCATGGCAACTATGCGCCGCTGAAGTACGACCTGCGCACCTATTGCCCGGTTGGCGCGATCCTGTTCGACCACCCTGACCCGTCGATCTTCACCGTGCTGACCGCGCCCTCGGGGGTTCCCGGCACAGCAAACATCGACTTCGTGCTCTTCCGCGAGCGCTGGATGGTGATGGAGGACACGTTCCGCCCGCCCTGGTACCATAAGAACGTCATGTCCGAGCTGATGGGCAACATCTACGGTCAGTACGACGCCAAACCGAAGGGCTTCGTGCCGGGGGGACTTTCGCTCCACAACATGATGCTGCCGCACGGGCCGGACCGAAACGCCTTCGAGGGCGCGTCCAATGCCGAGCTTAAGCCAGAAAAGCTGGACAATACCATGTCGTTCATGTTCGAGACGCGCTTCCCCCAGCACCTGACGAAATTCGCAGGGAAAGAAGCGCCGCTGCAAGAGGACTACATCGACGTCTGGGCGACGCTGGAGAAGAAGTTCGACGGCGCGCCGGGTGAGAAATGAAGCTTTACACCTATTGGCGGTCGACAACGTCCTACCGGGTCCGGATCGCGTTGAACCTCAAGGGCGTGGGTTACGAGACGGTGGCGGTCAATCTGGCCGCGGGTGAGCAGCAGACCGAGGCATACGCAGCGCTGAACCCCGGACTGGGCGTGCCGACGCTGGTGCTGGAAGATGGCACGGTACTGACGCAGTCAATGGCGATCCTCGACTGGCTGGAGGAGACTCGTCCCGACCCCGCACTTCTGCCCGCCGACCCCGTCAAGCGGGCAGAAGTGCGGGCCGCTGCGTTAGGAATCGCGACCGACGTGCATCCGGTAAACAACCTGCGCGTGGTGCAGAAACTCAAGGAGATGGGGCACGACCAGGAGGCAGCCGCCGCCTGGATGAACGACTGGATGACGCGGGGCTTTGCCGCCTTTTCGAAGCTTATCGCGCCGGACACCGCGTTCTGTTTCGGGAATGCGCCGGGGCTGGCCGATCTTTGCCTGGTACCGCAGCTATACAATGCGCACCGCTGGGGCTGTGACCTTGGCCCGTTCGACCGTCTGATCGAGATCGAAACCCACTGCCTTGCCCTTGCCGCCTTCGACGCGGCGCGCCCTGAAAACCAGCCAGATGCCACCTGACGGAGAAAATATGACCAACCTGATCCGCTCCTGGGTCGAGAGCGCCAATGCGCCCGAAACCAACTTTCCGCTCAACAACCTGCCGTACGGGGTATTCTCGACGGACGGCGGCGCACCCCGCTGCGGGACCGCGATCGGAGACAGCATCCTCGACCTGGCAGCGCTGGAAACCGAGGGAGTGCTCGACTTCGGCGGGACACTGGGCACGGGAAGCTGGAACAGTTTCATGGAGCGCGGGCTCGCGGAATGGGCGCGGCTTCGCACCGAACTGACCAGGCTTCTGTCCGAAGGCGAACCGCCCCGCCCCGGCGACCTGGTTGCCCTGGAAAATGCCAGGCTGCACATGCCCTTCACGGTCGCGGAGTACACAGACTTCTACGCAAGCCGGAACCACGCCTTCAACGTCGGCTCGATGTTCCGCGGGCCCGAGAACGCTCTGCCACCAAACTGGCTGCACATTCCCATCGGGTACAACGGACGCGCTTCGTCGGTAGTGGTTTCGGGCACGCCGGTGAGGCGGCCGCACGGCCAGTTGAAGGGCCCGAATGACGAGGTGCCGCGCTTCGGGCCTTCCCGGCGATTCGACATCGAACTGGAGATGGGGGCCGTGGTCGGGCAGGCCTCGGACGGGCCGTTGGCGGTGGGCGAGGCCTTCGACAACATCTTCGGCTTCGTGCTCCTCAACGACTGGTCGGCCCGCGACATTCAGGGGTGGGAATACCAGCCTCTCGGCCCCTTCCAGGCCAAGGCGACCGCCACCACGATTTCGCCCTGGATCGTCACCGCCGCAGCGCTCGAGCCGTTCCGCGTCGCTCCGCCCGAACGCGAACTGCCGCTTTTGCCTTATCTCGCGGAGCCGGGGCCGATGAACTACGACATCGCGCTTGAGATCGGACTGACGCCCGAGGGCGGGCGCGAGACGGTGATCTCGCGCACGAATTTCCGCGAGATGTACTACTCCACCGCTCAGCAACTTGCGCACCACAGCTCGTCGGGCTGCCCGATGCGGGTGGGTGACCTCTTGGGTTCGGGCACGATTTCGGGGCCGGGCAAGGCAAGCCGGGGGTCGCTGCTGGAGATGAGCTGGGGCGGCAGGGAAGCTATCGAGATCGACGGCGGGACCCGAACGTTTATCGAGGATGGTGACACCCTGACGCTGAGGGGCGCGGCACTGGGCAACGGTTTCCAGATCGGCTTCGGCGAGTGCTCTGGCAAGCTTCTGCCTTCCCGTGTATTGCGCTAGCTGGCTGGCAAGTCGAGCCGAAGGCCGTTTTCGGCGTCGAACAGGTGGGCCGCGCCGGTGTCGTAGTTCAAACCGATGCGCTCGCCCGGCTTGGCAGAGGCGCGGCCGCGCAGGGTTACGGTGAAACGAGTCTCGCCGATCTTGAGGAACAACTCGGTATCGGCGCCGGTCGGTTCGACGACCACGACTCCGGCGGTCAGCATCGCGGACCCTCGACATCGTGGCGCAAACCGATTTGCTCGCGATCTCATCGCGGCGGATGCTTCTGCTGGACCATGCCGATCAGGTCGTGTTGCTGGACACGCCCATCGCGCGCGAGCGGACCACGACAATACTCACACGGGCGGG